>JAIQGE010000012.1 GCA_020072815.1 Terriglobia bacterium | reverse complement strand
CGTCGCCATCAGCGCCCCATCCTTTCCCGCATGAACTTCTGTTTGCAGTTGTGCGCCGTTCCTTTTCGGAGGCGCGCGCCGCAGTCACCACAAGGCGGATTGTCGGCGTTCCACTGTTCGCGTCCGCGCGCGATCGCGATCAATCCTTCGGCTTCTTCCACTGTAAGTGGCTCCGTGAACTCAACGCCGGCATTGAGCATCTGCTCCAGCCAGATCAGGTACACCGCTCGCTCCGCATATCCGGGCGAGAGCCTGGTTCGCGGCGCCAGCTTGGCAAGCTGCTCAAGAGCGTTTGGCTGGCCTTCTTCATAGATGGCGTCCGCGCGCCGCGTGGCTGCGGGGTCCGGCTGGGAATGGTCACACAACTCCAGCATCGCCAACCGGACTCCTTCCAGGTCGTTGCTTACGCGAATCACAGATTCGCACCCCTCTTACGGCCGTTCCTCCGCTCGGAGTGCGATTGTGCGCCTGTTGCAGCGCGACGCGGCGCCCTGATGGGCCGCGCCGCTTGACCTGCATTTTCTGATCCGCGTTCATCTGCGGCAATCAGCGGTAAGGTTTGCCTCATGCCGCTTCCTGCGCCTCGCTGATGTCCGGGCCGCGGAAGATTTCATCCACAGCGACGAACTTGTGATAGGCGTCCATCTCCCGGCGAATGTTCTCCGGCCCTTCCAGCGGACACCCGTTGATTGCGTAGCCGTCCACGCTCAGAACCAGCTCGTCATAGATGGATAGCAGCGCCTTGTGGCGTTTGCTGAAGACGGTTGCGCCATCGCGCGAACCGCCCACCACCGTGCTCTTGCTGCCGGCGCTCAGGAACGCGCGCTTATGGTTCACCGTGGGAGGCGAGAAGCGATGGGCCAATCCTTTGAACTTGGTCATGCTTCCGTCCGCGGCGGCCGACCATAGCGCGTCCAACAGGACCTCCATGGAATCGCCGTCTGCGGGCGCCTGTGCTTCCTCGGTGGATGAGAGCACGTCAATCAGCGCTTGCGACGCTGGCAGCATGTGCCGCGGCCAGATGCGTTTCTGCCAGTCCGTCTTGGCCATGATGTCGCCGGAATAGCCTTCCACTTTGAAGAGCTTGCTCTCAGCCAGTTCGATCAGTGCGGACTGCGCGTCAATGGTGGTTTCGCGTCCGGCGGTCACGTTGCGCGCGGTCACCGTGATGCTGGCGAAGTAGCGCTCCCACTCCGCCTGGCTGATGCGGCTGAAGTGGAAGGTGTAAGTGTATTTGCCGTCGCGGATGGCGATGATGCGCGGCTGGTCGAGCGGCAGCAGCGCAGGCGTCGAGGGCGTGATCTGTACATTTTGTACATTTTCCAAAGTTCCCGATTCGCTGTTCATGGCGAGGATCTCCTGACTTTTGATTGTGAGTTTTTTCAGATCAGAATTGCTCGCCGTGCAAGCGGCCCGGAGCAGCAGTCAGTCTCCAGGCGGACCGGAGAAGTGTTTCCAGTCCAGGACCGCGAAGCGGTGCGGCCCTTTGTTACGAATCAGAAGTTACCACCTGTCTCTTGCCGTTTCCACCAACTTTTTTATAACCGAGGCCGCTTTTGGCGGCGGCCCCGGTCCCCCGTCTTTCAACGGGAAGCACGGCACGGAAGCTCCCCCGAACTGCGTGCCGAACGTCGAAAATCCTAAGTTGAAGTGGGAGCCGCGAAGAGTGAAGACGGATCAACCGGCATACACTGGCTGAGCGTCGCCGACCACTCCTGCCCGTGGATAGGCAGCCATGGACCGAAGCCCAGCTCAGACTTGAGCCGCTTCGCGACCGGAACAAGAGTTCCGTTGCACGTTGTCGACTGGCTCTGCGCTCCACAGAGAATGCCGATAGTTTCGCTGCCGACTTCAATTTCTCCGGCCTTATAAAGCTCGCGTTTGACAACCAGGTCGCCCGCTTTGGCTTCCTGTCCGTTTGCGTAATGCATGTTGGTTCTCCTTTAAAGTTTGAGGGGTCCGGAGCGGCTCGCCTTTAGGGCTGCCGCTCCGTCATTTTGCCTACGCTCCAACGCCGTAGGTAGCCTGGTTATTGATCACCACCGCCTGAAACACTTCCTGCGGTGAGTTCTTGAACACGTCCTGGTCGCCGGCGCTAATGGGCCAGATAATCTCGCGGCCGTACGCCGATCCCGCCGTCACCATGGGGTATGACCCGGGGAACTGCAGCGTGAGCTGCGCCGACGCGCCGGAGTTGGTGATGATCTGCAGCTCCTGCGGCGTGTCATTCAAACCGATGGTGCGCAGATCGTCCACGTCTTTCGCCGCCACGCTCATCTGCCAGTTGGCGCGCTGCTTCAACACTTTCATGAACGTGCCAAACAAACCGCCACCCGGAGCGCGGTTGAGTTGCATTTCCATCACCAGGTGCACTTGCCAATCGCGCACGCGCTCTTTGATGCTGGTAAGCGCCGTAGTGGATGACGGCAGCGCCGCGCCGGCGACGAAGCCGGTAGATGGCTCGGTGAAAATACCGCCGCCCGTGGTGATGGTGGCCACCTGCTTGGTTTCCGTGCCCGTGGTGGTTGAACCATAAATATTGATCGCCGTGATGCCCTTGGGAAACACCGCCGGCCCGGTGACCTTGCTTACGCTGTTGGCCGGCACGGCGATGGACATTTCCTGGCTGGCCAGCGTTTCTCCCGCGGCGTTCTGGTAGGTGAACTTATAGAACGCGGTGCGAGCGCCCAGGGCGCCAAGGACCGTGGTTGACAGCGTGAACTGCTGTTTGGCATCGAAGATGTTGGGCGCGGCCGTCCCCATCTTGATGTCCGAGTCCGACCCCATCAGATAGAGCGGCGCCGACAATGCCGGGAACGCCACCGAGCCTTCCACGTTGCCTGAGCCAATCATCTTCAACTGGCACTGCAGCGGTCCGGCTTCCTTGCCGCTGATCACCAGGTCCATGATGGCCAGGTCCGTGATCTGGTAGATCACGTCCGAAGTTTCCTGGAAGAGGATGGAGGTCACCGGCATCTGATTGGTGGATTGCAGGAACTTGAAAGTGTGCGTGAACGGCCCGGTTCCGGTGACGGTGTCCGCGCCCATGGCAAAGAACAGCGCCCAGCCGGCCAGGAAGGAATCAAGGTCAAAGCCCCAATCATAGGACGTGTCCTGAGCGACGCGCTGCTTCACCGTGGGCCACTGATGGCCCTTGTTGGCCAGTTGCTCGTCAGAATAGAACTGCGGGACGATGCCGGCGAATGCGGTGCCCGGATTGCGCGGCCGGTAAGTGTAGCTGGCCGCCGAGACCGGCGTAAGAAACGTGTTCTGCTTATTGGGCGAGATGGCCACGTTCTTGATGTCCAGGATGTCCTGCGGCTCGAAGGCCCAGCGCACCTGCGCCATCGCCATGCGACGCCAGCCAAAGATCGCTACGCGGCGATCCGGCACAGCGCCGAGCAATAGGGCAACGAGCAACTCGCGCAGCCACGCTCCAAACATTTTCAGTGTGTTGAAGAACTTCATTTTCCGTCTCCTTCGTCCACGTCGGGGATCTCGATCTCAATGGCGGTTGGTGTGCTCTCGGCGTCGGCGCCGTCTTCGCGCAGTTGGTTGGCGTGCCTGGTTTCGGCGGGATCGGCTTCGCCATCCGGCACAATCTCAAACAGCAGGTGGCCGTTGCTGTGCTGGTGGCGGAGTACTCGCTCCCAATCGTAGGCGCGCGTCACGCGCTGCGCCTCGCCGGCCTTGAAGATGAAGTCGTGGTGGCCGGAACCTGAGTCGCCCGGACCGCCGCCGCCGGTCACGCGAAGCGTCCCCTCGCCGGCCTGCTGCGCTCCGAATGGGGTGAGTCTGACGTTGACAAAATCTGCGCTCATTAAAAGTTTCCTCCTACTTGGTGCGCGAAGTTTTTCCGGTCTTCCCTGTGCCGCTGGTCGTAGTCAATCCGCCACGCCTGCCCATGGATGATCCCGATCCAGGCGCATATCCGAATGGTCCCTGGAAAGCAACTTCGGGGGAACTTAAAATTCCTGTAGCGATGGACGACCCCGATGCGCTGCCGGTAAACGAGCCGAATCCGCCCAGTAGCGCGGTACTGATACTGGAACCAGGCGCGGTACCGGCAAGATCAGCCGTTCCTGTAAGCGCCGCATTCGACGCGGCTACTCCTGCGGACGTGCCGCCCAGGGATCCGCTTGCGGTCAGCGTTCCGGCAACGGTTGACGATCCTGCCGATGCGCCTGTTGGCCCTGAGCCAAGATCGGTGATTGTTCCGGCTACGGTCGCAGTTCCAGAAGACGAGCCAACGAGCGCGCCGTTTCCAACGAGTGCGGACGTGCTCCCCGCAATGCCGGCGGAGCTTGCAGCAAGCGCGCCCGCTCCTGCAAGGGCCGCGGTGGACGATGCAACTCCAGCCGAACTAGCTAGCATTGCTCCGTTTCCCGCCAGAACGGATGTGCCTGCCGCCACGCCAGCCGAACTTCCGGCAAGTGTCCCGGCTCCAAGCAGAGATCCGGCAGCGGTCGCAGATCCTGCACTTGTGCCCGACATGGCGCTGAGAAGATCGCCCGTAGCGGTGGCCGTCGCGCTGCCAGCGGAGCTTCCCGCGAGAATGCCTGCGCCTGCCAGCGCGGACGTGCTTGCGCCCACGCCGGTCGCCGCGCCAGCCAATGCGCCGTCTCCCGTGAGCGATGCCGTGCTGGATGCAGTGCCGGATGAAGAAGCGGACATTGCTCCGCCCGCGGTACCTTTCAGCGCCACTCCAACGATGGCCCACGATGTTGACCCTACCGAGAAAGCCACAGCGTGGCTGCCCGAGGGCGAATCGTAGACCCATTCATCGCTTATCGGCTGGTGTGTGCCAGTATCTTGCGGCACAGCCGGCTGCTGATTGGCGATGAGGAACCCGTCGCCTTGAATCGGAGTGAGTGAAGTGGTGTCCTGGGTCATCGCGCCGACAAGGATGTCGCCGGCGGAGCCAACCGTCACGTTCACCGAAGGCGCTGCGCTTGTTCCGGTAGCGGAATTTGTTCCGTCCGCCGGCGAAGCAGTATCGCAATTCTTGAATTCCAGGACGCTGATTGAGATCTCGCCCGATGATCCGTTACCGGTCACAGTGATGGTGCTGGCAGAGTTGACGTTCTTGGCGACGAACTGCCTGACCGTTCCACCCGCGCCGGTGTTCGCTGTGCTGGTTTGGACGTAGCTATTTGAGCCGCCAGAAGCGTTGTCGGTAACCGTTGGCGTTCCAATTCCAAAATGCCCGACGTTCACCACAACGCAATCGCCGGCCGTCAGCGTGGCAAGCCCTTGCCCTGAGCCGACGGCGAGAGAAGCCGCGGACGCAGAATTGTTTCCTGCCTTCTGCACGAACGTTGGCTTGCTGGCGTCGCGCGCCGGCGCCAGCGCCATACTGATCAGACCCTTGGCCGCCGAATTGGCGAGCGTGACTGTTGTAGCGCCATAACTGCCGGCCGTCGTCAAAATGCCGAAGGCTGTTCCAAGTCCGCCGCCGAGACCGGAGTTATTGGTGTCGTCAGTTGCTTCGGTGATTGAGGCCAGGCTTGCATTGGTCCATGCGGAGAAGTTGGCTGTGCCGGTTGCATCGGGGAGGCCGCAGGAAAGCGCGGCCACGATCATGCAGCCGTCAACATCTGTTGTAGCGCCCGGAATCGAGCCACTGGTGTCGGACGTTGCCTCAACTCCTCCGGCGGTGACCTGTGCGGGATTGCCTTCAGCCACGCAGCCGCGGAAAGCCAGAATCCGTCCGAGTTGGTGATCGCCGGAATCACTGGTGGTTGGCGCTCCCTGCGTGCCGTTGTAACGCGACCAGAAACATGTGAGCCTGGTTGCCCCGCTTGCGGCCGCTGTGCCCGTTCCCTGTGGGGAATTATTGAGCTGCGTCCACGTTCCGCCGTTGGGAGTGGGAATGGTAATGGCTTGGTTTGACGTTGCCAGGTACAGCAGCAGGATATCGCCGGCGGAAATGGATGCAGGCAGCGCCGGGCTGATGGCCCCGGTGCCAGCCGCTACTGTTCCCGCATTGACGAAGGTGATGGCCATTAAAGCTCTTTAGTCTTCGGTGATGGTCAGCGCGCTGGCTGCAAAGCTGGGCGTAATCCCCGCGCTCACGGCAAGTGATGCCGTCAGCGCTCCGCTATACAAAATCTTGCTGGCCCCGCTAGTGGCCACTCCCACGGAAAAATGGGTGATCGTGTTGGAACCGGCCGTGCACGCTCCGAACGTAATCGTCGCTGCATTTACGGCTTGCGATGTGCCGCTGCAAGTCCAGCCGCCGGACGTCCTGGCCACGGCCACGCGGGCATACCCGGTATAGGTGGCCTCACTGGTGGTCTGATCGCCAGCCTCTCCCGGATCGGCAGTGTGCAGCGCGACAAACACGTTCGTCAGCGGCGCAGTTGCCGCGTTGTCGGCGATATTAGCGATGCCCGTGGCATTCAGGATCAACTTCAACAGATCAAGCTCGAACGTGTTGCTTTTACTCATGGCTCTCCTTAGCTAAATTGCGCAGCACCGGTAACAAGCACCTTTACGCCGAACCAGGTGCCGTTCTGGTCGAACTGAAAGAACTCCACACCATTGAGTTTGATGGGATCGGTTTTGCCGCCATCTGCCAGCGTGAGCCGCAATCCGGCCACGGCCTTCCTCACCAGTGAGATCAACTTCTGGCAGCCGATACGTTCATTGTCCGTGCCGGTAAGGTCCTGCGCCCCGCACAAGATCAGGAATTCATGGTCCGTGCTGTATGTGGTGCGCGTGGTGTCTCCGCGCTCGCCATCCAGCGTGCTGGAGTAGATAGGAAGCACGGCCGGCGGGATCGCGATCAGGCTGCCTTCCGCGTCCACCGTCTTGTCCGTGACGGCCGCGACCAGGGCATGGGTCGCGGCGATCCCGGCGTCCGCCTGCAATGCAGCTAGGAGGGCGGAATGGACATCTTCGATCTTGAGCTGCGTCGGCATTACTTCAGTCCTGTCTGGTGCGCGGCCTGGTCAATGTAGCGGTCCATGGCATCGGCCATGCGCTGTGGATCTTCGGGACGAAACACCAGATACGGACGCGCTGGAATTACCGGACGGCGTCCGCCTTTTTTCTTGAAAGGCCCGCGACGTCCGGCGACGCCGCCCTCCTGCTGGATGGCCGCGTACTTCAAATTTGTGCCGATAGTCAGCGTGTTGCCGCCGACTTCATAGTTGATGGAGTTTTTCAGCCGCCCGCTCTGGATCAGGATCTTCCTGCCCATCCCGCCTTTGCCGCGCTTCAACGTGGACGCAGCCAGCGGAGGCCACGATCCAGCGGGCGACCCCTGGTCGCGAAACGTCTGTTCAATCGAGCTGCGCATGATGGCGCCCGCGATGTTGAGCAACGGCTCCGGCTTGAGCTTGTCGGAAAAGTTCTTCAGCGCGAACTTCACCGGCTCGGCATTGACCTTCCACTTAAACTCCGCCATCAGACAAACCCCGCCAGGTTGTCGTCGCTGAACTTCTCTTCCACGTCAGTGCTCTGCACGTCGCCGCCGCCGGACTGCGGCGTTGCGGATACAGGCTGGTCCAGCCCGGCTTTGCCGGTGGACAGATCGCGCAGGAAAGAGACGGCATCTTCAAACGCCTTGCGCACGTCGTCCTTCACGCGCTTGCGCCGCAGATAGAGTTTGTATTCCGCGATGTCCAGGCAAATCCCCTTGACCTGGTCAGACGCCTGCAGCGGCACGTTGTAGCGCGCGCGGCAATAGGAATCAATCAGCGCGGACGACTCCGTAAGAACGTCAGTGACCACCTGAGCATTCACCGCGCCGGAATTCGTGTCGTCAGTGAGCTGGATCAGCTCAGCGGCGGTGATCCGGCGCGGCGAAAGATCGGCTTGGATGGCGTAGGGCACTTACTTCCCTGCCTCGGCCTTCTTGGTCTCGATGGCGGCCAGCATTTCATCTTTGGTCAGCGCCATGTCGAGCTCGAGCCCCAGGGTGTCCTTCGCGAAGTTGACGAGTTCCTGCTTGGTGAGCTTGGCCAGGTCAGGGCCGTTCCCGTTCGCGCCGCTGGTCTTCGTTTCGATTATCGGGGTCACCACGTCTTCGCCCATTGCGGCGGCCTGTTTTGCGGTGAGTTCAATGCTCTCCCCCGGAGCGTAGTCATCACCGTCGAGTCGTACCGGCGTCTTCACTGAAAATTTGGGCATTTCCTTTTCTCCTGTTCTTGAAGTTTTACCGAGGGCCTGATTGCTCAAGCCCCCGGCAGCTCTGGCGATTCTCCGCTACCCAACCTTTTCCCTTGGCTAAATAGCCGCGCCAAGTCCTTGGTTTAGGCGACCGCGTTTTTGATCAGGTAGGCGTAGAGCGACACCAGGACCGCTGCCGTGGCGACCGCTTCGATTGCCTTCTTCCGGATTGTTTTACGCTGCGCCAAGTCCGTAGATCTCGTCCACTCTCTGCTTCAGCTGTTCGGGGCTGAGCTGCTTCTTCTTCTCAACGTCTTTTTTCAACGCGACGACTTTGTCTTTGATCTGCTCGATCTTCAGCTTCAACGCTTGCTCGTCGGTCTTTTGCTTGCGCTCCTGGATGTCCAGCTTCCGATGGTTTGAGAGCAACTCGCCCAGGGCCAACAAGCCGCTTACAACTTTGGTCCGGCTCTTGTCGTCCGCGTTCTGCATCATGGCGAAGAGCTGGTCGCCCAGGGCGTTGCGAACCGCATCCGGCAAGTCCTTAAAATCTTTTCCCGCAAACAGCGCCGCGATCTCCCGGGCTCGCGTCTGGTCCGCCAGCATCTCGCGCTTCACCTGCTCCACTCGCAGGTCGTACCAGCGAAACAGCGTGGTCTGCGGAATCCGCCCGCCGGGGAACTGCTTTAATGTCTCGGCGTCGGCGGCGACCGTCTCCCACTCTTTAAAGCTCGGCGACATGTCTTGGATCTCGCTCCACGTCCGGCCGGCGGCGCGTTCTTTCATCACGCGGTCCAGCAGCTCCTGCGGAAGCCGGTCCATCTTGAGCGGCTGCCGGACTTGCGGCCGCTCTCCGACTTTTCGTCTGCGCTTATTCGCCACGAGAATCATCCGCCTGAAAATCGTTCTCCAACTTCAGCCCCGCGCCGTTCTTTGCCTTCGGGCACTTCTGGCAGTTCAGGTCAGCGTGCCCTCCGTCCCTGCACTTGTTGCACGTCGCGCCAAACACTCCGGAGCCCCGCACGCGTGACAGTGCCCAAGCAGTCCGGCCCTCATCTCAAAACATGCACCGCTGGATCGTCCTCACTTCCCTCAAGCAGGTCACGCCCATCGGGCGTGATCATGATCTGGGAAATGCGCAGGTCGTTCGTTTTGCGATTGCGCTCTTCCTGAAACACCAGGTAGCCGCGTTCCTTCAGGTCCTGCAGGATGGTCAGAACGTCATTCTGGCCAACGTCGAAAAGCATCTTGCGGAGAACGCCCCACAAAACGACGTGGTCCATCCGCGACCGCTGCTTCTCATGGCCTTCATTGACCAGCTCCAGAATTGTTCCCCGCAAACGCTTGCGGGTCTCGACATCGTGTGGCGACGCGCTCATGTTCCGGCTCCGCGTGATTCTGTATTCCGCTCAACCGTCTCCAGCTTTTCCAGGACCTTTTCCATGGTGGTGCATACGTGGTCCAGCAGGATCTTCTGCTGCTGGGTCTCATAGCTGTCTTTGTTCGCTATGGAATTCACCGCGTCAGCCAGACGCTGCTGCGCGGCCGATGATTCCTTGGCCGCCTCCACCATGCTGCGAAACCCGCTGTTCACCATCACCAGGCCCAACACGCACAGAAGGCTCAGCGGGCCCCACGTCCGGAAAGTGTCAATGATTGCGTGGGGATCGTTTTCCACCAGCTTCCACGCGATCATTCCGCCAACGCCCATGCTGGTGCCCATCACCGCATGCCGCATCAGTTCTTTGCCGCCGGTAGTGAGGGAGCCGAGATTCATTTGCCGGCCGTGCTCTTCGGATTGAAAACCGCGACACCGGTTGTTGGCGCCGCGACATTGACTGGCACAGGCGCGCCCGGCGGCGTGATGCTCAATCCAGCCTTGGTCGCTCCGGCGATTACGTCGCCGACGATGGTCGCGATCTGCGCGCCGGTCAGCGGCTGCTTGGATTGCGCGACGCGGCGGACGTCTTCCAGCGCGATCATGGTCATCTGCGCCGCGCGGTCGCTTTTCGCGCCGAGTCCGGCCAGCCCTGCGGCCATCGCCAGCATTCCTGTGGCGACAGTTCCGTTGAACGCGTTGAACCACCAGCCCAGGCCGGCGACGATTGCCAGTCCCGCGGCCGAGAGGTAAGTCTTCTTGCCTTTGAGAAATTCACGGATTCTGTTCACCGAACCCCTCCGGTCGTCCGATCTTGTGAAATTTTCTTAAAACGGGGTCTGACCCATGCCGCCAGACCAATTCCTTGCCCGGTGTTGCGCGTGACAAGACCCCTCTAAAGAATTTGTGGGGCTACCCTGGCCAGTTTTTGCCAGACCCCCCACTTTTCGGCTAACTCGGGAGTTACCCCCGGTTGACGGAAAGCAACTCCCGTGCTAGCTCATCTGGCGTTAAGCCGGAGTGGCTGCGCCGGCGGTTTTGTCGGCCGCCGCCTGACCGTCCGCGATGCGCTTGTCAATGGCGGCCTTCCAATCTTGGCCCGCCGTGATGAGTGCACTCTTGGTGACATTCACTCCGGCGGCCGCAGCCTGCAGGTTGCTCTCTGCGAGTTCGAATGCTTTCTGTTTCTCGTCCATGGTTTTCAGTTCTCCTGTTTCGGTTTGTGACGTTGCGAAGCAGCGCGCTTCGGGAAAGCCTTCCTACTTCTGAATGTTCGCGTCGTCGGCTTTGACCGCAGCCACGGCCTGATCGATCAGTCCGCCGATGCGCGCGATGTAAGCCGCGTCGGCTTCGCCCTGGGCCTGCGGATTGCCGTGGACCAGCTTGGCGATGTCGGCGACGATTAGCGGCCCGGCTTGCGCAAAGATCGGCAGCAGAGTCGCGATAAGTTGCGTGTAGTCCATGATTCTTTTTCCTTCTCCGCCATTCAGCGCCGGCGGCGCGCGATACTTTCACGAGCCCACATTGTGGCCACACCGTGGCTACAACTTCCTACGGGCCTCCGAACTTGGCTTTGAAGCTTTCCAGTGTGGCGACCAGGCCTGCGATACTGCCTTCCACGATCAGCTGCGAAGTTTGGTTCTTAACGCCGACGCTCGTAAGGTCAGAAGGCGAGACCGACGCAGCCACCGCGACCAGGGCGCCCTTCCAGTCAGCCGTGCCGCCGTTTTTGGCCACCTGGATTTTCTCGATGGCCACCACGTTGGCGGCAGACATCTTCTTCAGCAGCGGTTTCACATGCGCGTAGTAATCTGGTTCAGCCGTCTCCAGCTTCTCCACCGCGGCATTCGCCGAGGCCAGGCCATCTTCAAGCAGCTTGCAGGTGTCCGCGGCGTCGGCCAGCGCGGACGCTTGGACCACTGCGGGGTTGGACGTGTTCACGTTGTGCCGGCAGCCGGCCGTCAACAGAAGGCTGGCCATCCCCAGCGGGAGCAGCACGCGAGCGGCAAAGCCGCGAATAAGGTTTCCGAATTTCATTTTTCCTCCTTGGAAGTTTTCACCGGACCGGACGGGTTCGCCGCGGCGTTGTTCTGCGCGCACGGCCCTTCAGTCCACCAAACGTTTTTGCAGACGAACCTGATGTCGCGCAGCAGCGGCCTGCAGTCCGCGGGTTGAAAGCGGAAGCAGATGCCGGGCGCGTCGGGATGTTGTGGCGGAACGAAGGTGGTCCGCGTGGAGACTTCAATCAGCGCCGGTGGCGGCTGCTTGGCTTTTGTTCCTGGGTCCCAGGTAACCGCGGCGAAGTAGACCAGCACGCGACTGCACGCCGTGGCCACGCCATTCGAGATGACGACGTTCTTCTCCGGCCGGCTGGTTTGCTTGCAGTTCTCCGGGCGGTAATAGATTTTCTGGATGCTGTGCGTGTCTGGCGTCTGGGCGCGGATGGTTGCCGGCGCGAGCATTGCGACCAAGAGAATGCAGCCATTGATGATGCCCGCAGCCAAACTTTTCCCCACCTGGCGCGCCGGAATCCGCAACGTATTCTCGGCGCCTCCGCGTCTCCGCGGTAAGACTTCCGGCAGCGGCGCCGCGATCTTCTGCATGATGCGTTCGCAGTCGTCGGCGTGATCGCGCTGGCACGGCAGGCAGAACTGAAACAAGATGAAGTTGCGCACGCGCGGAATCCCCTTGCCGTCAGGACAGGCGTGAGCGCAGCGGCTACAGATGATCCGATGGTGGCCCAAGCATCCGCAGTCCAAGCAGATCGAGTCCTTTTTCAAGACTCTCCACCAGCGTTTTGACGTTCTTTGGGGAAGCGCTTATTGCGGCGGCTCGATTGCCACGCGCTCCGAGTTTGCCGACGAGCTGCTGAAAGAACACCAGCGTTTGGTCAAAGCCGGCGACGCCGACAACTCTCCGCTGCCGGCCGCGAGCGACTTCATACAGACCGCGGCCAACTGGATAGACGCTTTTAATTCCGGTTTCAAGCACAGCGGCCGCGGAATGAACGGCAAGACGCCGCAGCAGATTTATGACGCGCAGCTTCCGCCCAAGAATCGCCAGCCGGTGAATCTGGCCGACGTGGCGCAGCTATTTTGGGACCGCCAGAAGCGCGTGGTGTCCGAAGGCGGATGCGTCGATCTCTTTAATGCGCGCTATCAGCCGGCGGACGCAGAATCGGCCGCTGCGCTCATGCTGGAGATCAAGCGCGAAGTGCTGGTGGCCTGCGATCCGCTCAGTGTTGGTGAAGCCATCGCGCTCACGCCGGAAGGAAAGTTCCTCGGCAACCTGCGCGCGCAGGAGTTGCTGGTCCACGGCGATACGCCAGTCGAAGCCATCCGCTCGTCGCTGCGCGCGCGCCGCCAGGTTTTCACCGCAACCAAACACTATCTGGCCGCGCTCGGCAACCACCGCTTGCTGGCCGGCGACGTCACTGAACTTGAAGCACTCCAGCATCGGGGTGCTGCCAGCTCGATCAAACCCATCATCCACGCCTTGCCTGTTCCCAAGGCGGTCAACGCGCCGGCGCAACCGCGCCTGCACATTGATGACATTGCGGACGGCTACTTTGAGGAACCTTAAACCATGGCACTCTCCTGGAAACAACGCAGGGACCTTCTTGCCGTGTCTGCTTCACGGCGCACCAGAGTAATACGCGACACCCGGAAATACATGGCTTTGAGTGGCCTAGGCGAGCAGGACCTGGCGAAGCGCGTCAACTATTCCCACGCCACACTCAACCTCTTTCTGAACAATCGCTATCACGAGGTGTCCGGCGACGACTCCGCGATCTGCGCGGCCGTGGAAAGCTTCATGCAGGCGGAGCCTGTCAGTCTTGAAACCGAGACTGAAGGGGCGCTTTACGAAACCGAGAACGTGCGCCTGCTGCGCAAGTACTTCTATGAAGCTCTGGATTGGGGCGTCCCTTATTATTTCCGCGGCGCTCCGGGAACACAAAAGAGCTTCGTGCTGCGCAGCCTGGTAGCCGAACTCAACCGCCAGGACCTGGTCAAGAACGGCCACGGACGTCGCGCCTTCTACATCTATTGCAGCCAGGGAATTCGCCCGACGCAGCTCATGAAGGACGTGGCCATCGCCGCACGTTCCATTAGCACGGGCGATACACGCCGCATTTTCCGCAATCTGCGCTTTGATCTGCGCGGGCGCAAATCTCTCTTCATTTTCGATGAAGCCCAGCACCTAGACATCCCCTGCCTGGAGACGGTGCGCGAACTGCACGACATGCCTCCGCACAGCGGGCTGCTCTTCGCTGGATCGCATGAGATCGAGACGACGTTTAACAGGCTGGATATGGAGCAGTGGGCATCGCGCCTGCGCAAAGGCGCCGAGCTGCCCGGCATCCAGGAAGATGAAGCCGAAAAGATCATCCGCGCGGAGTTGGGACCGAAGGCCAACGTGAAATATCTGGTCTCTAACTCATACGCCAAGGACCTGCGCAAAGGCCGCGAGACGAAATACATCTCAGCGCGATACCTATTCGGCGGCATCAACAAAATCCGGCGCGACCGCCAGAAGGACGGAGACGCGCAATGATTCACAGTTGCTCCTCGACGCAGGATCTTTTGAGCCTCTTCTACACAGACCTAAGATCGCACATTGAATCCTGGCAGCATGTTGCGTTCTGTCTTCACTGCCGGGTTTTCATTTGTAGCTGCTGCTCGTCGACGGAGCGGTGGAAGGCTCCGATAGAGGCGCTGCCGACACCAGGTGTTGACGCCAAGTCGTGGTTCTGCGAATTCCTATCCCAGGGCGATGACTTTGCCGCCGCACACACGCACGGAACTGCGAGGGTTCAATGACCTGGTCAGAACTCAGCGCACGCGCGGACCGCGCCGCCGAACGCCTGGACCGGATCGCCTGGAAGCTTGCGTGGAACTCAGACCGGCGCATGGAGCACGCCGCCACCTGGGTCATTGTCATGGCCGCGGTCTATTTCCTGGTGAACATCCTGGTGGCGTGGTTCTCCGGCAGCTTCTTTCAGTCGGTGACGCCATGAATGAGCACACGGTGGATACGGTGAAGTGCGCCGTCTGTGGCGCGCTCAAAGGCGAGACCAATCACTGGCGCGTGCTGCGCGTGAAACCGAAGCGCGGAGCCGAGGACACCAGGCTGACTGCGACGCTGATCATTGACGCGTGGGACGCTAAGTCGGCGCGACGCAAAGGATCATCACCAACCTGCGGAAGCGCATGCACGCAGAAAGCGGTCGAACGTTTCCTTGCAGGATCTCCGCTGGCGGGATCTCCGCTGGCAACGCCGGCAGCCGGAGGCACGCAATGATCCATTCCACCTTCGTTCCCATCGCGCGCATTGCCGATCTGCTCACGCATCTCTACGCCGCTTACAAAGGGTTCGCCCTGGCGGAGATCCCGGCATCGCGGCCGCTGGCAATCCTGAACGAGCTGCGCGCCGAGTTGGGCGACAGCGAATACGACGCTTTTGAGTCCGACATGTCCCGCCTGCTGAAGAAGGTCGCTGCCTGGCACGCCGTGGCCACCATCATCGCCAGCGCCATCCGGCGCAAGATGGCGATGCGCAGCGCGCTGGGCTCGCGCCACCGGATCATTGAGTCTTTCAACACCAAAGAATCTTTCAACAACCGACTGGAGAACACGCATGGCAGTTAAAACCCCCATCCCCGAGAAAAAAGAGATTGACGCGCTGGCCGCGCTCTATCTCGAAGCAAAAGCCAACGTCGAAAAGGCCGCCGAAGGCGTCGCCTGCCTGCGCGACCAGCTCACCGACATGGTGAACGAACACGGGTTCGTCCCCAAGAAGGCGACCAAGTCCACGCGCATCATCGGCGAGACGTATGAGATCACCTTGAGCCGCGGACAAAGCATTGAAGTGGACGGCACGGCCGTCATGCGCATCCGCGCCACACTTAAGACAGCGGGTCTGAGTAAATTCTTCCGCAAGCTCTTCCGCCGCGAAGTGATTTACGTCCTGGCCGACGGCGCGCACCAGTTCATGGTTGAGCATTGCCTGCCCGCCGACGTGGGCCGCTATTTCGCGCAAGCCGTGATGGTCCGCGAGAACTCGCCCTACCTGAAAGTCGAGCCGGTGAAAGAAGAAGCCGCCGCCGGCAAGAAAGGACGGGCCGCATGACGCTCCCCCTCATCTGCATATTCTGTCGAAACGGACGTCATGCGCTGTGCACTGAAACCTTTAGGGTCTTTGGCGACGGCAGCTCGTGGACCGCCTATTGCGAGTGCACGCACGGGCTCGGCATCCCTGAAGGCGAAGACCTGGGCGATCTGAGCGATCACCTGCTGAGCGAGGCCGCAGCATGAGCCTCCGCAACGCAATTGAATTCCTCGTCCTGGGCGCAATTGCTTACCGCGTCTGCGACAAAGCTCTGGCGCGTCTGTTCATCTGGCGGCATCGCCTCCGGCAGGAGAAGTGGATCGCCAAGGAGCGCGCAGCCCGCATCGCCAAGCTGCTGGCCGAGACGCACAAGGCTGCCAGCGCCTCCATGACAGGGCATCCTTCGCCGCTGGATGTCTTCTACGTGGAGATTCCGCGCGGCGTGGACGTGATGCCGCTCCTGAAGTTCACCATGTGCATGCTCCGCATGCAGGACCCTCGCCGGTTCTTTTCGCAAGGAAGCTCGGAGGAGCTGGACTCATGACTGAGCGACTGGAAGGAGCCGAATAAATGATCTCAACGCCAACCCAGACCTACATGTTCAATGACGGCGCCGTGCTCATCACCAGCGCCGCGCCTGGCGCGTGCACCTGCGGACGCTCGGCTTTCCTGTTCATCAACCGCGACGGTGTGACCGCCTGCCTGGACTGCGATTACCGGCGCTTAATGGTGGCGCCAAGCGAGACCGTCGCCACCAGCGGGGACAGCGCGCAAGAAGCCTTCAATCTGATTGTGTGAGCTATGAAGTACAACGCAAATGGAACTCCGCGCGGCGCTGGCAGCGACTATGGGTCGGATGCTCGCGCCGACATCAAGCTGAAGCCGTGCGATCGCTGCCGGCTGCGCGGTCACTATTGCGAAGCGCAGACCATCGGCGACGACGAAGAGCCGCTCTGCGTGTTCTGCGCGGACGGCGTGACCTGTCTGCATGAGCGCGTGGACGCCAAGAAACGCGCGGCCGCGCCGGCAAAGCTTGGGCCGGAGATTCTCCGCGACGCCATCGCTGAAGCAAAGCGTCCCGAAGGGCAACCGCGCAAGCCGCGTAATCCGAACTCGCCCTGGCGCGGCAACGCCGGGCTAATTTTGAGCAACAAAGCGCCGCAACGTCCGCCATCGGCGACGCCGGCTGAACCAGAAGCAAAGAAGGAGACGATCATGAAAGCAAGAGCGCCACGTATGTGCGCGTGCAAACCTGGATGCCCTGAAATAGCCAAGAGCAACGCATCGCCGTACGCCAAAGGCCACAACCCCAACGCCAAGAAGCCTGCATCGCGCAGAGCTACGCCCCCCCCCGCAAATTGAAGACCAAACGCGGACGTCCCGCGAGCGGAGCGCCCAAGCAGGAGTTACGGGCGTCTTCGCCGGCATGAGCGAGGACGCCGCGGACTCGCACGCTCGCCGCGTATTGATGTCCGGCGAAGGTCCGTGGCCGCTCACACCGCTGCAGCGCGCGCTGCTCCGCATTCTGCTGTTCCGCGTGGGCGCGCGCAAGGCCATCACCTTGCGAGATCTTATCGCCAGGCTGGAGCAAATCGCCGATGCGCAATCCGCCGGCTCTCCCCACGGACCCATGGCCAGTGAGCGCGAGATCAAGGACGCCATCCGCAGCCTGGTGATTGACTTCAAGGTGCGCGTGGGCGCAACGCGCAGCCGCCAGCATCCCGGCTATTACCTGATCACCAGCGCCGAGGAACCGCGCGACACCGCCCGTCCTTACGTGCAGGAGATCAAGAACCTGGCGCAGCGCGTCCGCGTGATCCTGGACCCGCACGACCTGGCGGAGTTTGAAGGCCAGCTCACCCTGGCGGAAAAGAAGGAGGCCGTGTGAAGAAAGCCGCTATATTGCCTCCATTGCGAGGGCGCCTCACCGAACGACGGCGCAGATGCATCAGGACCTTTAGAGTTAACTTTGGCTTCTGCCAGATGTGCATGAATCCGCGGCGCAAGCCCGCCCTCCATCTCGTTCTGGAATTTGCCTTCGCTCAGTTTTGCGTCCACTTCAGGCCTTTCGTTAAAGGCGATGACATCACAGCCCATATGAGCCAGTTCAGCAAAGCAAGCGATCTTCGACTTGGAGTTGATCTTTGTCGCGCCTGCTCACGTCGCCTTGTCGCACGCATCGAGGCAATTCTCTACAAAGGACAGCTATGACCCAACACGTCTGTCGCGCCACAACCTGCAACAAGGCCATCGCCGATTCATCCATGGGCTGCGCTGTCGGAGCGTCGGCAAAAGGCCTGGTCATTTTCGCGCGACGCGCCGCCGAGGGGCTGCGCATCGTCAAGTCAGCAACCGACCCTACCATCGTCCGCCAGCTCACCGGGCGCGAGATAACCAAACAGTGCTGGCTTCCAGTGAATAGGAGCAAACCATGATGGCCCACCTCAACCTGCCGGCGGCGAACGTCGTCGCTGTAGGACTCGACAATAGTCTCTCCGTCGGCGCCAACTCAGGAGCATTCTTCATATTCCTGGCCGAATGCCAACGCTTCCAGCGCGACACGCTGATCGCCGTCGCCGACGCGATGGAAACCGGCGCGCGCCAGCTTGAACTCACCAAAGCAACTCTCACGCCCGACGAGCTGCGCGCTGAAGCCGCAAAGCTCCGCCAGCACGCTGAGCGCATCGCGCCAGGCGGAGTCGCCGACGCAACCGGAGTGCCAGCATGAGCCAGCTATTTAAAGTCGCCAGTGATCGCGAGTGGGCAAGCCTTCCACGCGCACGCTACAACTTGCAGTTCGTCCGCACCGACCTCCACGGCGACATCTATCAGGCGCTGGAGTATCTGAAGGCCAATCCCAACCGGATCGTGAAGATCAAACTGGCCGAAGGAATCAAATACGAGTCGAAGAGGAGCGTGGCGCATGAATATGCTTCCCGGCAGAAACTGCCGCGGCTCTCTACGCTCTGGGACCCATCCCGGCGCTGGCTTCTTTTCACCGCGCGCGCCAAGAGGGACCTGCCTCTTCCTCTACCGCCTGGCATTCCGGCCAAGCGCTTGTTCATGAGCACAACCGCTGCGGAGTGGCGCGACGTCCGCACCACGTTTGACCGCCGGCACACCAGCGCGCGGAGATCAGCATGAGCGCTGATGTCATCCTCAAATTCGCGGCGACGCTGAAATCGCAGACATGCAAGTGCGTGGTCAGCGCGTCGGTCACGCCGGACCGCAGCCTGAGCGTCATCGCGATCCACAAGTGCACCGATCACGAGCCCGTGATCGAAGCGCTGTCGGCAGAGGCTTACCGCGTCGTGCACGACGCGCTGGCCAAGTGGAAACTCGGCGTCGAGATGGCGCCCTACGTCATAGGCAAAGGGCCGGCCGCGGTGTTCGCAAGCACCGGCATCAGCGAGGTGAGGCTGTCAGAAGGAGCGAAATGAGCATCAAGAGTTCTGTCGTCATTGCAAAGCTGCTGTGTTCCGAAGGTTTCACCGATCACCTCGGAAATCAGATCGAGAAGTACTGGAAAACCTCCATTATGCGCGGCGGAGCCAGGCGCAAGATCGCCCGGCTGGAGAAGGAATTCTCCGACGCCATGACCGCGAAGCTGGACATGAAGGAAAGGCTTCTGTTGGGCAGATTTATCGCCCTGCACAAACGGATGAGCTTCGACACCGCGCTGAGGATCGGACTTCAGGCCTTTCAAATGAAATGCCCTGAGAGTGGCCGTATCTTCCCTTCGGCCACTTCCGTGAGTCCCTGGGCGATCCCCTTCAATTCTTCGGACGACAAATCGTCGGTTGAGATCACGGAAATCGAAGCGGACATGCAGAAGGAATGAGGCGGTCTGTACCGCTTGGGGTTGCCCAAAAGTGAACGGGGTTTTAGCCGGAGACATTCAGACTGGGAACTCTCCGGTGTGTGGCAGAGCGTTAATAGCGGCCAGCCGTCCAAATGCCGAACGGGCGCTCGTTACGATCCTAGGAGACCATAACCTTAGTAGCGTGGGGCGATCCCAAGGGGTACATACAAACAATGGCCAGGTTCTGCATCTGCGGTTGCGAGCGTGAGCTGGTCCTGTCTGATGGCTCGACGGATTACAAACGGATGTTTTACTCCAAAGCGTGCAGGGACAAAGACAGCGCGCAGCGGATGCGGGACCAGCGGAAGAAGATCAAAGGTAAGAATATTTGCCCGACGTGCCGGCGTCCGATGCAGAAGTAGAATTAAAGGCCTGGAGGAAACAACAATGGGCATGGAGATCAGAAGGGTTCCACCTGACTGGCAGCATCCGAGGTACACGAAGGATAACGCCGAGAGACCAGAGCAGGTAGGCAAGCTGATTCCGACCTGCGATAACGACTATGAGAGCGCCTCAGAAGAGTGGATGGCGGAGCTCGATCTCTGGCGAGCGGGCAATCATCCCGATCAGGTGGACTACTGCAAATATTATTGGGAATGGGCTGGTGCGCCTCCAGATGAAATCTCGTATCGCCAGCGCAAGTGGACAGCGGAAGAAGCCACGCACTTCCAGGTCTATGAGACCGTCAGCGAAGGCAAACCTATCACCCCTGCTTTCGCAACAGAGGCTGAGTTGGTGGATCACCTGGTCAATAGTGGAACCGATTGGGACGACGAGCCAAAAGGATGGCCGCGCGACAATGCTAAGAAGTTTGTTGAACACCAACACGCATTCTCCATGGTTAAGCATCCAGGCGAAGGCATCAAGCAGGTTCGCGATCCGGGTTTTTTCAAATAGCCAATGCCCGAGACGAACATCACTCGCGACCAACTCAAGCGCCTCCAGACGCTGTGGGGCCAGTACGCCCGCCGCGAGTTGATTGTTAGCGCCCGCGAGGCCAGACTGACATGGGCTTCGGAACAGGTCAACCGATTTATAGCCAGCTTCAGCGAACTCACACTGGCCGAAGCTTCCTCGCTGATCAATGTTCTCCAGAGCGGCATGGGGATCGCTGAGACCAGGCCCGACGCGCGGCCGCGGCGCTTCCGCTCCCGCATCAAAGACAAAGACCAGGCCCATGACGCCGGCACCGAAGGCCGCCACGGAAAGCGCGGCAAGCTCACCATCGCCACGGCCGAAGATATCGGCATGATTGACGCGCAGCTCTCCAACATGGGTTGGACGCGCGCTCGCCTGGACGCGCTGCTGGCGTCGCCTTCGTCACCGCTCGGCCGACGCTCCAATCCTCAACTGCGCACGCTGGCCGATGTCAATCGCGTCCTGTGGGCGCTCAGGCGCATCTCAGGCAAAAGGTGAAGGCGGAGGCCCACGCATGAGACGCAAGCCCGAACAGCTGCCATTATTCCAAGAGAAATTCGTAAGCGTGAGCTGGGTCTGTGAGGAGTTGAAGACCTCTCAGTCTAACGTACTGCGTTACCTGGAGGCGGGGCTGTTGCGTGGATATCAGCTTCGCCCAGGCGGCTGGTGGCGGGTACTCCTTGACTCGGTGGTTGAGTTCAAAGAACGGGCCGCGAGCCATCGCGCGCTGGCTCGGGATGGCTCAAAATGATGGCAGTGGGATGGCAGTGGGATTTATTGGACTCGTCCAGCCTGTCAGTTGCGCCGTCTCCGCCTGAAATGCGCCTGAGATCGCCTTTTGCTGCGCCAAATCGCGGCGAGGCAGTGGGAGTTGCTATCTCGCTGTCACTTGCCACGCGGAATCAATAACTTACACCTATACGGCGGCGGCGTCCCGCCATGAGGCACTGCAGCCATCTCCACCGCAGCGACGCACCGTAAGGCCCGCCAAACCGCGACATTCCACCTTATTACGCCTCCTTCCGCCACTGCACTCTACTTCCTGTTCGCCCAAGTTTGGGGGCGATGACGGGTCATCGCACCGCGACGATCGGTAAATCACGCTCCGCCGCCCAGCTCTCCCACGCAAGCGCGCTTCGCTCGCGAAAGATGCGGACGAATTCGCCGTGGTCCGCCTGCTGGAGCTTGAACTCTGCCAGCAGGCGCTCGGCGAAGCGGGGTTCCAGCGCAGCCAGCGCAATCCAGCCATCGCTGGCCTGGTAGAGGCCGTAGAGCGGAAGGCCGCCGCCCAGCAGCTTTCCCCGTGGCGTTAGTCCGGCTTCAAGCGGCGCCGCCAGCTCCCGCGCGCAGTCATACAAAGAAACCATCGCACACGCGGCTTCGCCCGTCCGGGCAAAGTTGAGCAGCAGCGCCAGCGCCTGGCTTACACAGCGTTCGGCCCCAGCCAAATCCACAAACAGACTGGGCGGCAGCTCCGGCGGCCTGACCAACCCGGCTTCCGCGAGGTACGTCAGATCGTGGCCGCTTTTTTCCTCCAGCGGCGCCGGGTAGCCGATGATCCCCACAAAACACAGCTTGGGATGGCGCGCATGAACGCTCTCCCAGTCCAGGTCCAGGCGGCCTAGAGCAGACGGCCGAAACGACGCAATGAGCAAGTCGGAGCCAGCGAGCAGCTCTTCCAGCTTGGGGCGTTGCGCAGGCTCTTTCAGGTCGAGCGTGATGACCGTCTGCCCTTGGATCATCGCCTGGTACCACGCCGGAGCAAAGGTCCTGATGGGATCGCCCGTGGGAGGCTCGATCTTAATGACCTGCGCGCCCATTTTCGCCAGGCGCGACGCGGCCACCGGCCCCGGCGTGTTGATGCACAGGCTCACGATCTTGATGCCGCGCAGCGGATTCTCATTAGCCATCAAAAACTCTCTTGTTTGCAAACCCGGCCGACATTATATGCAAAGCTCAGAGTCCAAAGCCGACGGCGTCCGCGCGCGCATGGTAGAATCCGCTGCGCTTGCTCCAGGAGCGATTCAGGAAGAATTCGGGAGAAACCCATGCCGCGCAGAATCATACTCGCCCTGCTTTTTGCACTCTTAACCGTTGCCGCTTACGCCACCGAACGCCAGAACAACGCCGACTATCGCGCCCGCCGCGTGGCGATGGGCAGAGCCATGAGCGCCGACAACGGCGCGCTGATCCTGTTTGCTCCCACCGAGGCGGAAGGCCAGAACGATCTCTACGGGTTTCGCCAGGAAGACAACTTCTACTATCTCACCGGCTGGGCGGAGCCTGGCGCGGCGGTCCTCATCAACGCCAATCCCTATACAGAAATTCTTTTTCTTCCTGAGCACAACCTGACGCAGGAGAAGTGGACCGGTCCCAAGCTCGGCCCGGACAGCCCGGATGCCGCCAAAATCACCGGCTTTGACAAAGTCGCCAGCCTGGACAAAATGCATGACGAACTGCTGAAGGTCCTGCCGCAGCCGCGCGCGCTGGTTTATGCCGACCTGGGCAGCAACGGGCAGACCACGGCCTCCACCGGCCCCATGGAATGGTTGCGGCGCGGCAACTCGTTTCCTAACTACGTCGCGTTCCGTGATGCCCACCAGCTCTTCGGGCGCTTGCGCATGATCAAGGACGCGGGCGAAGCCCAGCTCATCACGCATGCCACCGACGCTTCCGCCGCGGCCCACCGCGCGGCGCTCAAGGCCATCCACCCGGGCGTTTCAGAACGCGAAATCTCCGCGCTGATGCAATATGAATTCGGCAAGCGCGGCTGCGAGCGCCCCGCGTATTCGCCCATCGTCGGCTCCGGTTTCTATTCCACCGTGCTGCATTACTCGGATGACGACAAGATCATGAAAGACGGTGACGTGGTGGTGATGGACGTAGCGGGCGAGTATTCCATGTACGCCTCGGACATCACCCGTACCGCGCCGGTCAACGGCAAGTTCACCGCGCGCCAGCGCGAGATCTACAACATTGTTCTCGGCGCGCAGGAAGCGGCCATCCAGGCCTTCCATCTGGGAATGTCGCGGCTGGAACGCGGCACGGGCGCAGATTCGCTCTACAAGGTCGCCTTCGATTACATCAACACCCACGGCAAAGACCTGCACGGCGGGCCCCTGGGGAAATATTTCATCCACGGCCTGGGCCATCACGTGGGCCTCAACGTCCATGACCTCAACGACCCCGCGCCGCTCAACAAAGGCATGGTGTTTACCCTGGAGCCGGGGATTTACATTCCGGAAGAGAAGCTCGGCGTGCGTATTGAAGACGTGTTTTACGTTGATTCGGACGGCAAGCTGGTCATGCTGAGCAAAGGCCTGCCCCGCACCGCCGACGAAGTGGAGCAGGCGATGAAGAAGTAGCAACCTTAGCCCTCGACGCAGGCGATTGAAAGTTTTTCCAATCGAAGCTCTCCAACCCTGTCATGTTGAGCGAAGGCCAAGCCCGCGTCGCGGGTGAAGGCGTAGTCGAAACATCCCGAAGATGATTCAGTCACCCATGCAGCTTCAGGGCGCCCTCATCATGCCGCGTTGCCCTTGGCCGTCACTTCACCGCCACCGCCAGCGTGTCATGGTGCTCGCGGATGAATCGCCGCAAATACGGCCCGATCTGGCTGGGAGCTTCGAAGCCGGCGGCTTTGGCGGCGGCCTCCTGGTCTTTCGCCGGGACGTCGGCGCTTTCGGCGTAATGTTTCAAATCGCGGAACACGCCGATGGTGAAGATGTCCCACGCGGCCCCCTGGTCGCGGACGAAGATGAAATTCTCCGGCTCTTTGATTGCTTTGGCGTAGACGTTTTCCATTTCGCGTTCTTTGTACAGGTCGGCGAATTTGCCTGGCAGCGCGATGAACATTTCCACGTGGAAGAATGCTCCCGCGGCAAAGGCTTTCCGCAGATCAGCCAACGGCGGACCATATACAAACAAGTCTTCCTGCCAGGCGATGTTCTCCGCGATCTTGGTCGCGATTGCCTGGGCCGCCTGCTGGCGCTTGGCGACGCGCTCTGGCTTGTAGAAATCCGCGTAGCTTCCCATCGGCGCCAGGATCATCAAGTCCCAGTGGTCACCCTGGCTGTGCCGCATCCACAGCGGAGCCTCATCCCCGGCTTCCTTCAATCCCGCGGCGCGAGCTTTGTACAGGTCAATCAGCTCCGGCAGCTTGCCCGGCGCGGCCTGCACCAGGCTGACTTTGTAAAGATAAGGCGTATCCGCCGCCAGGGCCGCAGGGCAGCCAAAAGTCGCCCCGCAAATGCCCAGCACAATCACCAACCGAACCAGTGTGATCTTCGTCATAGGTGGTTTTTTCCCGAAAAACTAGACTTGGAGGAACCGTTCACAATGCTCTGCGCGTTCCAGGCGATTGCGCCGTGTCCGCAGCGGATGTTAACTTAATAAGTTTGGATTGTGAACGGATTTCCATCCGTGGAGGAACCAATGGCGTCTTCATATAACGGTGTACCGCTTCCAGCAGGCGGCAAGGCTATCACTTTCAGCGGCGGCAAGCTGCAAATTCCTGACAACCCCATCATCCCGTACATTGAAGGCGACGGCACCGGCCGCGACATTTGGGCCGCCTCGGTCCGCGTGTTTGACGCCGCCGTGGAGCATGCCTACGAAGGCAAGCGCAAGATCCACTGGTTTGAGACTTTCGCCGGCGAGAAGGCCTTTACCAAGTTCGGCAACTGGCTGCCGCAGGAAACCATTGACGCCATCCGCGACCTCCACATCTCCATCAAAGGCCCGCTGACCACTCCGGTGGGCGGCGGCATCCGTTCGCTGAACGTGGCGCTGCGCCAGATTCTCGACCTCTATGGCTGCGTCCGCCCGGTGAAGTACTACCAGGGTGTGCCTTCGCCGGTGAAGCATCCGGAGCAGGTGGACATCGTCATCTTCCGCGAAAACACGGAAGACGTGTACATCGGCATTGAGTGGAAGCAGGGAACGCCGGAAGTAAAGAAGCTGATTGATTTCCTCAACAACACCATGCTGGCCGGGACCAACAAGCACATCCGCGAAGATTCCGGCGTAGGCATCAAGCCGATTTCCATCTTCGGCACCAAGCGCCTGGTGCGCATGGCCATCCAACACGCTATCAAGGAAAAGCGGAAGAAGGTCACCCTGGTGCATAAAGGCAACATCCAGAAATTCACGGAAGGCGCCTTCCGCGAGTGGGGTTACGAACTGGCATGCGATGAGTTCCGCGACCAGATCGTTACCGAGCGCGAAAGCTGGATCCTGGACAACAAGGACAATAATCCGAACATTTCCATCGAGCAGAATGCGGCCCTGGTTGAGCCGGGAATGGAATTCGCCGCCGAGAGCTTCAAGCAGGAAGTCTACGCGGAAGTGAAGAAGTGCCTGGATTCCATCGGCAAGTCGCACGGCAACGGCGCGTGGAAGAAGAAGATCATGATCAATGATCGCATTGCCGACTCCATCTTCCAGCAGATCATCATCCGTCCCGCCGAGTATGACATTCTGGCCACGCCCAACCTCAACGGCGATTACCTCTCTGACGCCAGCGCCGCGCAGGTGGGCGGGCTGGGAATCGCGCCGGGCGCCAACATCGGCGACCAGCATGCCATCTTTGAAGCCACGCACGGCACCGCGCCCAAGTACGCGGACAAAGACGTGATCAACCCCGGTTCGGTGATCCTGTCCGGCGTCATGATGTTCGATTTCATGGGCTGGAATGAGGCCGCGCGGCTGATTGAAAACGCCATGGAAGCCACCATCCAGAAGAAGATGGTGACCTATGACTTTGAGCGCCAGATGCCCGGATCAACCAAGGTGAAGACCAGCGAATTCGCCACGCAGATGATCAACAACATGGCGGGCCAACTGGCAAAAATCTAACCCAGCAGGTTTTCAGGAGAGATATTTTCATGCGCAAGAAAGTGACTATCGTCGGGGCAGGGAACGTAGGCGCCACTGCGGCCCACTGGATCGCTTCCAAGGAGCTGGCCAACGTTGTCCTGATTGACGTGCTGGAAGGCGTTCCCCAGGGCAAGGCCCTGGACCTGCTGGAAGCCATGCCGGTGGAGAAGCGCGATTCCTATGTGCTGGGCACCAACGACTACGCTGACACCGCGAATTCGGACATTGTAGTGATCACCGCCGGCATCGCGCGCAAACCGGGCATGAGCCGCGACGACCTGCTCAACACCAACTTCAAAATCATGCAGGACGTGGTGGCCAAGGTCGTTGCCAACTCGCCCAACTCAATTTTGATTGTCGTCTCCAACCCGCTGGATGCCATGTCCCAGGCGGCTTACAAGCTGAGCAAGTTCAATCGCAACCGTGTGCTGGGCATGGCCGGCGTGCTGGATTCTTCGCGTTTCCGCACCTTCATCGCCCAGGAACTCAACGTGAGCGTGGAGAACGTGACCGCCTTTGTGCTGGGCGGCCACGGTGACACCATGGTCCCGCTGCCGCGCTACTCCACGGTGGCGGGGATTCCCATCACCGAGCTGATTCCCAAAGACCGCCTGGACGCCATCGTGCAGCGCACGCGCGACGGCGGCGCGGAGATCGTCAAGTATTTGAAGACCGGCAGCGCATACTACGCGCCTTCGGCCTCGGCGACAGAAATGGTCGAGGCGATTCTTAAGGACAAGAAAAAAATCCTGCCGTGCGCCGTCTATCTCCAGGGCGAGTACGGGATCAAGGACCTATTCGTGGGCGTGCCGTGCAAGCTGGGCGCGAACGGGCTGGAGCAGATCATCGAAATCAAACTGACTCCGGAAGAGCAAGCCGCCTTGCAGAAGAGCGCAGACGCGGTGACGGAACTGGTGAAGGTGATTGGAGTGTAAGAAAGATCGCCGGAATTGCCAAAGATTGCCAAGATCGCCGAAATTTGAAATTAGATTTTGCTTGAGTTTTGGCGACTTGGCATCTGCAGTTGATTTGAAGTAGGAATGTCTTTCCGATCCCGGCGATGTCGCGCGATGACGGCGATTCCGGCGATCTCCAAGCACTCATTCCATCGCAGGAATGCTTGCGGTGCTTTCTTCCGCGCCAGCTTTCCCATACCCCTTCATGATTTCCTCGGACACGGTTTGCAGAATCACCTTCAAGTCCCAGCGGGCAACGATCAGCACCGGCGCCTCAAAGTAAAGTGACTCGAAGCGCTCCGTCCGCATAATTTCGCTCAGTCCCGCAGGGCTGGCCACGGTGTACTCGTAGGTCCATGTGTGTCCGCTCGCGGGGTCCCGCGCCTGCAGGTAAAGTTCGTCAAAGAAGCTGTCGGGATCAGGCGGTCCAGTGACCAGATCAGTCTTGCTGAAATAGTAGTTCAAGAATTCTGGGCGGTTGAATTTTCCATCGCTGTCGCGAGTAATCGCGGGAAGTCGGATGGGGAAGCCAATTTCTTTCCCGATGGCTGCCGGCTTTTTCTTTCCATCGTCCAGCAGCTCTGGTTCGGGCACGGGCGCATCCACAAGATGACTTTCCGCCACCGAGGACATCCCAGTGGGCATTCCCCCGCGAATCTCTGAGGACCTGGCCAGCGCCCGCGCTATGACGAGCAGCAGGACGAACACCGCGACGTAGATCAGAATCTTGACTGGCTCCACAGAGAGTGCTCCGCCTACGTGGTCCGCTCGATGGTGATGGAGTTGATCACCACGTCCTTCAGCGGACGGTCCTGCGCGCCCTTCTTGACCGTGGATATCTTGTTGGCGACGTCCTGGCCTTCCACCACCTCGCCAAAGATGGTGTGCTTGCCGGTGAGCCAGTCGGTGGCGGCCACGGTGATAAAAAACTGTGAGCCGTTGGTGTTGGGGCCCGCGTTGGCCATGGCCAGCTTGCCCGGCTTGTCAAAGCTGTGGGGCGAGCCTTTGGTTTCGTCCTCAAAGCGGTAGCCCGGCCCGCCCATGCCGGTGCCGCTGGGGTCGCCGCCCTGGATCATGAAGTCGGGAATCACGCGATGGAAAATGGTGCCGCTGTAGAGCGGGCCGTCGCCCTTTTTCTTGCTCACCGCGTCACTCCAACTGCGCTTGCCTTCCGCCAGGTCCATGAAGTTCTTGGTGGTGATGGGCGCTTCTTTCTCAAACAGCCGGCAAACGATTTTGCCTTCGGTGGTGTCAAAGATCGCGTAGGTTCCGGGCTGACGGGCCATATTTTTCCTCTTTCGCTCAAGGTTGAGATGCTAGGGTTTGGGTGACGGCGCAGGCTTGGGCGTTGTGCTTTTCTTCTTGGCCGGCGACGGAGCGGCCGGACCGTGTCCGGCAATCTCCACGTGCTTGATCTTCACCGGCTCCAACGGACGGCTGTTGTTGTTGGAGCACGTTACGCCTCCGCTGCAAGGCATGCGCGCGATCCTTTTCACCAGATCCACGGACGCGTCATCGCACTGGCCAAAGAGCGTGTAGCCGCTGTTGGGTGGGCGGCGCCCGCCCATGCAGCCATTGGGATCCAGGCAGGGATTCAGAAAAGGCACTTCTTTTTCCGTGATGAAGAATTGCGAGCTGTTGGTGTTGGGCCCGCGGTTGGCCATCGCCAGGCGGCCGGGTTTGTCGAACAGCAGATCGGCGTGCAGCTCGTCTTGAAAGGTAAAGCCCACGTCGCCGGAGCCTGTCCCGGAGGGGTCGCCGCCCTGGATCATGAATTCAGGAATCGTTCGATGGAAGATCACGCCGTCATAGAGTGGCTTGCCGTGGACGATCTTTCCGGTCAACGGTTCCTTCCAATCCTTGGTGCCCTTGGCCAGACCAATGAAGTTGGCGACCGCCTTGGGCGCTTGGGTGGGGAACAGCTCACACTTCAAATCGCCGGCCGTAGTGTGCAGGATGGCGACCGGATTTGCCGCCGGGACTGGTTTCTTGGTTTTGGCCGATGAAGTGGACTTGGCTGGCAGCTTCTCGGTAGCAGTCTGAGCGGACAGCGCGAAGCTGCCAAGCACAAGCATTGCGGCGATAAGACTCAAGGTGCGGGTTTGACGAGTCAATGCAGTCATTTTTCTCATGGCTCCGCGATGGGTCATTGCGCTTTGGCCGGCGAGTCCGACTTGGCCGGTTCGGCGTTGGGATTGACGATCTCAATGTGGTTGATCTTCACCGGGTCTGCCGGACGGTTCATGGGGCCTGCAGGCATGCGCGCGATTTTTATCACCAGTTCAACCGACTTGGCATCGCACTGGCCGAAGATGGTGTGCTTGCCGTTCAGATGCGTGGTGGGAACTTCCGTGATAAAGAATTGCGAACCGTTAGTATTGGGTCCGGAATTCGCCATGGCCAGCCTGCCGGGACGATCAAACGTGAGGCTGGCGTCAAACTCATCTTCAAACGCGTAGCCCGGCCCGCCGAAGCCTTGGCCCAGGGGGTCGCCGCCCTGAATCATGAAGTTGGGAATCACCCGGTGGAAGATGGTGCCGTCGTAGAGGGGCTTGGTCTGCTTCTGCCCGTTCACGGGGCTGGTCCATTGCTTGGTTCCGCTGGCCAGGCCAACAAAGTTCTCCACCGTCTTGGGGGCCTTAGAGGGAAACAGTTCGCACTTGAGGTCGCCCGCCGTGGTGTGGAAGATGGCTACCGGATTGTTGCTCGCTTTCGCCTTGTCATCCGACGCGGAATTGGAATTGGGACCGGGGGTTGCCGCCGCGGCCGGCAGACACAGGGCCATTACGGCCAACATCAGTTTACGCACCATTCGTTGCTCCTGAAGAAGAGGTATCGGGTTCCTATTAAAAATGCATCGGGAAAAGAAGTAAAGCCAGCGTTGCTACCAGCTTACCATCCCCTATACCGGCGGGGGAGCTGTTCCATGTAACCTTTTTACTGGACCCCGGTAATCATCCGGTGAAAGGACAAAACGCCCCTGAAAGTTCCAACGCCCAATGCGATGTCCGACGAAGAGCTGATGGCCCAGGTGCGCAGCGGGGTGGGCGAGTTGCTGGGCGTCTTGTTTGAGCGCTATCACCTGGCGCTGTTCAACTTTTATTACAAGCTCACGTGCGAGCGTGCCCTGAGTGAGGACCTGGTGCAGGAAGTGTTTTTCCGGATTCTGAAATATCGCCACAGTTACAAGCCGGAGACGCCGTTCCGCGCGTGGATGTACCAGATCGCCCGCAACGCCCGCGTGGACTACCTGCGCAAGAGGCGTCCGGAGGCCAGTTGGGAGCCGGAGATGTCGCCGGCGATCACGCCGGATGATCCAGCGCAGCAAAAGCAGGAGACGGCGCTGCTCCACCAGGCGCTGATGGAGCTGACGGAAGACAAGCGCGAAGTGCTGGTCCTGAGCCGCTTCCAGGACCTGAAGTACGAGGACATCGCGCAGATGATGGGCTGCGAGGTGAACACGGTGAAGGTGCGCGTCCATCGCGCGCTACAGGACCTGCGGGAAATCTTCCGCGGTCTGGAGAGCGGCAAGCTGGTCCGCAAGGCGGGCCAGAGAAGGGCCGGTTCGTGGACCGGTCCGGGGAGTTTGCAATGAACAACGAAGCCATGAACTGTGACAAAGCATCGGAATTGTTGCCGGATTACCTGCAGGGCAGCCTGGATGACGTCCGTATGAAGCAGGTGGAAGCCCACGTCGCCCAATGTGCGCAGTGTGGCGACGAAGCGGCGCTGTGGCACAAATTGGGCGCAATGCCGGACGTCCAGCCCAGCCCCATGCTGCGTTCGCGCTTTGAATCCATGCTGGAGACGTACCAGGAAGGCCGCTGGGAGAAAGCCAACCTGACTTCCGAACGTAACAAGTTCCACGACCTGGGCCACCTGTTCAACTGGGTGCGCCGGCCTTCCATGAGCGCAGCCTGGGCCGCAGTGCTGGTGATTGCGGCGTTTCTGGGCGGCAGATATATGGACCGCGGCAAGACCTCACCCGACCCGCAAGTTGCACAGATTCATGAAGAGCTTACGGACATGCGGCAGCTGGTGGTTCTCACCATGCTGCAGCAGCAGTCGGCCAGTGGGCGCCTGCAGGCCGTCAGCTACAGCCGAGATTGGAGTGGGCCGCGCACGGCCCCTGATCCCAAAGTTCTCTCCGCCCTGCTGCACACACTGCAGTATGACCAGAGCGTGGACGTACGCCTGGCCGCGCTGGACGCGCTCACCCGTTACGGCAGCCGTCCGGACGTCCGCAAAGGCCTGATGGACGCGCTGGAAGGCCAGCAGTCGCCCCTGGTGCAGGTGGCGCTGATTGATGCCCTGGTGGACATGCACGATCCCGGCGCGGTCCAGCAGCTCAAGAAATTGCAAGAGAACCCCAAGCTTGATCCTTCAGTCCGCAAGCGGGCCGATTGGGGAGTCACGCAGCTGAGCTAGCTGGCACAGGAAAGCACGCGTTGGCATGCGAGACAAGTGTCAGGGCACGACTTTAGTCGTGTCGTAAAGGAACACAAGCGCCGGAGGCGCGAAATGAGTTAGCCCAGGCCGGCAGGCCTGGGTAGGGGATAACAAGAATCCGAGCCCTGGGGGGGCGACACCTGAATCTCGAAAAGGAAAGCACTTATGCTGAGAGCCAAAATCATCCTCGCACTGTTAGTCACCGGCGCCTTTGCCATCACTTACGCATCGGCCGGCAAAGGCAAACACCAGGCCGCGGGTTTTCACTTTGCCGCAAACCAAGGCGCCGCTCCCGTCGCGGACACCGACGCTGAGGACGACAATGACGTTGATGTTGATGTTGACGTCGAGCCCGATGTCGAGATCGGCGACATCGATGTTGACGCGGAAGACGTCAACGTGGACGTAGATCCCGACGTTGACGCGGAAGTAGACCAGGACATGGACGGAGAGTCAGATCACGGCCGCGACTCCGACTACACGCTGCGCGAGCAGGAGACCATCACCAAGACCTTCAATCTCGGTGGAAGCCATCGCCTGCTGGACGTGGACAACATCAACGGCTCCGTCGAAGTCGTCGGCGGACAGGGTGACCAGGTGCAACTGGTCGTCAAGAAGACCGTCCGGGCGGAATCCAAGGACCGCATGGAAGCCGCCAAGAAGGAAGTTACGCTGGACATCACCGACCAGCCGGACCTGCTTAAGTTCTACGTGAACGGGCCTTTCCGTTGTAACTGCGACGGGGGTTCCGACGGCTGCCGCGGCTGGCACGGCGACCGCGGGTATAACGTGACCATGGATTTCCAGCTGCAAGTACCGCGCAATATTGACATCAAGCTGAAGACCGTCAACGGCGGCCACGTGGACGTCCGCAATGTGACAGGGAAGTTTTCCGTGAACAACGTGAATGGCCGCATTGAAATGCAGGACATCGCGGGCTCTGGCCGCGCGCATACCGTGAACGGCGGGGTGAAGGTCACGTTCCGCGAGAACCCGAAAGAGAACTCGGACTTTGCCACCATCAACGGCAACGTGGACCTGCATTTCGTCAAAGGCCTCTCCGCGGACTTCCGCTTCAAGACCTTTAACGGGAACGTGTACAGCGATTTTGAAATGACTTCGCTGCCGGCGCACAACGCGAGCGCGGAGCAGCACAACGGCAAATTTGTTTTTCGCTCCGACCGCTTTACGGGAGGCCGCATCGGCTCCGGCGGGCCGGAAATCAAAGCAGAAAACCTGAACGGCAACATTCGCGTTCTTGAGCGCCACGAGTAAAACCTATGACTAAATCAATGACCCAACTTCATAAACTGTTTATCGCTCTCATCGTCATCCTAACGTCCGCGGGCTTGCAGCCGCTGCTGGCCCAGAACAACAACAACCGCGTGACGGTGCCCATTGCCGATCCGTCACGGCCCATCCAGCTCCGCGTCCACCTGCTGAACGGCAGCATTACCGTGAAAGGGGCGGACGTGAAAGAAGTCATCGTGGAAGCCAAGTCGCGCGACGATGGCGACGGTGACGATTCCGAAGGCCGCAGAGAACGCCGCCGCGATAGCGACCGCAGTGAAGGCATGAAGCGGATTCCCATGACCTCCAGCGGCCTCAACATTGAATCAGAGAACAACCAGGTCCGGGTCAGCACGGACTCCATCAATCGCAGCTCAGACCTGATTATCACCGTCCCGGTGCACACCTCGGCGTCACTGCATACCGTCAACGGCGGCAACATTTCAGTCACCGGGGTGGATGGGGAACTGGATGCAAATAACGTGAACGGCGCGGTCACGCTGAAAGACATTTCCGGCAGCGCGGTGGCCCACGCCCTGAACGGGCGGGTACTGGTGACGTTCATTCGAGCGGACGCCAAGCCCATGGCTTTCAGTTCGCTCAACGGCAATATTGACGTTACCTTCCCCGCCGGATTCAAAGCCAACGTCAGCATGCGCACCGACAACGGCGAGGTGTACAGCGACTTTGACGTGGCGCTGACCACTACCACGCCGCAGCAGACGGTGGAGGACAATCGCACCAGCCAGGGCGGCAAGTACCGGGTGAAAGTGGACAAGACCGTCCGGGGGACCATCAACGGCGGCGGGCCGGAAGTCCAGTTCAAAAACTTCAACGGCAATATCTACATCCGCAAGGCTGGAAACAAGTAGCGTGCAGCTAATCCGGATTGCCCATTTCTCTCCTCGGGCAATCCGGATTTTCATTCCGATTAACTACTTCTTCTTGCTTTTCGCAATCGCGTCCAGCGCTGCGTCGTCGGCTTTCAGGGCCTTCATGGCCTCGCGACGCTCCGGCGTCAGGTCAAAATTCACGCCGTGCTCGTGAACAAGATCGATGAGATGAGCGCTGGTCACGCGGTTCCCCAGCATGAGCAGCACTTGATCATAGGTAAGCGGGTCGGATTCCTTGTGCTCCGCCTGGAGTCGCTTGGCCGTGGCTTCCACGTCACGCATGACGCGCATGAAGTTGCCGCCCAGGATCTTTAGGAGATCTTCCCGCGAGTAACCGCGCTGGTAAAGCGCCTCAGTGATCTTGGGCAGGTCGGCGACGGAATCAATTCCCTGAGGCAGTGACGTGACGCCATCAAAATCTGAGCCCAGGCCCACGTGGTCCACGCCCGCCACTTTGGCGACGTGGTCAATGTGGTCAATCAGCGATTTCAGCGGCGGCCGCGGAAACTGCGCCGCCCATTTCTTTTCCAGCTCCACCACCTCGTTGTACCCCACCGGACTGCCGTCAGCATGGGCGTGTTCTTTGGTGAACGCCGCAACTTCAGCGTCGCGTTGCTTCATTTTCTCGGGATCGAAGAAGGCTTTGCGGAAGTCTTCGTCAATGAACGCGGAAAAGAAATTCACCATGACCACGCCGTTGTTGAGGGCCACGGCGCGCAGCATGTCATCGGTCATGTTGCGCGGATGGTTGGTGAGCGCGCGTGAAGATGAATGCGACGCGATGATCGGCGCCTGGCTGATCAGCAGCGCCTGGTAGAACGTGGCGTCGGACACGTGCGAAATATCTATGATCATGCCCAGGCGGTTCATCTCCCGCACCACGTCTTTGCCGAAATCGGTCATGCCGTTGTAGTGCTTGACGTTGGGGTCTTTGATGTCGCCGGAGGAATCCGCCCACTCGTTGGTATTGGACCAGGTCAGCGTCATGTACCGCACGCCCAGGCGGTGGAAGTCGCGCAGCAGGCGGACGTCGTTTTCTATCGCGTGGCCGCCCTCAATGCCCAGCAGTGCGGCGAACTTGTGCTGCTGGTGGGCGCGGACAATGTCGTCCGCCGTAAATGCCATGGTCATCTGGTCAGGATGCCGCGCCGCCTGCTGATACACGCTGTCAATCAGGTCCATGGCGCGCTTGGCGTAGTGGCCTTTGAAGTCGGGCTCAACCCAAATGGAGAAGAATTCCGCGCCCAGGTTGCCTTTCTTGATCTTGCCCAGGTCCATGTGGCCGTCAGAGACGGGAGTGTTCTCGCCCAGATCAAAATGTTCATCGAGAAAGCGTTGCGGCGTGTCAGCGTGAGTGTCAATGATCAACGCGGACTCGTGGATGGCCATTGCCGGATCAACTTTGAGCGCAGGCTTGGCTTTGCCCTGACCAGACGCTTTCTTCTGCGGGGCAGACTTGTGCGACGGCTTGGATTGGGGCAGAGCTACGATGGAAAGCAGAAAGAGGCTAAGGACGATATATGTCGGCTTCATTCACGAGCAATTTTATCAGCCGACTGGTTCGCCTCGCGCCATTCTGTGTAACGATCCGACACCATCACGTGGAAACAAGCCTGGCGGCGCTCTTCCGCCACTTCCACCAGGTTCTGGTCCCGCAGGTTCTTCAGGTAATTCTCAATCCACGCGTGCTGCGTGCGGGTGAGGCCGCGTTTGGCCAAGTCCACGGTGATGCCCGCCAGGTGGGACGAGCCGTTTTCGCCGGTCTCCGGCGCGGCATTGCGGTTGCGGCGGCGCAGCGTGTGCTGCTGTTCCATGGTCCGCACCGCGGAGGTCACCTGCAACGGCGTGCGAAATTCAGTGAAATAGGCGGCGCTCATGTCCTGCAGGAAATAGTTGACCCAGGGCCGGGCATAGCGCTTTTCCGGCTTGATGGCCGGACTCACTTTCAGAGCGCGGTTCTCCGCGATGGGTATCAATTCCTGGGTGCGCTCCAGCTCGATCAATTGCTGGTCGTCAGCGATGCGGGGCAGCTGCAGGCGGTCAATCTCTTCGTTCTGCCGCAACTGGGAATCGTGGGAGCCCTTTAACACGGGATTCCAAACCACGCGCCGCGCATGCGCACGGCGACGGGTCGTGGTGTGCACGCTGGTGGCTGGCAGCGCGGTGGCGACCGTCGCAGCCAACAAAAGTAGAGACGAAGCTATCAGTGTGTTTCTGGCGCCCATCGGGTACGTTGGTCCTGTAATGCCTGGTGTTGATTTGATGCCAGATTCTACCCCAGCATCCATACTGTTTCCAGTAAGTTAATCGCCTGAGATTGCCCAAACTTTAGTACCCGCCCGGGGACTAAGCGTTGCCTTTGGCAATCAATAACTTGTGAACTATGACAATCTTTGTCATTTTCCTGTTTTATTTGCTATTGGCCGCCTTGAGGGGGCGATCATGAAGCCCCTTTAATAAACACGGGTCGCCCAGGATGGTTGCGTTAGGGCTCGTCTGGGGTTGAATGCGCATATCCCGAGCCGCTCCCCCGAAGGGGTCAGGGAGGCAGGCTGACTGGCCAGAGAATTTGCTGCGCGGCGCCCCCTTATCCGCGGAAGAAGTCTTTGATCGCCTGCTTCATGACTTCGCGCCCGGTATCAGAGATGGCTTTGGTCAGTGGGATGTCCTTGGGGCAGACTTCCACGCAGTTCTGCGCGAATCCGCATTCCTGAATGCCGCCATCGCCCATCAGGGCCTGCAGCCGTTCGTGCTTGAGCGCTTTGCCCGTGGGATGCTGGTTGAACAAGCGCACTTGCGCGATGGTGGCTGCGCCCACGAACCCCGTGCTTTCGTTGAACTGCGGGCAGGCTTCCATGCAGCAGCAGCAGGAGATGCAGCGCGAAACCGGGTAGTTTTGCTCCTGCTCTGTGGGCGACATGCGCGGGCCGGCGCCCAGATCGTAGGTTCCGTCCACCGGCACCCAGGCCTTCACGCGCTTGAGGTTTTCAAAGATCACGCTGCGGTCCACTTGCAGGTCACGCACCACGGGAAACTTGCTGAAGGGCTCCAGGGTAATGGGCTGCTTGAGTTTGTCCACCAGGGCGGAGCAAGCCATGCGCGCGCGGCCGTTGATCAGCATGGCGCAGGAGCCGCAGACTTCTTCCAGACAGTTGGAATCGTAGGCGATGGGCGTGGTCGTCTTGCCGGAGCGGGTGACGGGGTTGGCGGCAATCTCCATCATCGCGGAGATCACGTTCATGCCGGACTTCCACGTCAGTTCAAACTCTTCCCAATGCGGACTGGCGCCGGGATTTTCCTGCCGCTTGATCTTTATAACGACGGTCTTGGCCATTATCGTCCTGTCTCCCTTACGGCGATGAACTTCAGCGTGGTCATGATGGCGTTCAGCAACGTGATGCCGGCAAAAGCCCAGTAGATCCAGTCATGCTTGGTGATCCCCGCCCACACCAGCGCGCCTGCAATGGCAAAGAACAGGATCGCGGTGTTGCGGTACCAAATCGGCGAAGCGCCGGCGCGTTGTTGTTCCATAAAAACCTTTTAACCACAAAGGACACGAAGGATCACGAAGGATGTTGCCTCGTACGCTCCTGGTGGCTACGGTCGTCGAGCTCTAGTGTCACTCACCGTTCTCGATGTCCTCTCAACCTTTGTGTTCCTTCGTGTCCTTTGTGGTTTGCTTGCCTATTTCGCCATATCATAGCGACGCGGCCTCGGAGGAATCAGCGAAACATCCACCGGCTCAAATTCAAACTTGGGCTCGTCGGCGTCCGGCGCGAAATAAGCTTTGGTTGTCTTCAGCCAGTTCTTGTCGTCGCGGTCGGGGAAGTCCGGCTTGTAGTGCGCGCCGCGCGATTCGTCCCTCATGCCCGCTCCCTGGGCGATCACCCGCGAGAGCTGCAGCATGTTGTACAGCTGCCGCGTGAAGGCGAAGGAGGTGTTGGCCCACATGCTCTTGTCGCCCATGTTGACGTGGCTGAAGCGGTCCAGCAATTCCACCAGCTTGGCGTCAGTCTCTTTGAGATTTTTGTTGTAGCGTATGACCGTGCAGTTCTTGGTCATCAACTCGCCCAGTTCGCGCCACAGGCGGAAGGGGTTCTCCGTGCCGTTGGCCGACATCAGCTTGCCGTTGGCGTCTTCCTGGCGCTTCTTCTCCGAGTCATAAACGCTGCTGGGCACTGCGGCCGCGGATTTTGCATTGTTCTTGGCGTACTGCACCGCTTGCGGCCCGGCCACGAAGCCGCCCCATATGCACGACACCAGCGAATTTGCGCCCAGACGATTGGCGCCGTGGTAGCTGTATTCGCACTCGCCGGCGGCAAAGATGCCGGGGATGTTGGTAGCCTGCTTGAAATCCACCCACAACCCGCCCATGGTGTAGTGCATGCCGGGGAAAATCTTCATGGGCACGTCACGCGGATCGTCGCCCACGAACTTTTCGTAGATTTCCAGGATGCCTTCCAGCTTGCGGTCCAGCGTGGCGCGATCAATGTGCGTCAGGTCGAGATACACCATGGGCTGGCCGTCAATGCCCAGATCTTCTTCGTAAACAATCTTGTGGATGGCGCGCGTGGCCACGTCGCGCGGCACCAGGTTGCCGTACTTGGGATACCACTCTTCCAGGAAATAAAAGCGGTCAGAGGCTGGGATGCTCTTCCAGTCGCGCTTGTCGCCTTTGTTTTTCGGCACCCAAACGCGACCACCTTCGCCGCGCGCCGATTCCGACATCAAACGCAGTTTGTCTTCGCCCGGAATGGACGTGGGATGCACCTGGATGAACTCGCCGTTGGCGTAGTAGCAGCCTTGCTGATAGAGCGCCGACTGCGCTGATCCGGTGCAGACCACGGAGTTGGTGCTCTTGCCGAAGATAGCGCCGATGCCGCCCGTGGCCACGATGAGCGCCTCGCCGGGGAATGTGCGAACTTCCATGGTGCGCAGGTCCATGGCGCAGATGCCGCGGCAGGTACGCTGGCCGTCGAGCACGGCGCTCAGGAATTCCCAGTGTTCGTATTTTGTGACGCGGCCTTCGGCTTCATAGCGGCGGACTTGTTCATCCAGCGCGTAGAGCAATTGCTGGCCGGTGGTGGCGCCGGCGAACGCGGTGCGGTTGAACAGCGTGCCGCCAAAGCGGCGGAAGTCGAGCAGCCCTTCCGGCGTGCGGTTGAAGGGGACGCCCATGCGGTCCAGCAGGTCAATGATCCCCGGCGCGGCGTCACACATGGCTTTGACCGGAGGCTGGTTGGCCAGAAAGTCGCCGCCGTAGATGGTGTCGTCCAGGTGCTGCCAAGTGGTGTCGCCTTCACCCTTCAGGTTCTTGGCCGCGTTGATGCCGCCTTGCGCGCAGACGGAATGCGAGCGCTTGACCGGGACAATGGAAAACAGGTCCACGTTGCCGCCGGCCTCGGCAATTTTGATGACCGCTGCCAGCCCCGCCAGCCCGCCGCCAACTACGATGATTTTGGGATTCGCCATTTTTGAAACCTTTTAACCACGAAGGGCACAAAGGATCACAAAGGAAAGGCCCGGACTATTCTTTCTGCTAGCTCCTTTGTGTTCCTTCGTGTCCTTTGTGGTTAATTTCTCAATGTCCGTTCTCCACGACTTGTTGCGCCGCCGGCAGCTTCTCCGGAGTGTTCAACCACTGTGTCCGGAAGAACGCCCCCATGGTCGCCAGGCCGACCGCGATAAACGCGACGGCGATGCCCGTGCACACCAGGCCAAAGCCTTTGCGCGACCGCTCGCTCACCGTGATGCCCCATTTGGCGGCGAACAGGTACAAACCATACGAGAAGTGCCATGACGCCGCGACGATGCCGATGATGTAAAACGCGATCGCCCAAGGGTGCTGTAATTCCATCTGTACTTTGTGGAAGGCCGCCTGCGGGTTATCCATGAGGTGGACGGGCGCGATGCGCATGGTGTATACGTGCCATCCGATGTACAGGAAGGCGATGCCTCCGGTCCAGCGCTGCGCCGCGTACATGAAGTTGCCGGCCCAGGGATAGTCGCTCACGTTGGATTGCCCGCGGATCCAGATGTAAAAGCCGTAAAGCGCGTGATAGGCCAGCGGGATATATATGCCAACCCACTCCAGCACCGGGACAAACGGCAGACCGCTCAAGAACTTTACTTGGTCGGCATAAGCGCGCGGCCCGTTGGTGGCAAAGGCGTTGGAAATAAAATGTTCCACCAGAAACGCGCCCACTGGGATGATGCCGCTTAAGGAATGCAGCCTGCGCCAGAGGAAGGAACCGCCCTGGCCGGCGCGCAACGGCGGAACACCTTTGGCAACGTTATGAGGCGAGACGGCGCTAGCCATGCTGTATTGTGCGCTCCTTATTCGGGTCCGTCTGCAAGAGCAAACCTTTCATTATGAAACTCTGCGGTAAGCGGCGTCAAACGTGAAGAGCCGCCGTCTGCATTGCCGCCAGACGCAAATCGTACCTGATGCTGCGGACGGCGCCATGATCTGCGTCACACCGGCCCAGGCTGACGGCCAAAATCACCGGGAGCCACCTCGTCACGCGAAGCGCGCGCCGCCAAAAGTGAAACGGCGCAACAGGCAACCACCTATTGCGCCGCTGGATCTGGCTCGGCGGCCCGGTGTTTTCGGCTGCCGTCCGCCTGCAATCCGCTTATTTTTTGCTGGTGAACACCACGCTGACGCTGGTGCCGTCGCCTTCCGCCCCGACGGTTACAATCACCGTGCGTTTTTTGTCCTTGCTTTCCCCGTTGACCATGCCAGAGACCTTGCCCTCGGAGATATGAGTGGTGCTGGAGACCTCCAAGCCTCCAGACCTGAGCTGCTGGTCATAGTAATTCATGACTTTGTCGCTGGCGTCGGAAGTGGTGAAGACGTAGCTGCCGTTTTGTTCCTTGGCATCGCTAAGCGAGTATGTGTTCTTGGGCGAGGAGCCGGGATACACCGGCACCCAGTCCGGCGGCTTGTCCGCGTTGGCGCCGATCTTCATGGTGCCGTCGTCGCTCTTGATTTCTAGATTGCCCTTCTCCGAGTCGGCGGAGAAGGTGGTTTCTTTGCCCTTCTCGTCAGTGATCACCATGGTCCTCTTCTGGGGATCAAACTTCATCTTGGTGGTTTTGCCGGTCTTCTTGTCGCGCACCACCATGGTCCCGGCGTTGTCGTCGCTGGACACGATTTCTGTGTCCGGATTCACGGTTACGGCGAGCTTGGCTGCGGACAGGGCAGGGTTCTTTTGCATCTGCTCACGACTAATGCCGGCCTTCTCCAACTTATGCATGCCGTAGTAATACAAGCCGACAAAGCACAGGATGACGATGACGATCAGCGTCCCGCACCCGCCCAGAACCCAAAGAAGCGCGTTAGATTTCTTGGCCGGAGGCATAGCGCCCGGCGTTTGCGGACCACCTGTTGGTGTCGTGGACATGTGATTCTCCTGTTTTTTGGAATCCGGGGGATGGATTTGACTGGCCATTATACGTCATGACCTTTGCGCGCGAGTAAAGCACATGGCGCGGTGCCCGCATGGTTACCGGATTGCCGGCATTCCTCAAGATGGACATTGGTGCGGCCAACCTTTATCTTTATCCACCGGAGAACCTGAATGTCATTGCGGAATCGTCTCTTTCCCCTGGTCGTCTGTCTCGGTCTCTTGCAGCTTCCCCTGGCGGCGCAGACCGCCGTTGATCCTGACATCAACAAGAAGATTCGCGACGAGGAAGCCAGCCACTCGCAGATCATGCACACCATGCATTTTCTTGCCGACATTTACGGCCCGCGCCTGACCGGTTCGCCCAACCACAAAGCCGCGGCGGACTGGGCCCTGAAGCAAATGAAAGAGTGGGGATTTGAAAACGGCCACCTGGAGCCGTGGGACTTTGGCCATCCCGGTTGGATGAACGAGCGTGCCAGCGGCTACATCGTTGCTCCCGTCAAAGACCAGCTTACGTTCAAAGTCTGGGCCTGGACGCCGAGCACCAAGGGGACGATCACCGCGCAAGTCTTCCAGATGGTCATTCCCGAAAAGCCCAAGCAAGAGGACCTGACAGCTTATTTCGCGATCGTCAAGGACCAAGTGAAAGGCAAGATGGTGCTGGTGGGCAAAGGGGACGCCGTGCCGGTGGTGATTGAAGTTCCTCCGCGACGGCTGGAGGACAAAACGGTCGCCGAGCGTTTTGACCCCAAGAATCCCAATGCGGGGCAATTTGGCCCGCGTCCGGGGCAGCCGCCAACGCCGCCGGAGCCGGGCGTGCTGACGCCGGCGCAGATCAACGAACAGACTGACCAGTTTCTGCTGGCCAACGGCGCCGCCATGCGGCTGAATGATGCGCACATGACCAACGGGCACATCCGCGCCTTCCAGAACCGCACCTACGATCCCGCCAAGGTGGTGCCGACGGTCGTCCTACGCAATGAAGATTTCGGGCGCATCGTACGCATTCTGGCCGACGGCTTGCCTGTGCAGTTGGAATTCAACATCCAGAACAAAGTTTTTCCGGAAGGGAAAACTACGTACAACACCGTCGCGGAAATTCCCGGCACGGACAAAAAAGACGAAGTCATCATGCTGGGCGGGCATTTGGATTCCTGGCACTCCGCCACCGGCGCCACCGACAACGCCATCGGCTGCGCCATCATGATGGAAGCTGCGCGCATTTTGAAAGCCTTGGGAGTGAAGCCGCGGCGCACCATCCGCGTGGCGCTGTGGAGCGGCGAAGAGCAAGGCTTACTGGGATCGCAGGCGTACGTGAAGGAACACTTCGGCTCGTTTGAAGATCCCAAGCCGGAGTACGCCAAATTCGGCGGCTACTTCAACATTGACTCCGGCACCGGACGCGTCCGCGGCCTGGGGGTGTTTGGTCCGCCGGAAGATGCCGACATCCTGCGCCAGATTGTCACTCCGTTTGCTGACCTGGGCGTGGCCGGGGTGATTTCCAACAAGAACCGCCGGGCAGGCGGCACGGACTCAACTTCATTTTCCCAGGCGGGGCTGCCGGGAATCGGCATGGCGCAGGACCCGATTGAATACTTCGCTGACACATGGCACACCAACCTGGACACCTACGAGCGGATCATTGAAGACGACGTGAAGAAAGCCGCGATGGTTGCCGCAGCCAGCGTATACCAACTGGCCATGCGCGATGAGATGCTGCCGCGCTTCAGCAAAGCCGAAATGCCGCCCAAGCCGGAGCCGGGACCGGTCACAACACCGACCGTGCCCAATGGTCCTGCAACCCAGCCGGCAAAACCTGGAACGGCGGGCGCGAAGCCTTAAGACGAAACCCAAAATCTTTGAAACACGGAGGAAAGGAGGACACGGAGGAATGAGGGACGAAGAATCGGTAGTTGCCAAAGCTGGGTAGCGGCTGATTGCAGTTTTGGCAATCTTGGCAATCTTGGCAATTCGGCAATCCTGACAATTCCCAAAATCCTCCGCTTCCTCCGTTCCTCTGTGTTTCAAGGTTTTGGGTTTGGCATTTTCGATCACCAATCTCAGCGGTGTTACTCTATCCATTCCTCCAAGGAGCCCCAATGAACTCTTCTCGCCGCCGTTTTCTGCAGAATGCCGGAATTGCCACGTCTGCCGCGCTTGTCCCACGGGGAGCGCTCTTCGCCGAGCAGGAGGGCCCGTCCAAATTTGTGCCCCAGCCCATCGCCAAACTGAAGTCGCGCAAGGACGAAGCCAAGCCCATCACGATTGAAGAACGCCAGCAACGCCTGGAACGCGCGCGGCGTTTGATGGCGGAGAGCAAACTTGACGCCATCATGATGATCGGCGGAACGAGCCTGGTGTACTTCACCGGCATCCGCTGGTGGCTGAGCGAGCGGTTGTTCGCGATGATCGTGCCGGCGAAGGGCAATCCGTTTTACGTTTGCCCGGCGTTTGAAGAGGACCGCGCGCGCGAACAGATCGTCATGGGCATGGGCGACTCCAAAGCCGACGTCCGCATATGGCAGGAAGATGAAAGCCCTTACCAGCGCATAGCCGACGGCATGAAGGAACGCGGCATCGCCGCCGGAAAGATCGGCATGGAAGAGACGGTCCATTACGTTTTCAGTTCGGGTGTGGGCAAGGCCGCGCCAGCGGCGCAGATCCTGAGCGCCACTCCGGTCACCGCCGGCTGCCGCATGATCAAGAGCGACCACGAGCTGCAACTGATGACCCTGGCCAACCAGGTCACACTGGCCGCCTATGAAGCCGCGTACCTTTCCACCAAAGAAGGCATGACGCAGCGGGACTTCGCGCAGATGGTCTCGGCGGCGCACGCGCAGCAGGGCTTCCAGGGCGGGGCCGGGGTCCAAGTGGCGGAGTCTTCCGCGTTACCGCACGGCTCGGCCAAGCCGCAGGTCATCCGCGAAGGCACCATTCTGCTGATGGACGGCGGCTGCAACGTGGAAGGCTATGACTCTGACATCAGCCGCACGGTCGTACTGGGCAAACCGACGGACAAGATGAAGAAGGTCTTTGAGATCGTGCATCGCGCGCAGTCCGCCGCGCTGGCCGCCGCCAAACCCGGCGTGCAGTGCCAGGCCGTGGATGCCGCGGCACGCAAGGTGATTGACGACGCCGGCTTCGGCCCCGACTACAAACATTTTGGCCACCGCGTGGGCCACGGCATCGGCATGGACGGCCACGAGTGGCCGTACCTGGTTCGCGGCAACACTTTGCCGCTCGCGCCGCGCATGTGCTTCAGCGACGAGCCGGGGATTTACATTCGCGGGGAATTCGGCGTCCGCCTGGAAGACGACATGCACATCACGGAGAACGGTGCGGAGTTGTTCACGCCGCAAAGTCCGAGTTTGGAAGAGCCGTTTGGGAAAAGCTCTTAGGATCGCCGTGATCGCGCGAAATCGCCGTAATCGCGCGGAATCGGAAAAGAAGCCAAGTGTCTTTTCCAGCCGCTCTCGCCCCTCAAGTTCTGGCGGTTTTCCGGGATGCAGTGAAGATTGCTACGAGCTGAGTTGCCTCAGTGAGCAAACTTTGCAATTTCACAGGACGCACAATACCGCTATCTCCGAGCATCTCAAGCCAAAACACGGTTTCATCTGCCTCTTCCACAACAACACCGATCTTCGCGATGAACTCAGCCTTTGACCTTGATCGACCAGCGGCGCGATAGTTGGCCGCCATGCCAGTTGCAGATCTAAGAACTTGCTGAAGGATTACGTTTGCCTCGCGGCTTCGGGGCAGGGCTTGAGACATGCGAATCACGCGCAGAGCAAAGGCCTTGGTTCGCGTTCTTAACTCCTGATGCTTTTCTGAGTTCATTCGCTCCCGTTGTCTGAGCCCCGATCACGGCGATTACGCGCGATCACGGCGATCACGCGCGATTCCGTGCGATTACGGCGATTGCCTTACTTCAGCGCGTTCGCAATGAACCTCCCCACGTCATTCTTCAACTCACCCAGCGAGCTGTCCTGGATGTACATCATGTGGCCGGCGCCGTAGTAGCCCAGGGTGATGCGCGAGTGCTGCGCGTTGTCCAGGCCCATGTGGTTGATGGTGTATTGCGTGGCGTAATAGGGCGTGGCCAGATCGTAATATCCCGAGCCGATGAACAGCTTCATGTAAGGGTTCTTGTCGAAAGCGTCTTTTAGGGCGCGCGCCGTGTCAGGGAAGCCGCCGCGCTGGACGCCCCAGTCCCACTCGTCAAAGCGGAAGCCTCCGCCCAGGATGTAATACTCCAGGTCTGACTTGTAGCCGAGCTCAGTGCGCACGTACTGGTTGAACATGGCGGTGTACGGCGGACGGATGGCGCTCATGCTGGGATCGAACCCCGCGGTCTCGGCGATGCCCGAGCGGTCGCTGCCGGTGAAGCGGCTGTCCAGGCGGCCCACGGTCTTGCGCTGGTCGCGCAGCAGTTCTTTTACAAAGTGCGGCTCGTCCACGCGCAGATCACTGTTCTCGACGTAGGACTTGCTCAATCCGGTGAACTTGGCCAGCCGGTCGGCGACGGCGCTGCGTTCCTGCGGGGTGAGCCGGTCGCCTTTGGCCAGAGCGTCGGCGTAGCCATTGAGCGCCCAGTCTTCCACGTCAGCGCGCAGTTTGTTGAAGTCCTGCATGTCGGGACCAAGTTTCTTGTGGTACCAGGCGGTGGTGGCAAAAGTCGGCAGGAAAAGGACGTAAGGCAGATCGTTGCCGGGAGCGCCGTCTGTGGTCTCAAAGTTCAGGATGCTGGAGATCAGCATGATGCCGTTGAAGGCGATGCCGTGTTCCACCAGATATCCGGAGAGCCCGGCGGCGCGCGTGGTGCCGTAACTTTCGCCGACCATAAACAGCGGCGACGCCCAGCGCTCGTTGCGTCCCAGATACAGGCGGATGAATTCGCCCACGGACTCGATGTCGCCGCGCAGGCCCAGGAATTTGCGCGTTTGGTCGCGCTTGACGGCGCGGCTGTATCCCGTGCCCACGGGATCAATGAACACCAAGTCAGTCTGGTCGAGCCAGGTATGCTCGTTGTCCACCAGTTGGTAAGGAGGCGCGGGCATCATGCCGTCAGCCTGCATCTTCACACGCTTGGGGCCGATGGCCCCGAGGTGCAGCCACACGGATGCCGAGCCGGGGCCGCCGTTGAATGAGAACGTGAGCGGGCGACGCTCGGCTTGCTGGCCGTCCATGGTGTAAGCCATGTAGAAGACGTTGGCTTCCACCTCGCCGGTGTCAGTGTTCTTCAGTGGCATCATGCCGGCTGTGGCGGTGTAATGCAGCGTCTTGCCGCCAACGTGGATTTCATGGTGAGTGACCACGGGAGGCTGCTCGGCCGGTTCTTTCTTGGCTTCGGCCGCAGGTTTGGCGGCTTGGTCGGCTGCCGGGCTGGCCGCCGGCGCCGAGCCCGGAGGCCGGCCTTCACGGTTACGTTGCTGGGCGGTTGCGCTAAGAGCAAACAGCAGTAGGACGGAGAAGGACAAAGTCAGGGCACGCTGTAGCATCATTCTTAACTCCACGGAAGAATTAGACGGGATTCGATAAAACAGGTGAGTTTAGCTGGCGAGCGATCAAAGGGCAATTACGAAACAGAATATTGAGATATGACCGCGCCGCGATGTTCCAGCGGAGTCGCAGGCCTTTTTTCCCAATGCCTGGCGGCGATGACCAGCAGAATCACCAGCAAAATGACCAGGACCAAAAAGGACAAAGCGAAGCGGGCCCCCGGAGTTCCTGCAACTTTCGCCATTTTCGTGTACCTTCCGCTAGCACCATTGGACACCTCCAATCAAGGCAATGCAAGGGACGCGCCCAAGCGTGGCGCGGGCGATTGTCGAGCGCAACAAATCGCGCATACCGCAGGAGTCGTGCCGGCCCGTCTTTTGGAGTGGTTGGTCGGCGTCGTAAGAGCATTACCTGAGTAACTGTACAAAAGTCCGATGATTGAACATCCTAAAGCTGTCTACGGCTGTCCAATGGTCATGCACAAAAGATCCGAGCAAGGGACGATTTCAATACTGGGGACCACGCGTATGAAGAACTGGTTTGTGCCTGCGGCGTTGCTGGGGTTGAGCGGTTTAGGATTGCTTTTTGCCAGCGAACGCGCTCGCGGACGGATGCTGGGCTGGGTTGAACAACTTGCCGATGGCGCCGACTCGTTGGGTGAATTCAGCAGGTTTTATGACGAGCAACTGGAAGCCATCCAGTCGGCTCTTGACCATCTGGCGGAAGCGCTGGAACAGCAGAAAGCCTAGCCTTTAGCCGGCCAACTGGTTGATCTTCTCCGCCATCCGCACGTCTCTTCCTGTGATCCCGCCTGAATCGTGCGATACCAATGCCATGGTGACTTTGTTGTAGCGGATGTCTATGTCCGGGTGATGGTTGGCCTGCTCCGCGGCGTCGGCGATTTTATTCACGAAGGCCATGGCCGCCTTGAAATCAGGAAACTCGAACACGCGCTGGATGGCGATGCCGTTGCGCCCCCAGCCGGGAAGTTTGCCCAGGGCCTGCTGGATTTCTGCATCCGTGAGGACAGCCATACGCACACCTCTCTGCGAAACGAATCAAAATCCGAAGGGATCATTGTATCGCTGGAAGGGTCATAAGAGGTGAGTGAACAGGGTGCTATTTCGGCTGGAGTTCGAGCGATTTGGTCAGAGGATAAGTGAATTTGTAGATCTGCGAATTGATCTCTTTGCGGAGGTCTTCCCAGATGGTGTCCGGCATTTCCAGAAAAACGCGGGCAACTTCGGGATCAAACTGGGTGCCGGCGTAGCGCTCCACTTCGTCGCGGGCCACGCTGATGCCCTGGGCGGCACGATACGGGCGGTCAGAGGTGATGGCGTCCAAGGTATCGGCCACGGAGAAGATGCGCGCCCCTACCGGGATTTCATTGCTGTGCAAGCCGCGCGGATAGCCGGTTCCGTCATAACGCTCCTGGTGCGCGTAGACGATTTCCGCAGCCTCGGAGAGAAAGGGGATCTTTTTCAGCATCTGGTAGCCACGGAAGCAATGCTCCCGCATGATTCTGGTTTCTTCCTGAGTCAGGGCGCCGGGTTTGCGCAAAATGGCGTCAGGAATGGCCATTTTTCCAATGTCATGGAGGAAAGCGCCGCGGGCGATGACCCGTATTTTCTCTCCCGACAGCCCCATGGCGCGGGCGATGGCGATGGTGAAGGCGGTGACTCGCTTGGAGTGGCCTTCAGTCTCAGCGTCTTTCAGGTCGAGCGCATCGCCCAGGGCTTCCAGCGTGATGTCGTACGAGCGCTCCAGGTCGGTCATGGCCTGGCGAAGTTGCTCGGTCCGGGCCGCCACCAGAGACTCCAGGTTGGACTGGTAGGCGCGGTTATCCAGCTTCAGGCGGCGGTGCTCCAGGGCCCGGGCCACAATGTTGAGGAGCTGTTCGCGCTCAAACGGCTTCAGCAGGTAGTCGTAAGCGCCGTTGCGGATGGTGGCCAAAGCGATGGAAATATCATGCTGGGCGGTGACCATGATCACCGGCATGTCCGGATACTTTTCTTTGGAGCGGTCCAGCAGGGCGATGCCGTCCATTTCGGCCATCATCAGGTCAGACAGCATCAGCTCAAATTCGCCCGTGCTGTTCAGAATGGCCAAGGCTTCCATGCCCGAGCAGGCCTGCCTGGTTTTGTAACCAGCGGCGCTCAGCATAGACGAGATGATCTCCCGAATGGGCTCTTCGTCGTCCACGACCAGGATTCGCTCTGCATCCATTGGGTAAATCTAACCTTTTTGGGAGGATTTTTAATGTATCCCAGGTTAACCGGAAATACAATGACCAAAGGGTATAAACCCCGATGCCGATAGTAATCTATGATATATAAGTTTCCACTCGATTAAGATAGCCGTTTGAACCGATAAACCATGGATTTGGCGCTGCAATCAGCCATCTTGGCCGAAGCCTCCACCCTGCTGATCTTGCTGGCAGGGGCGATCCTGCTTTATCGCATTTTTCGCGAGAAGTACCTGCTGCCCTGGATTGCCGGCTGGTCGGTCTATGGCATTTGCAAACTGTTCATCGCGCTGAACGCGACGCAAGGAGTTTCCCGGTTTTGGCCGGCGGCGGCAACCGTTTCCTTTCTGGTGGCGGTATTCCTTTTGGCGGCAGCCGTATTCATGTACGTCTCCGAACGGCGGCTGCTATGGCCGGCAGGCGTCATTCTCTCCGGGGCGTTGGTTCTCTCGGTGGTGCGCTCCCTGTGGCTGCCCCAGTCCGGTGTTCTGAGCAGCGCGGTGTACCTGAGCTGGCGAGCGGTCCTGCTGGTGGCCACCGTGCAGATGGTGCGGGCTGCCTGGGGCCGGATAGCGCCAGGACGCTGGCTGCTGGCGGTCATGTTCTTTTTCCTCCATCTTCCCTTGCGGCATAACCCGAATGCCTTCATGCCCCACGACACAATTGTGGACCTGCTGCTGGGCGTGGGCATGCTCATCCTGGTGCTGGACGACTCGCGAGTGCAGATCGAGCGGCTGGACGTGCTCAATAAGCTGACCAACCAAATCTCTGACTCTGCCGATTTTGATCCCGCGGTGGGCACCGCCTTGGAAGAATTGAAGCGGATCTCCCGGGCCCGCGCCGCCTGGTTCCGCGTGCTGGAAGGCGACAAACTGGTGATCGCCGAGCATCGCGGGCTCTCCCGGGCCTTTGTCGCCCAGGCCAAAAGTATTGAAGCCAGCCGCAGCGTCAGCGGCTTTGCTTTGCGTGAGAGCGAAATCTACGTAATGCGCGCGGCAGAAGCGCTTCCGGAAGTCGGCCAGGTGCTCAAGCGCGACGGCATGCACCACATGGTGCTGGTTCCGGTGGAAGGCAAGCACGCGCGTATCGGGATCCTGGTGCTGGGCATGCCGCACTTTCGCGCTTACACCCAAGGCGAAAAGAATTTTCTCAAGGCAGTGGCCAAGCAACTGGGGCTGGGAGCGGAAAATCGCCAATTGGTGGAACAGGTCATCCGGTCGCGCAACGAGTGGGCGCAGACCTTTGACTCCATTCCGGACTGCATTTTGGTCCACGATCCGGAATACCGCATCCTGCGGGCGAACCAGGCCCTGCTTACCCGCCTGGGCCGCGGCCGCGATGAGGTGCTGGAACAACTGTGCGAAGCGGTGATGCCCGGCGCCGGCATCAACTGGCAAGGATGTCCCTACTGCGCCCACGCCGAATGCTCCGGCGAGGAAGACCCCAGCCTGGGCGGCTATTCCGTGGTGTCCACTTCGCCCTACGCCGGAGAAGACGTCTCCCGCGGTGGCACCGTGCACGTGATCAAGGACATCACCGAAGCCCGGGCCGCGGATGAGCGCTATGCATCCTTGTTCAACCACATGCATGAAGGCGTGTTCGCGTCCACTCCGGACGGCAAACTCCTGGACTGCAATGAGGCCTTTGTGCACATGCTGGGATACTCCAGCAAAGAGGAAATCCTCAGGCTGAATGTGGTGGAGTCCATCTACATGAACGTGGAGGACCGCGCAAAATTCCTGCGGGAGATCAGCCAGCACGGCTACGTGAGAAATTTTGAAAATCGTTTGCGGCGCAAGGATGGCAAGGAAATCCACGCCATCGAAAGCAGCTTTGCCACGCGCGACGCCAGCGGCAAAGTGGAACGCTACCAGGGCGTGCTGATGGATGTAACGGAAATGAAGCGCGCTGAGGACGAAATCCGGCGGCGTAATCGCGAACTCTACGTCCTCAACACCATTGCCGTCACCTTCAACCAGTCGTTTGAATTGGACGAGATCCTGCAGCTGATCATGCTGCAGATCGTGGAGTTGCTGGGGACCGACACTTCTTCTGTTTACCTATTTGACGAAGAAACCTCTTCCATGATGAAGAAAGCGGCGTACGGCTACCGCAGCACGTTCATGGACGCCCGAGCGTCTCTCCCGCTGCCCGCTGACTTCGTGGCGGCCCTGCGCGCCAACCACACCGAAATGATTGATCACGACCACCTGCCGCAGTTGCCGGAGATTTTGCATAAGATCGTGGAAGCCGAAGGCCTGAAGTCCTGGATGTGGGTGGTGCTGTGGCGCAAAGAAAAAATGCTTGGCGTGCTGGCCACCAGCAGCCGCACCTTCCGCCAGTTCAACAACTCAGAAGTCAGCGTGATGGTTGCCGTGGGCCGGCAACTAGCCACCACCATTGAAAAGATCCAGCTCTATCAGGAAACCAAGCAGGCGTATGAAGACCTGCGGCGCACGCAGGAACAGCTGCTGCAAAGCGAAAAGATGTCGGCCGTGGGACAGTTGATCTCCGGCGTGGCCCACGAACTGAACAACCCGCTGACGGCCATCCTGGGTTACGCGCAATTGCTGGAGAGTGAAACCCTGGATCCACGGGTACAGGATTTTGTTCTCAAGTTGCACAAGCAGGCGCAGCGGACGCAAAAGATTGTGCAGAACCTGCTGTCGTTTGCGCGGCAGCACAAACCCAAACGCGTCCACGTGGATCTGCGCAGCGTGGCGGAAGATACCATCGCCCTGCGCGACTATGACCTGAAGGTCAACAACATTGAAGTACACCGCGAATTTGATCCGCTCCTGCCCTCGGTGGTGGCGGACCCGCACCAGTTGGAGCAGGTGTACTTGAACATCATCAACAACGCGGCCGACGCCATGATGGAATCTCCCCAGGGCGGCAGGCTGGCCATCAAGATCTTCGCCGAGAACGGGCACGTGGTGAGCGAATTCCACGATTCCGGCCACGGCATCCGCGATCCCAAGCACGTGTTTGATCCTTTCTACACCACCAAAGGCGTGGGCAAGGGCACGGGCCTGGGACTGAGCATCTGCTACGGCATCGTGAAGGAGCACGGCGGAGAAATCTCCGCCCAGAACCATCCCGATGGCGGCGCGCTGGTGCAAGTCCGGCTCCCCGTGGCCGTAGGCGAAAAGCCGGTCACCGAACGCGACCGCATTGTGGCCCGCCGTGAATCCCGCCTGGAAGGCTGCGTGCTGCTGGTGGATGACGAAGAGGCGGTGCTCGACCTGGAAGCCGAAGTGCTCAGCGCCGCGGGCTTGATGGTGGTCACCGCGACCACGGGCAAAGAGGCGGCCGAGAAACTTCGCCGCCAGGAGTTTGACGCCGTCTTCCTGGACAGCAAGATCCCCGGCGAGTGGTCCAGCGAGCGCGTTTTCCGGTTGATCGAAAAGGACCTGCCGGCCCTGGTACCCAAGACCGTGCTGGTGCTTTCCAACGTCTCTGACGCCGGCGTGCGGGCCTTTGTGGACGCCACCCAGATCTTCTGTCTGGTGAAGCCATTTGAAGTCGCCGACTTGCTGGCCGTGGCGCGGCGCGTGATGCGTCGGCAAAAACTGGCGGCGACGCGATAGGCCACGCGCGCCGTATCACCGCATCCGCGCTCTCGTCTTCCTCACAATCAACTTCGCCACCGGGCGCGTCCCCATCAAACTTAGGCCGAGCGATCTGATCCACTTGGGCGCGGAAAGGCCGCGGCGCAGCCACGCTGCATTGCGAAACGCCGGCGTAAAACGCCGGGCGTAAGCGGCGCTGTATTGCGCGCGGGCCTGAGCCAGCGAACATTTTCCCTGCAGGAAAGGAACCAGCGACTCCGCCGCCAGAGTGCCGCTGTGCAAAGCCAGTGAGATGCCGTCGCCGGCGAAGGGATCAATGAATCCGGCGGCGTCGCCCGCGCAGATCATGCCATTGGTTTCGGTGACTGGCGTGCGGAAGTACAGCGGCGAGGTGGTAATCGCGGCGAACAGCGGCTCCCAATTCCGGCTGCGGGCCAGAAGCTCCGGATGCGCGGCAAGAACCCGGTCCAGCGTGGTTGCCGCGTCCGCGCGGACCATGGCGCAGGCATTCACCGAGTCCGGACCCAAAGGCGTTACGCCGCAGTAGCCTCCGGGGAAGAAGTAGAGATCAACGGAAGTTGGCGCCGAGGATTCGCGATAATGCGCCTTCAGGCCGAGCCATTTCGCCTGGCCGCCCGCATCATACTTCGTCAGTTGCGACCAGCGCCCACTGGCGTTGACCACGGCGCGCGCGGTGAAAGTTGTTTCCGAAGTGGCCACGTGAAACAGATCATCGGCGACAGCCGGCATTTGTACGTCGCGCACCGCCACGCCTTCTTCCGCCTGCACGCCGGCCCGCCGTGCCGCCTGCAAAAGGGCCGCGTCCAAATCATAGCGGGGAATGCTCAGCGCCGCGGGCGCAACCGGCAGGCGGACCGTTTTGCCGTCAAGGAAGATACGCGAAGATCCGATTTCCAGGCGTGAACCAAACAGGCTCTCCTGCAGCAAAGACTCCAGCAGTCGCAACGATTCCGCTGACACAAATTCTCCACAAACTTTGTGGCGAGGAAAGCGGTCTTTATCCAGAAGCAACACGCGGGCCCCCGCGCGGGCCGCGGTGATGGCGCACGCAGAGCCGGCCGGGCCTGCGCCGGCAACGATCAGATCGTACGGGGCCGCGGCTACTTCCATGCAATCACTCCCATGCGAAAAAGGAATGAAGTCTTGATTTCGATTTTTGCCGCGCCGGCGGGCTGCAGGATGCCGCGGATTTCGTCCACCGTGTAAGCGCGGCGCACGGAGACCGGCGCGTCGTGCCGGGTGAGGCGGCTGCGATAGATGGGCCGTCCGGCAACGGCCAGAGCAAAGTGCAGCGCGTTGCGGACCAGGTCATCCAGCAGGAAAGCATGTCGAGCCACGCGAAGACCTTCCGCTGCGAATAAAAGCAACTCTTCCGGCTCCAGGTGATGAGCAAAGAGAGAAGAGCCAACCACGTCAAAGCTTGCGTCGCGGAAGGGAAGGGCCAGAGCGTTGCCGCAGACGCTGGGCAATGTTGCGCCAAGGTGGCCGGCTGCGCGGTCCAGGACCACAGGACGAAGTGAAATGCCGAATCTCGCCAGCGACTTCTGCACTTCACTCGCCATATCACCTGTCGCGCCGCCAACGTCCAGCCAGCTTAGCTCTTTGATACCGCGTGCCGCGGCGACTGCTGCCAGCATTCGACTCATTGCCCGCACTCCGCCCAGGCGGCGGTTGATGGTGCACAGATCGGCCAGGTTGGCGGCGATTTCACGCGGCGTGCCGGCGTCGCTGTCCAGGAGTTCGGCCACCACCACGCGTTTCATCGTTAGACCTTTTTCTGGCCAGACTTTTTTCCGGCTAGGTTTATTTCCTGGTTAAACCTGCGCCAGTTCCTCTTCCAGCAGCTGTTTGTTGTAAAGCTCAGTGTAGTAGCCGTTACGCGCCAGCAGCTCTTCATGCGTGCCCAGTTCCACGATGCGTCCCTCATGCAGCACGGCGATGCGGTCCGCGTTGCGCACGGTGGAGACGCGGTGCGAGATAAAGATGGTGGTGCGGTCCTGCATGACTTCGCGCAGGTGATTCAGGATTTTTTCTTCCGTGTAGGTGTCCACGCTGGCCAGCGCGTCGTCCAGCACCAGAATGCGCGGGTCGCGAATGATGGCGCGGGCGATGGCCGTGCGCTGCTTCTGCCCGCCGGAAAGAGTGATGCCGCGTTCGCCCACCATGGTCTGGTACTGGTCAGGGAAGGCTTCAATGTCGGTGGCGATGCTGGCGGCTTCGGCGGCGGCGCGGACCTGCTCGTCGGTGGCGCTCTCCACGCCGAAGGCGATGTTCTCGCGCACTGTGTCACTGAAGAGAAACGTCTCCTGCGGAACAAAACCGATGTTGCGGCGGACCACTTCCAGCGGGTATTCGCGCAGCGGACGGCCATCGAGCAGAAGTTGTCCAGAAGCGGCGGGAGTATAGGCCTCCCCGCCTTTTGCATCGTTGGCCACGTCGAATATTCGCGGGATCAGGCTGACCAGCGTGGTCTTGCCTGCGCCCGTGGGTCCGACGATCGCCAGGCTGCTGCCCGCGGGAACTTCAAGGTTGATGTCCTTCAACACCTGCGTGCCGTTGTAACTGAAATTGAGATGGCGAAATTCCAGCGCGCCGCGGATGGACTTGCCGTGCTTCAAGTCGTCGGCAACGGCCGCGTCATTGATGTCCGGCTGGGCCACCAGGATTTCATTGATGCGTCCCATGGACGCCAGGCCCCGCTGAAAAATATTGATGACCCAGCCCAGAGCGATCACCGGCCAGGTGAGCATGACAATGTAAGTGAGAAAAGCCACGAAGCCGCCGAGCGTAATGTGCTGTTGCAGGACTTCACGCGGACCCAGCCACAGCACCAGGGCGATGGCCAGTCCCAACAGCAGCTCCAGCGCCGGCCACAGCATGCCCATCAGCCGCGCCAGCGGCAGGCTGCGCGCCACATATTCCAGGTTGGAGCGTTCAAACAGCGCGATCTCGGCGTCTTCCTGGGCGTACGCGCGGATGAGGCGCGCTCCGGAAAAGTTTTCCTGGGCGCGCGCGGAGATTTCAGAAAACTGCGCCTGGATTCGCTCAAAGCGCTCGTGGATGCGCCGCCCAAAATACTGGATGATCACGCTGGCCAGCGGCAAAGGCAGGAAGGCGTAAATCGTTAGCTTAGGGCTGGTCCTCCACATGAAAGCCAGCGCGGCCAGGGTGAACACGAGGGTGTTGGCGGTGTACATGATGGCCGGTCCCAGCAGCATGCGCACGGCGTTCAGGTCGTTGGTGGCACGGGCCATGATGTCGCCGGTGCGGTTCTTCTGGAAGTAGGCGTAAGGGAGCCGCTCCAGGTGGGCAAACATGTCATTGCGAAGGTCGTATTCAATCTCGCGCGAGACGCCGATCATCAGCCAGCGAGTGAGGAACTGGAACACGCCCTTGCTCAGCGCGATAGCCAGCAGGAGCAAGGAATAGATGAGAAACTTCTGGCGCGTGGCGGTGTGGTTCAGGTCGTCAATGGCGCGGCGCAGGACCTGCGGAAACAGCACCCAGATGCCGTTGTTGAACAGAACGGTCATCGCTCCCCAGAACAGAGTAAGGCGATACTTTTTCAGGTACGGGAAAAGCGGCTGGAGATTCTTGAACATGAAGACTATTGGATGATTTTAGCAGGGACGAAGGAGCGGAGGGCCCAAAGCGGAGTCGGCGAAAGGAATGAGTGGGAGGTGGTCGTCGAGGTTGCTACAATGGCCTGCGCATGCCGACAGTGCTCCGATCAGGTCCGTATCGCTTCTACTTCTATAGCCACGAACCCAACGAGCCGCCTCACGTGCATGTTGACCGGGACGACCTTTCCGCGAAATTCTGGCTGAATCCGGTTGCTTTGGCCAGCAATTTTGGTTTTAATGCAAGAGAGCTTGGTCTGCTGCAGAAGATTGTAGAGACTAATCGGGAACAGTTGTTGGAGGCTTGGCATGGGTATTTTGGCACTGGGCGCGGATGAGCGCGTCGCCGAAGTGGCATTTAGCGGCGACGCCCTAAGCGTTACGCTGAAAGACGGGCGGACCATTACCGTGCCTCTGACTTGGTATCCGCGCCTGCTCCAGGCCACCGCGGAACAAAGAGACAACTGGAAAGTTTCTGGCGGTGGCTACGGCATCCACTGGCCGGACCTCGACGAAGACTTGAGCACCGAAGGCTTGCTGCGCGGAGCGCCCGCTCCGCGTCCGAAGACGAACTGACTTTCTTCCAATCTCCTTTTTTCTTCATCGTGACTGACCTTCAGGACACTTGACAAGCGTGCGCAGCGTTGAACTAGTTCGCGCTGGATATAGCGAATAAAAGACGGTAAAATGCCCAAAGACGGTAGTTAGTACTTGGTTATTGGTATTTGGCTTTTGAGCCCCAGGCCGCCCAGGTGGCTGGAAAAATGGTCTTTGACAACCGAAAACCGTGTCTTTCGGGAAGGAATCCGATTGGGGTAATTATCCCCTATCATCAAGTATCTGGCGAATGATAGACTTTTCTCAGATTGGGCCGGATCAGCGCCAAACTGACCCGGCCCACAGCCAGTTATTCCACTTGGAGGAACAATGGCCGACAACGATAAAGATCAAGCGCCAACGCCGACAACGCCCGCACCCGTTGAACGCGGCGGTGGGCGCGATGAGGATATTCAACCAAACAAACATCGCAGCGAAGACACAAGTCCTAACGTGGTCAGAAAAACCGATGAAAATAAGGATAAAGAAAAACGCTAAGTCTCGCTGCGATTCCTAGAGCAAGCAACGTGGCTGAGGCAATCAGCCATCTTTCTGCCCGTAGCAAAAACTCAGCTTTTTCTCCGGCGATGTCTGATTGATTTTGTCTAATGTCATGCATAGACCGGACATGAAAGATACGCAGATCATCCGCGTCTTTCAACGCTGATTCGCGGAACCAGTCCTTATCGCTTGGATCGCGCCAGTCGGGCCGCGTCTTTATGACGCGGTAGGCAGATATCACCGCAAAAATCGAAGCGATTATGGCGGGCATTACGACAACCCCCCAAACTTCGGCCTTAATTTGGGTAAACAGGAAAGCCGCAATGCCTGTTGACCATCCGATAACCACCGCTGCCTTGGCTTCTATCTGACTGTTGCGTTCTTTGATGTCAATGAGAAGCGTTGACCCAAATGAGTAGAGTTCTGCGATGACATCATGGTTCGTAATGGGCTTGAGCAATTCTTTAACATCACCCGTGGACAGATCATTCGGTAACCTTGGCTTCCTTTCCGCCGCGACAGCAGACATTTGATTTAACCCTCCTTGTATTTTGATTCTTCGGCTGACAGGGCATCTTTGAGTTGCCGCATCGCTGTTTGATCGAAATGACCTCCAAAAATGGGCAGGCGAGCAAGAACGGAGAATGACTTGCGTTCTGACCGATGTGGCTCGACTTCAGTGCGTCTTAACATCTTGAATGTCTCATAGGCCATGAGATCCGCGCACTGCAAAGGAATAAACTCCCGCCAACTGGAAAACGTAATGCTGTGCAAACGCGTCCCATGCTGCCAACCGCGTTTTGTTTTCATAAAGTGGAACACATCCGCGCCTTTCGACGCGAACCTGGATGAATCCACGATGATTTTGACTTTCTCTGTGGCCGGGAGACGGACGGTTTTTTCTCCAATGATCTCTAGACAATGCTGGAGACACAGTGGATATGCTTCGTCATCTGTTCTTATCCTAAATTCAGCCCGAAAGGCGGGCTGCACAACTCCAGAATATATGCCGTACATTTCCTGTTCTACGATGAATCGAAGTAATCTTTTCATCAGCCCAGTTCGCCGTTTAGCTGTCCATCCACTGAATTCCCCGAATCCACTATTGCAGTCGGCTGCATGAAATCGCTTGATCCGATTTTCTCGCAAAGTTGCTTTCCATCTTTTCTCTAACCGTCGCCAGTCATCCTCATACGAGAAGAAGCCAGCGACGACGAAAATCTCTTTGTCATAGCTTTCATCTAGAAATGCCGTGAGCACAAGAAAATGCCCTTTCGCCTCCGTGCGAAGTGTGCGAGACATTTCGATTGCGGAGATTCCGGATTGACTTTCGCACACCACGGCGGTAACCTCACTTCTGAGGTTCGCCTCGAAGAAGATTTATGCGAAATCACCCTAAGCCTTCCGCCAAGAATGACAAGGGTGACACGCGCAAAAAAGAAGATCGCCCTTTTACGTGGTCTGAATTTGAGGGGCTTGTGCGGCGTGCTGTTCACCCGCCAGCTCACAAACCCGGCCCAAGATCGCCCCAAAAATAAGGTTCCCAGATTCGCGGCGGTTGTACCTGAAAGAATATTCGTTCAAGTAGCTCTGAAGATAATTCTTGCCGACAGAGTGGTACACGCCGCGCAACCCGTTCTTAACCAAACTCCAGAACCCATCAATTGTCTGAGTGTGAATCTGTCCCCTCGACCCGGCCACATAGACCTTGGCAGTGTGCTTCACACGGAAATGCTGATACCCGCGAACATTGATTCCCTTGTATGACGGGTAATCATCTGTGAATACGGTGCTGCCCGGAAGTACGAACTCTTTGATGAACCCGTGCAAAGTGGGCTTGGTGGTATCGGCTTTAACCCGTGCAATGACGCGGCCACTCTTGCGGTGGACAACTCCAACAACCGGGGTCTTAGGCTTTGCGGTAGCACCAAGGCGAACACTTTTCCCGCCGACATACATTTCGTCAACTTCCACCGTTGAACCCTCCAGTCTGATATCCTCCGACATCAGGGTTCGGATTTGACGAAAGATACGCCATGCGGTTTTGTAGGTCACTCCGGTTTCGCGCTGAATCTGCTTTGCGGAGATTCCGCAGCGGGTGGAACCCATGAGGTACATGGCGTAGAACCAAGTTTTCAAAGAGGTGCTGGACTTTTCAAAGATCGTTCCGGCCATCGGAGAGATCATGCTTCCGCAGTAGTCACAGGCGTAAGCTGGACGGCCTGTAACGCGGTGATGCTTGCGTTCAACTCCGCACTTCTCACAATGCGCCAAGCCGCCGGGATAGCGTTGCTCTTTCAGATATTCAAGGCAAGCGTTGTCATCGGGGAATCTCTCTTGAAATTGCTGGATGGTAAACCGGAGTTCTTTTGGGATTGTTTGTCTGCGGTTCATAACAAGAACATTGTGCCATATATTCTACTTGATGTCAAGGGATAATTACCGAGGGTAGGGTACTTTGGGGGTCGCGAAGATCGCTGCCCCCCGGTTCAATCGCGCACAGGCAAGAGTGCCTGTGCCACACGAGCCATGGGGACTCACGACGGCGTCTTCAGTATCAAGTATCCTCCCGCCAGTCCAAAAATAATATCCGGAGACCAGGCGGCCACCAGCGGCGGCAACTGGCTGACGTTGCCCATGGCCTCGAACAGTCCGGACGTCACGTAATACGCCACGGCGATGATCAGCGCCACGGCGATCCCGGTGAGCGCGCCGCGGCGTCCGGCGGAAAGGGCAAAGGGCACGGCCAGCACGGCCATGACCAGGGTAATCAGGGGGAAGGCGATCTTCTTTTGTAACTGCACGCGCAGCCGCACCACGTCAAAGCCGCTTTGCTGCAGGTCGCGGATGTAGTTGCGCAGTTCGTCGTAATTCATCTCCTGCGACTGGCGCACTTCCTTCTTGAAGTAGCTGGGCGGTTCGGTCAGCTCGGGAAAAGTGCTCACGTCGAATTGCTGCAGTTCCTCATGGGGATCGCCGCCGGGAGGGTACGTCCAGGAACGCACCCAGCCTTTTTCGAACACCCATTGCTGCTGCATGTCTGACCACTGGGCGCGCGCGGCGTATATGCGTTTGGCGATCTGGAAGGTGCGGGGGTCCAGTTGAAACGACGAAATGCTGCCGAACTGGTTGCGGTCAGCGTCGTAGAACTCGTAGTAATAAATTTTGCGATTGGGGTCGGCCACGCCGTTCTTGTGTTTGTTTTCGCCAAAGATCCATTTGCGGTCCGGACGCAGATACGTCTGCGCCGGCTTGCCTTTGATCTGGTTCTTGAGGGTTTCCACGCGCTTGTTGGCGTAGGGCAGATAGAACTGATCGAGCAGAAACAGCCCGCCGGCCAGCGCCAGGGCGATGAACAGGATCGGCACCACGGTGCGGTAGATGCTGATGCCCGTGGCCTTCATGGCAGTAATTTCATTCGACTTCTGCATCAGTCCGAACGTGACCAGCACCGCCAGCAGCACGCTCAGCGGCGTGACCAGATAGAGCAGGGAAGGAATCACGTTAAGCAGGTACTCGCCGACCATGGACATGGGAACTTTGTTGCGGACAATGTCAGTGAGCAGTTCAAAGAACGTAAAGATAAGCGTAAGCACCAGGAAGCTGGAGAGGATCAGCAGCAGATGGCCGGTGAAGGTGCGCAGGACGTAGTCATCCAGAATGAGGGGGAAGCGCGGGTTGAACTGCGGGCGGCGCGAGCCGTTAGCGCGGCTTTCGCCGCGGCCCTGGCTGCGGGCCTGGGTCCAGTTCTTGAACCAATTGACCACCGCCTGTCCCATGCCGAGTTCGATGGGCATTTTGTCGGTCCGCCACAGCAGCAGCGCGCCCACAATGCCGAAGACCACGTTGGCCATCCATACGCCCACGGCGGGCGGGACGCGGCCGCTTTTGGCCAGCGACAGGCCGGAGATAAACAGGAAGTAGTAAACAAAAACCAGGACGATGCTCAGAACAAAGCCGGCGCCTTTGCCGCCTTTGCGCGCGGAAAGGCCCAGAGGGATGCCGATCAGCACCAGGACGAGGCACGCAGTGGGCAGGGCGAAGCGGCGGTTGAATTCGATCCAATACCCGCGGGCCACATCTTTGTTCGCCAGGGAAGCTTGCCGCATCAGCTCCGGCGTCTTCATCTGCTGTGCGGGAATGGTTTCCTGCGCGGGCTTGGGCTTTTCCAGAAAAGGCAGCTCGCGGTCCATCTCCTGCAGCAGGTAGGTTTGCACGCTGTTGGGCTTGTTCATCTCCTGCTCTTCAGCGTTGTGCAAGTGCGGGCGGATGCTGTCTTTTTCGCCGCGTCCCACGGTGGCTTCTTTTGCCGTGGTGATTTTCGGGGCGCCGGGCGTGCTGATGTCGGCCAGGAAAACGTTCTTCCACACTGCGGCCCCGTTGGCGGAACTTACGTCTTCCACGTAGAGCACATAGTTTTTGAATTCTTCGTAGAAGACGCGCGGCTGCACTTCAAAAGAGATCTGGGAAGAGATCATGCTCTTCTCCAGTCGGGCCAGCGCGGATGCCGAACGGGGTTCAATCACCACCGTATTGAGCAGGGCCAGCAGCCAGGCAGCGACGCCGAAGATGGAGACGATCTTCAAAAACGTGCGGACGCTGACGCCGGAGGCGCGCATGGCGGTGACTTCACTGTCGGCGGCCATGCGGCTCAACCCGATCAGCACGCCCACCAGCACGCCGATAGGGATGGTGATCTTGAGCGCGCCGGGCAGAAGGAGGAAAACCAGTTCGGCCACGCTGGGGACGGGTGCGCTGTTGCGGACCACCCACTCCAGAAGCCGGCTTACGTCGCGCATGAACACGACGAACGTAAACACTGACGTACCGATCAATGCATACGCCAGCACTTCCTTCAGGATGTAACGAGTGAAAATCCGCACGCGCGTGATTATGAGTCTAGCAGATGCCCGCTTGTGTTATTAATGGATATCTCAGATTATGCCAGCCATTCGCCTGCTGTTTCTTTGGCACATGCACCAGCCCTATTACAAAGACCTGGTGACGGGGGAGTACCGCCTGCCCTGGGTCCGGCTGCATGCGCTCAAGGATTATTACGGCATGGTGAAGCTGCTGGACGAGTTTCCCGGCCTGCACCAAACGTTCAACCTGGTGCCGTGCCTGATCGCGCAGTTGCAGGATTACGTTTCCGGCGCGGCCCGCGACCCCTTTCTGGCTATTGCCTCAAAGCCTGCCCTCGAACTCGACTTTGGCGAGCGGATCTTCGCGCTGCAATATCTGTTCCAAGCCAATGCGGAAACTATGATCGGGCGCTATCCGCGCTACCGCGAGTTGTGGCAGCAGTACCGCGGGCGTCCGGAAGAAGCCGCGCGGCTGGTGCCCCGGCTTTCCAATAACGACTTGACGGACCTGCAAGTCCTCTCCCAATTGGCATGGATGGACGAGTTCTTCCTGGAAGACCCCGATATCCGCGAACTGGTCACGAAGGGCCGCGGTTTTTCTCTGGACGACCAGCAGATGATGGTGCGCAAGCAGAAAGAATTCCTGGCGCAAGTTCTGCCGGCGTACGCCGCGGCGGCTCAGCGCGGCGCGATTGAGATTTCCACGTCGCCGTACTATCATCCGATCCTGCCTCTGGTGTGCGATACCGAAGCTGGCGCCGAATCGCACAACGGCTTGCCGCTGCCGCGCACCCGTTTTCGTCATCCAGAAGATGCGCAGGAGCAGGTGGTGCGCGGCGTGGCGCTGCATACGCAGGTTTTCGGAGTGCGTCCCCGAGGCATGTGGCCGTCAGAAGGCAGCGTATCGAATGACGCGCTGGCCATTGCCCACCGCGCCGGACTCAACTGGGTAGCCAGCGATGAAGGCGTCCTGGGACGCTCCGATGGCACATCCTTTCTGCGCGACGGCAACGGACGGCTGGATGAGGCGGGCGCGGCCAAACTCTACCAGGTATTTCGCTGGGAAAAGGACGACGCCCGCGTGCACATGGTGTTTCGCGACCACTCGCTCTCCGACTTGATCGGATTTGTATATTCCGGCGTTCCCGCAAAAGATGCCGCGGAAGATTTCATTCGCCGCGTGAAGGAGTCGGCGGAACCGGTGCTGAAAAGCGGGAAAGACGCCGTGGTTTCCATCATTCTGGACGGCGAAAATGCCTGGGAAAGTTTTCCCCAATCGGGCCGCGAATTTTTGCGCCGATTGTATGACGGCATTCAGAGGGATCCGGTGTTCCAAGCGCTCACCGTAAGCGAAGCCGTGGACCGCTGTGCCGCGCCGCAGACGCTTGGCTCCATCTTCCCCGGCTCCTGGATCAACGCCAACTTTGACGTGTGGATCGGCGCGCCGGAAGACAACCTGGCCTGGGACCATCTTTCCGCGGCCCGTGACTTCTTCAATGAGCGCGCGGAGAAAGTTCCTGCTCCGCAGAGGAACCTGGCGTATGAAGAGCTGCTGATCGCTGAAGGCAGCGACTGGAATTGGTGGTACGGCCCCGAGCACCACTCAGTCAACGACAACGACTTTGACGATCTCTATCGTAAACACTTGTCGAACGTCTATCACGCGCTGGGCGCCGCGGCGCCGGATGCGTTGTCACAGCCCATCGCTGCCCGGCGCGGCGTGGTGCAATACACGCCACAGACGGCATACATCCATCCCAGGATTGATGGAAAGAGATTTGGATACTTTGACTGGCTGGGCGCTGCGACGCACGTGGCGGACCGGCGCACGTCCGCCATGCACGGCAAACTGTTTCTGCTGGATACCGGTTACGCCGGTGTTGACGAAACCAACCTCTACTGCCGCGTGGACTTCATGGAACCGCCGGCGGACTGGGCGGCGGAGGAAACGCGTCTGGCGGTTACCGTGGAAACCATTCCTCCCGCGGCGGACGCACCTCGCCTGGCGTATCGCCTGGAGGCCGGCATCACCGGCGCCGAACTGGGCGGCTGGACCTTCGGCGAAAGCGGACACGGCGAGAGCTCCGTACCCGGCGTCTATGTACGGATGAAAAACATCTTTGAGTGCCAGATGCCGCTGGCTTCCTTGCACGCGGCCCAGGGCGCCGCGTTGCGCGTTCGCTTCTCCCTGTGGCGCGATCACCTGCCTCTGGACGCGCTGCCCCAGGAAGGCGCGATTGAAGTGCGCGTGGTCCCGGAAACGGAATTGATCGCGGAAGCTTATGCGAAGCCGTAGAGCTTATGGTTGCGCGCTCAGCCCGTAATGCACAGCAAGAAGAAGACGAGAGCGCAGATCACGAATCTTTTCACTTGGAGTCCCCCCTGAGTTCAGGCTGCAGTCCAATAAAACCGGAGAGCAGCCGAAAATTAACTCAGAAAAGACTGTAAAACAGGCAGTAAACCCCGGCAATTGCTGATTGTCCGGGCATCAAGTTAGGTATTAGAAAAAGGGCCCGCCGAAGCGGGCCCTCTAGGGTTCAATTGGTCAGAGGAAGAAGCTAGTTGTGGTCTCCGCGGGTGGCGGTCATGGTGTAGGTGGTGCCGTTGACGAACACCAGTCCACGCACCAGGAGCGTTGCACCGGACGTGGGCGCCGTCTTCAGCGTTGCACCGCTGGGGACAGTCACCGCTACGGACGTCGCGCCACTGAGCTTGCCGAACGCTGACGCCGGATCAATCGTGAGTGTGAAGGCCGAGGCCGTGGGCGCCGGGCTGGAGGCAACTGTGCCCACAATGCCCTGCTCACGCAGCTTCAGCTTGGTGGCCACCAGAGGCGTGGCGTTGGCGCTGGCGTCTGCTTCCACGCGCTGTCCTTTGCCGATGTGAGTCGCATCAAAGGTGCCAGTCACGCTGAGCTTGTCAGAGCGCACGCTGAAAACGGTGCTGGAGTTGATGGTGATGTCCACCGTGGTGGGCGCACCGGCCGCATCGTCAGAATCGTGCTGGTGCACAATGGTGATCGCCGTAGCCGGGCTGCCGGTCACTGCGGAGATAACACCATCAGCTTCCTTGCCGCTGCTGCTGCCCTCGCGTTCAACTTTAGTCGCCAGCTTGGTGCCATCGGACTTGGTGACGCCGTCCACTTCCACGATGTCCCCAACCTTCAGATCAGAAAGTTGCGTGATGCCGTCTTTGAACTTCGTGTTGGAGTCTGTCGCGAAGACGATGCTGGTGCTGCCGGTGTCAATGGTGAAGTTCGGAGCTGTGATGGCGGATACTTTGCCATGGACGTCTTCGATTTCGCCGTTGTTGTCGTCTTCATTGCCTTCGCCACCAGCCGGAGGAGTCGTGGAGGAAGTTACGCTGAACTTCGGACTGACGGTGGCCGCGGTGATGTTGGGTGAGCCAGTCAGGGTGAGCGAACCCGCCAGGTCCAGATCAAAATTGATGAACAGCGGCGTGGTGCCGACAGTGATGTTAGCGAAAGTTACGCTCACATTTGTAGGCGAGACCGGCGCCGGCACCTTGGTCGGCGTGGTGCCGTTGACGACCACCAGTTCAGCGTTGGCGCCGACTGTGATGGTGGCGCCGTTGTAGGTCCCCGGGGGAACGTTGGCCAGGGTAAGCGGCTCCATGGTGCCGGCGGTGTGCACAAATTCAAACTCCGCCGGTCTGGCCAGCAGGTTGCCGGTGGTTGCCGTGGGGCTGACGCCAGTCAGCGTGATTGCCGAAATGGTCATTTCAAACTTGACCACTCTGGAATCCAGAGCATCACCGAATTGAACTGTTGTTGATGTCCCGGTCGCCTGGAACGGAGGTGTGCTGGAGCTGCCGCCGCAGCCGACTACAAGAGCAAACACAATACTTACAAAAGCGATCAAAAGAACCCTTTTCATTGGGCCTCCAAAAGAGATTTTTTTACTAGTAGGTATCCGATCGAGTGGCGACTTGGTTCTATTAGGGTACTACTTGGTTCGTGCATTTGGAGCAGACCGCATCCGCTCTCTCGTACATGCCCGAAGTTGTCCGGCGATAGCGCACTTCCGGACGGAAATTCAACTTTCTAGTTTGGCTGACCGTGCGGCAGGAGAATGGATTCTGGATGGCCGATCTTCAGAGTTCACTTTCTTGCCGCGCCTCCCACAGAGCGGGTCGCGAGCACTCGAAGAACTTAGAGCTTCGGCCTTCCCGGGGGAGCGTGGTTACATAGTGCAGGTTGCGTGCCAGAGCAAGATCCGGTTAAGAGCTTTGTTTTCAGTAGCCAAGGCTTCGAGTCTGGCATCTGAATGGGGAAAAACGACCCAGAAGTGTGTCGCAGGAACACAGTACACACGGGCCAAAGTTTGCCTTTCAGACCGCTGCGATTTTGGTGCAAATGCGGCCCAATGCTGTCGCCAAAACGAATGCGGCGGAGTCCGCATCGAACACCGCCGCATGTTTCCAAACGTATTTAGAGAATGGCCGTCCGTTGGCGCTCAGCTCGTTGCCGGCGGCTTGCCCCCACCGTGCTTGTCGCCTCCGTCGCGATCTCCGCCATCTGAACTCGAACCGGACTTGTCGCCACCACCGCCATCGGAGCCGGATTGCCCGCCTCCGCCGGAACCGGAGCCGCCACTGTCACTTCCGCCGCCGCTGCCAGCGCTGCCGCTGCCGTGGTCGCCGGAGTCGCGATCACGATGCTCGCGGTCACGGGCTTCAAGTTTCTTGATGGGATCGTCATCGCCACCGGAGTCTTTGCCGTGGCCGCCTGGACGGTCCACTTCAGGACGCAGATCGTGCGTTGGGCGGGGAACTTCCGGCGCCGATTCCGCGCCTACCCGGCTGGAGAAGCCGGCGGTGATCAGCACTGAGCCGCCGCGTCCTCCCAGGGCATCCAGTTCCACCACGCCTTCTTCCACGTCCACTTCCGTGATGCCGCGCCGGTCCACTTCCACGTCAAACCGGGTGCCGCGGACGGAGATCACTGCGCTGGGCGTACCGATCTGAAATCCCGGCGAGCCGCCCAGATGCTTCTGCACCTGCGCGCGAATCCGTCCCAGCACCAGTTGCAGGTAGCGCCAGCCGCTGGTCTCCGGCTCCTTGATCACCAGGCGCGTGTGGGCCCGCACCAGCACCTCGCTGCCGTCGGTCAGGCGCAGCAGCATGGTGCCGTCGTTGGTGTTGACCTCTGTTTCCGGCGGCAGGACTTCTCCCCGGGCCGGAGCGGCGAATGCCTGATGGGGAAGCTGGATGCTGACTTTGCCCTTGAAGTCGGCGATGGTCGCGCCGGCGAGCGGCGCCTTGACGGGCTCTTGCGCCAGGGCCACTGCGCAACTGAGCAAAACGCTGAAAATGGTCAAACGGATTGTATGTTTCATGGTGCCACCTCGGTTACTTCCATGGCCCCTCGCGGTAAGGTGAACAGGAACGAGGTGCCTGAAATTTCATGACTGCTGACTTGCACTCTTCCGCCATGTTGCTGGCAGATGCGCCGCACAAAACTCAAGCCCAGTCCCCATCCGGGGATGGACTCGCTGCGTTGCGGACGATAAAAACGCTCAAAAATGTGTTCCAGATCGGCGGCGGGGATGGCCGGCCCGGCGTTGTGCACTTCAAATTCGATGTCGTGTTCGCCGGACGTGACGCGGAGCACCACCGCGGAGTCGCGTGCGCCGTACTTGATCGCATTGCTGACCAGGTTCAAGAGCGCGCCGGAGATCAGCGTTTCATCGCACAGGACAAACTCATCTTCGGAATCCACTTCCACCCGCACCGGCACGTGCGCCGCCGCGGCCAGCGGACGCACAACTTTCTCCACGTGCGCCACCATATCGCGCACGTTGGCCCGGGTGCGGCGCAGAGGCCGCGCGCCGGCGTCCAAGCGCAGCACTTCCAGGTAGGTGTTGATCATCGCCACCAGCCGGTTAGTCTCGCGGAAAATGGTGGCGGGTGCTTCACTGCTGGCCGCCGAATTCGGGTAGCGCATCAGCAGCTCGGAAAATCCCTGGATGGAGACTAGCGGCGTCCGCAGTTCATGGGTCACAAAGCTGAGCGCTTCTGACCGCGCCTGGTCCCTCTGGCGGCGGGCGGTAATGTCTTCGGCCATCACCAGCAAGGCTCCCGCTTCCGCGAAGGAAGTCCAGGGCAGACGCACGGCGCGGAACAGCCAGAGCTCTTCTTCGAGCGAAACTTCATTCTCCGCCCAGGAGCTGCCATCCGGCGCCAGGTTCTGGATTTCCGGCCAGCCGCCGGCCATCTCGGCGACGCCCGCCAGGTTGCCCAAGCGCGTGCGGTGGCGCTCACAGAATTTTTTCCAGGTGCCGTTGCTGAAGAGCAACGCGCCGTCCGCGCCGTACACCGCCAGACCTTCACGCATGGTCTCCAACAACGTCTGGCGGAAGGTGTAGAGCGAAGAGAGGTCCGCCTGCAGATGTTTGAGCGCTTCCAGTTTCCAGTGCAAACCTGCCGGCGCCGCGCCGGCCGCAACTTCGGCTTGCGCCCCGAGTGGACGCGCGTCAGATGCGGGCGCGATCGTCCGGCGCAGTTGCTGCAACCGGGAAGTTACTTCGCGATTCACCAGCAGCAGGTTCTCCAGTTGCGCGATGGGCGCAGCCAGCAAGCCTGCCGCCAGCAACGGACCATAGGAAATCAGAAGATGAAAACGCAGGAACAGGAAATATGCTCCGAAATAGCCGGCAATGATCATGGCGGCCAGAAGCACCAGGCCGCGCACGCCGGGTTCGCGCACCACCAGCCAGATGGCGGTCATGCTTAGCAAGACCAAGGCCAGCAACTGCCACGCAACGCTCACGTGTTGCAGAGACCGGCCGGAGAGCAGCATGTCCAGGACATTGGCGTTGATCTCCACGCCGGGCATGGGGAGCTGGTCGCTCACCGGGGTGAATAGACGGTCGCTTACTTCAATGCTGCCAAAGCCGATCAGCACCGCTTTGCCGCTCAGTTGTCCGGTGTTCTTGCCGGCCAGCAGGTCGCCGGCGGAAACCGTGACGAAAGGCGCCGGATCAGCGCCGGGCTCAAATTGCTGGCGATAGTCAATCAGTTGCGTGCGTGACGAGATTTTTTCCAAGCCGCTGCCGCGCGTATCGAGCGATCGTTCCAGGGCTTTGAGTTGCGGTTTCACCAGGCCCGCCAGCTTCAGTGAAAACGCCGTGCGCAGCCCGTCCGCGCTGGGCTCTTCCAGGGGGACGCTGCGGCACAAGCCGTCAAAGTCGGTGATTGCCTGCACGTGGCCCACGCCCTTGGCGGCCTGGGCAAAGCGCGGCAGAGGATCCATCCACAGCCGCGTATCCGGCGAGCTGGAAATCTTGGAGCCCAACACCAGGTTTGGCGCCGACTGGATAGCCTGCGTAAGCGCCGCGTCATTCGGCTCGTCTTCCGGTTCGGACAGCAAAACGTCCAGGCCGATGGCCTTGGGATTCTGCGCGCTCACCGCGTTGATCAGGCGGGCCAACTGTGTGCGATGCCACGGCCATCGCCCGTAATGGTCCAGCGACGCATCGTCAATCAGCACCAGGGCCACTTGTTGCGACGTTGGTTGCGGCCCGCGCAGTTGGAAGTAGAAATCGTTCAGCTTCAAGCTCAGCGTGGACACCGGGAAGCTCAAGCTCACCAGCAACACCAGTCCCAGCAGCACGCCGTTCAGACGCAGCCAGCGGCCCAATTTGATGGGGCGCGCGTTACTCGGGTTGGGAAGAAACTTCATTCGTTATCCCACCAGCAGGTCAATCCCTAACCGGCGCGCCTTCTGGTACAGCGTCTTACGCTCAATCCCCAGGGCCCGCGCTGCTTTTGATTTGTTGCCGGCATGTTCCTGCAACACCCTGACGATGTGTTGCCGCTCCATGTCTTCCAGGGTGGTGGGGTTCTCCACGGTTGCGCCGTTGCCGTGCACCTGCCGGCGTTCGTTCTCCACGTCCGCCACGCCGATCTCCCCCGACGTGCAGAAGATGGCCAGGCGTTCCACCAGGTTCTCCAGTTCGCGCACGTTGCCCGGCCACGAGGAATTGGACAGGAACTGCGTCGCCGCATCGGTGATCTTTACCGTGCGCCCGTTCTTCAGGTTGGACCGCTTCAAGAAGTGCTGCACCAGCAGAGGAATGTCCGCGCGGCGTTCTTCCAGGTTAGGCAGCGTGATCACCACCACGCTCAGCCGGTAGTAGAGGTCTTCACGAAACTGGTTGGCCGCCATCAGTTTGGTCAACTCGCGATTGCTGGCCGCCAGGATCCTCACGTCCACCGGCGTGTACTTATGCGAACCCACCCGGCGAATCTGGTGCTCCTGTACCGCGCGCAGCAGGTTCACCTGAAAGCTGGGTTTGGTTTCTGAAATCTCGTCTAGAAAGAGCGTGCCGCCGTTGGCCGCTTCAAACAGTCCAGGGCGGGCGTTGTCGGCGCCGGTGTAAGCGCCTTTTTCGTGGCCGAAGAGTTCGCTTTCCAGAATGTTTTCCGGCAGCGCGCCGCAGTTCACGGGAACAAACGGCATCTTGGCGCGTGAACTGTGATCGTGGATGGCCCGGGCCACCAGTTCTTTTCCGGTTCCGCTGGCGCCCTGGATGAGCACACTAACGTCGGTGGGCGCGACGCGGGCAATCGCCCGGTAGACTTCCAGCATCGGCGGAGTGCGCCCGATGATGGACGTTTCCGGCCCTTCGTCGCTGTCGCCGGCCGCTGCGGGCGATGCATTGCGGCTGTCCTGCACCTTACGCACCACGGCCAGCAGATCATCAATCAGCAGCGGCTTGCCCAGATATTCGACCGCGCCCGATCCCAGCGACTTGGCCACGGTTTCCACGCTGGTATGCGCGGTCATTATGGCGCAGGCGCACTGCGGCTGCAGCATTTTGATCAGGTCCAGCACGTTGAGCCCGTTTCCCGTGCCCAAATACAGGTCAACAAATGCCATCTGCACGGCTTGCTGGCGGAGAATCACCTCCGCCGAATCCACGTTGTTGGCGGTGAGGCAGGGATAGCCTTCCGCCGTCAGCACGGACGCCAGCAGGTTGCGCGTGGAGTCGTCGTCATCCACAATCAGGATCCGGAAGCTCTGTTTTGATTTACTGCCCGCCATCCGAATTGCCTTTCTACAGTCGTGTTGACCGTGGTTTAGAACTTGTAGCCGAAGGTTGCGCTTACGGCGTCGGCCCGGAAAGCGCCCGTGGTCTGGATCAGGTGAAAATGGGAGTAGTCGGCGGTGAGTATGAACTGTCCGAATAAAAGATCATTGCGCACCAGGACTTCACCCGCCGGTGAATAGCTTCCAAAGTCCTGCAGCAACTCGCCGCCGCCATAGCCCAGGATTTCTCCGCGATACCATTTGCGCCAGCGGAAACGCACCCCGGCCGCGCCCAGATGGCTACGGTATTCGCCCGGCGCGAAGTAGCCGTGGCTCAGGTCCTTGGCGAAGTGCAGATGGCGGAAGGCGTAGCCACCGCCCAGGCTGACGGTGTTGTCGCGAAAGCCGAACCACTTCATCACTTCACCCCACTCGCGCTCGGCGTGGTTGCCGTCAGAATAGTGGTTGAAAGAAGCGCTCGCGGCCACGGAAAAGCCCTTCATGCGGTACTCCATGCGGGTGTGCCATCCATGCGCCAGCAGGTCAAACTGCGCTGCGTCAAAAGTGGGAGCCACGGGCGCGCGTCCGTAGCCGCCTGAGAGGTACAGGCTCTTGATCGGATAGAGTTCCAGGTCGCCGGAGTACAGCGTGCGGCTGCTGGTGTCATCGAACCTTACCGCGCCTACGCCGGCGCGCACCGCCACATACTTGTTGACACGATACCGGCCTTCGTCCGTGCCGGAGACCATGGCGGCTTTGGCTGAGCCCGTCTTCCACAATTGGGTTTCTTCGAGGCGCGTCCGGCTGGTCAAGTTCTTGTTGAATTGGTAAACGAACCCCTGCGAAGAGCTGACGGATTTGTTTCCCGAGGTATCTGAGAAGAACGTTTCGCCGGCCTGCACGCGATGCATGTACTGCGGCGCGGTTTCCGCCGGTGCGTTTGACGACCGTCGTCCTGAACCTGGATTGCTTGAAGCTGGGTTGCTGGAGGATGGGTTGCCTGAAGCTGGGTTACTCGAGGAAAGATAGTCGCTGTACTGCTCCAGGCCCAAACTGTTGGGGACCTTCTCCAAGGTCTGCTTCGCCAGTTGCTGGGCCTGGTCCCGTTTGCCTTCCAGGATCAGGTTGTGGACCAGACCCAGCGCGGCGGTTTCGTCCTTGGCGTTGGCCGCCAGCAGTTCCTGGTAGATGCGGTCAGACTGACGGTAGTCCTCGCGATAACCGTAGATTTGCGCCAGCAGCAGCTTGGCGTTGCGGCTACCGGGATTGGCCAATAGCACTGCGTGCAACAGCGAGATCGCTTGCTTGTCCTGCTTCTGATAGACGTGTATGCGCGCGCGCTGGACCTGCAACGCTTCATGATTGGGGAAGCGGCCCAGCCCTTCTTCGACCAGTGCAGTGGCTTTCTTGGCATCGTGCTGGTCCAGGGCCTGCTGGCTTTGCACCACGATCTGCTCGACTTCAGAGGCCGGGCTTTGTACAGCCGGCACGTGCGAACCTTGTTGGCTTTGCGAACCGATCGCCGCGGACCGCGGAGGCGGGGGAATCTCCTGAGCACACGACCACGCTGCCGCAGCCAGCAACAGCACAGCCGTAATCGCTTTGGAGACAACTCTCATCATAAGAATCTCTCAGGATGGTCAGAGGGTTACCAGCTAAGGCAGGCAATCGATGAGCCAAAAGCGATAGATGCCGAACAACAAAGCACTTGGAGCCCTCTTAGACACCAAAAATGAGTATAAATTACCTAGTGGGTGTATCAAATTTAACCACATTTTAGGCTGCTGGACAAAGAAGAACCTTGGGAAAAGAAAGCTGAAAGTGCATGTACCTGGTCCGCGACAGGACGAGAGGGGGCCCGGCAGGTTGGATCGCGACCTTCGACTACCGATGCCGCGGCTAAGGGCGCGGAAGTGCCCCTGCCGGCCGGCGGTTTGTCAATGATGGGGCAGTGCGAGAAGAGTGCCGGCCGGCGGTTTGTCATGATTAAGGGCGAGGCCGGGGCCCCCACGCACGCGCTTCGCGTCGTGGGGTGGGACGCCTACTTGCGCGCCGAGCCCGCTGTTTCAGGCGCATCGTTGCGCTTTGCGATTGCCATGCGCGCCAGCGGTTGTCGCGAATAATGGTGCGAAAGGGGGGACTCGAACCCCCACGGTTTTACCCGCCAGATCCTAAGTTGAGCCGATATGCGGGCGTCTGAGCCCGCAGGCGAAATCCTGAGCGACACTGAGGCTTGCCGAAGGGGAGTCGAAGGATCCCAAAAGAGGATGGTGCGAAAGGGGGGACTCGAACCCCCACGGTTTTACCCGCCAGATCCTAAGTCTGGTGCGTCTGCCAATTCCGCCACTTTCGCAGAAGTGTCGTCAATGAAATGATAGCAAGGGTTGATGGGCTGGTGCGACTCAGTGGGAACTCGCGCCACGGGAAGAAACTTGGCGTCATGGACGCCTGACGTCCCCAAGGCTCGCCCGATTGACGCAAGTTGCCCCAAAGCTCGTCTGGGCAAAACCGGCCTGAGGTTTACCGGGTCAGGTGGGTGTAAAAGTAAGTGCCCGCGATCACCACAATCAGCAACGCCGAACACGTGCCCAAGATACGCACCCAGGGATTGATCTTATTCACTTTGGCGATCAGCTCTTGCTGTTCTTTCTGCATGTGGTCTTCAGCACTGTCCAGGAAAAGCTGGTCGTCTTCATGCATGGTGAGCGTGCCGCGGTAAATCAGCAGAACCACCAGAATCGCCGTCAAACCGCCCCACACGATAAGCAGTCCTAGCATCATCTGACTCATCTGACACCACCTGAGACTCAGTTTGGAAGCAGTCCCGCCTGGCCCCGCGCCGTCACGGTCCCAGCAGAGGAGGGTAAGGTGGAACCTTCAATCGCATTATAGACCTGCTTTTCCCCGGTCAAGGCAGGGATTTTTTTCGTTCCCGAAACCAGCCCGCGGCATGCCGGCGACGCGGGCGCCAAAAATGTATCAACTTAAGGCCAATGGAATCAGCGACCGAATCTGTACTATAATGGTCTTGTATTATTACAGAACGTATTTCCAAGGAGACATCAATGGCCACCACATCCACACCCAACGTTGAGACCACTACCCCCAACGTGCCGGTCAACTTGACGCCGACGGCGATTTCCAAAGTCAAGGAGATCATGACGCAGCAGAGTCCAGTACCTGAAGGGCTGCGCATCGGCGTGGTGGGCGGCGGCTGCTCCGGCTTCTCTTATTCCATGTCGTTTGAGCACGCGCCCGGAATGATGGACAAGACCTACACTTTTGACGGGCTGAAGGTTTTTGTGGACGCAACGTCCGCCATGTACCTGAACGGCTGCACCGTGGACTACGTTGAGACCCTGGAAGCCGCCGGCTTCAAGTTTGAGAATCCCAACGTGAAGAGCACCTGCGGTTGCGGTTCTTCGTTCAACGTCTAAACCCTGAGATCAGTTTTTGTGAATGGAAGCCTCGCCGGATTGGCGGGGCTTTTCTGTTGATGGTCTTATCGCGGCGCAGGCGGCTGGGTCACTCCAGGCGCAGTTCCCAGGCTGCCCGGCGGTAAAGCTCCGGCTCCGCTGGGTTCGGCCACGGTGATCCCATCGCCGCCGGCCTGTTCCAGGCGCGGGTCGTAAACAATCAGCCACTCGTTGTAATGGGTCTTCTCGTTAAAGGCCTTGATACCTTCGCCCTTGCTGTTGCTGGCCACGCCGATGATGGGCGCTCCGCCCAGTGATTGTCCGCTGCCGATGTTGCTGGTCTTCAGCGTTCCCATCTGGCCCGGTGTGCCGCCGCCTAACTGGGCCGGCGTCCCCGCCGCTTGTCCGCCGGAAGTCGCGGGTACGATTGATCCCGTGCCTGGAGCGTTGGCCTGTCCGGGGAGCGGGCTCGGAGTCAAGGTGTTCGGCATATTGGGATTGGGGGCCGGGATTTTGACTTGTGCTTCACCCAGACGCACCAGATGCCATTCCTCCTCGCCGGTGATGGGGTCTTTGTATTTCTTGCGCAAGAAACGCAGGTTGTTGGTGTTCAACAGCTGGTCCACTGAACTCGGATAGACTCCCTGCTTGTGGTAGAAGCGCTTGACGGCCCGGGCGTAATCCTTGCCGCGATAGACCAGCTCTTCTTCTCGATCGCGCTTGATTTGCTGGACGATGCTGTTGATCTGCATGCTCATGGCGATGATCATCACCGTGATCAGCAGCATCACGGAGACCAGCACGTAGCCTTTTTCGCCGGCTTGAGACTTCCTGACTTTCATTCGGCAACTTCCTGCGCGCAGCGCGCCCGCCTTGCCCTGGATTTACCGGGGCGTCAGCTGGATTTGCTGCTTGTTGTTGGTCAATAGATCTTCGATGACCACGTAGGTATTGGCAATCTGGACCACCTTGTAACGGCGGTCAACAATGTCACCCTGTTTGGCGACGAAGACCGTGGCCGCCGCGCCATCGCCTTCCGAGAGGAACACTCTCCGGGGCTCGCCCGGCTTGTTCTCCGAGCCAAAGAACTTGAGCGGAATCGGCGGGATGGGCGTTGGCGTTGGGACGAACGGCGTGGGGGGCGCGGTGACGACAACCGGCGCAATTGGAGGCTGAATCACCTCCGCTTCCATGATGAAAATGTTGCGGCCCCCGGCTTCGTACTTTACCTTGCGGCTGTTTTCTAAAACGTCCAGGCGCAACGTGGGATCCAGATCGCTCTGGGCCATGGTCTGCGTGCCGGATTTGGCCTGCGGGCGCGCGCCTTGCGCCGCTGCCGGCTCCGCCGCGCTGGCCCCGCTCCCCGAGTAGCGATAAACGGTGTAGACGACCAGCGGAACGGCCACGGCCAGCAAGCAGGCCATGATGACCATTTCCTTCTTGTTTTCGGCTCCAATCTTCACTCGTTAGTTCCTCTGTTAAGCGCGCGAGATCCCTACGCCGTTTCTTTCAAAAAAGTTTCAAACTTGATAGACAAGGAAACCCCGCCGCCTTCTTTGCCCACGCTGCTCAGGGAGATCTGGTCAATGATAAACAACAGCTCGCTCTGTTCCAGGGCATTGATAAAGCGCGCGACCTTGGCGTAGTCGCCCACCACGATGGTCTCAATGCTGATCCGCTGCACCTCAGCCAAATCGCCTTTTTCCGGCTTGAGTGTAGAGTAGCGGATGGACTGCGTGGAGACCCCGGTTTCCCGCGTGAGCTTCTCCAACTGCACCGAAATCTGCGACGAATGGCGCGGGACCTTTTGCTCGGACAGGGCCTTGAGGTTGGTCCGGGTCTGGTCCAGCTTTACGTCTATGTGTTCCAGGGGCGCCACTTCTTTCTTCAAGACGCTGATCTGGTCCTGCAGGCTGGCCCGCTGGTTTTCCAGGGCCGATGCGCTGGACCCCGGCCAGAGCAGGTAGGCCAGAAGCGCGACGTCCACCACTGCCATGATGGCCAGGGCGATGATGAACCGCTGCCTGGTGCGCGGCATGTTCCTCATTTACAGGCCCTCCTTGGCAGGGGTTTTGGCCTGCGCGCCACTGCGCGGCGTGTAGAAAGCTTCAATGCCGAACCGGATGATAGGCAAACCGCCTGGACGTTGCTCTTTCTGCGTATTTTCATCGATGATGTGCGCCTGGCTGAAGCGTTCCGAGCTTTCCAGTTTCTGCACCAGTTGGACAGCGTCAGCGTGCTTTTCACCTTCAATCACCAGCGTCAGCTTCATGCGGCGGTCAAGCGTGATTTCAGGATGGACGGTGGATACGTAGGCCCGCCGCGGCATGATCTTCTGCAGATCGTTCAAAAGCTGCGTCCAGGAGAACTGCCGGCGCATGAGCTGGCTGTTCCAGAAGTTCTTCTGCCGCGTGACGTCAATGTTCGCGGGCAGGTTCTCAATGCGTTCTGCGTCCGACTCCTCTTTTTGCAGTCTGGCGATTTCCCGTTTCTGGCCGGCGATCTGGGTGGACAGATTGGCGGACTTGGAATGGTTGTGCCAGGCCAAAATGACCAGCAGAAGCGTCAAGATGCCGGCCACGCCCAGGGCCGTGCCCCAGCGCACAAAAAATTGCCGGACATCCTCATACTTTTGCGAAGCGAGATTGATGTTTACATGCATTATCCGAGCAGAGCCCCCACTATGCCGGCCATGAGGGATGGCTGCACCGTCTCACCACTGATGTTCTGTTCGGACGAAAGCTGCGGCGCAAGTGCATGCACCTTGGCGCGCGTTTGCTGCTCCAGCAGCGGCCCGATTTCGGAAACAGGAACAATGCCGCCCACGTAAATCTCTTCCACGTGAGCGGCGAAGGTATCTTCAAAAAACACGATGGAGGGCAGCGCGGCTTCCGCCAGTTCGGCCGCGGTCACGGCGGCGCCGTGGGGGTTTTCCAGCGTGCGCACCAGGCGAAGCTCCTGGCGCTCCGCCGCGAGAATGGTGATGTTCAAGGGGTCCACCTTGAGCACCAGGGTGGGCTTGTCGCCCGGCACCAGTCCCAGGGCCGCGAGCGAAGACGGCACCACCACGCCCGGAGTATATCCGGCGTCGCGAAAGGCGGCCTCGTACTCATCCATGATGCTGCGCGGAGAGACCGCCGCCACCGCGTGGACGCTTCCGTTGCTGCGCCGCACTTCGTAGGAAAGCGCGGCTTGGTCCACGTCAAACGGCAAAGATTTTTTCATGCGAAAACGGATGACCGGATCGGTTTCCTGTTTGCCGGAAGGCAGAGAATCGAAATCCAGCAGGAGCACGCGCACCGCGGCGTCCGGCAGAATCACGATCAGGTCGCGCGACTTGCCGGCCACCGAGGCCAAGCCGCTGCTGATGGCTGCGCGCAACGCATCGCCATCCAGCACATTGGGGCCGTTGAGTCCCGGCGCCACAACACCGGGATTCAGCTTGCGCGAGGTAAACGCGTCCAGGCGCTGCATGTGGTCTGAGGCGCGCGCGGCGATCACCCTGTCCAGGGTAATCTCACAGGCCAAGCGCGGGCGCTTTGCGGTTTGGTTCAGGATTGACATGCTTAACGAGTGGTCTCAATAAACGTGACCTTGTTGATCTCCTTAAAACTGGTTATGCCCGCCTTGACCTTTGCCAGGGCCGATTCGCGGAGGAAACGCATGCCCTCGTCGTGCGCCGCCCGGCGAATTTCCGATGACGGACGCTTCTCCAGAATCAGTTCGCGCACGCGGTCTGACAAGTCCAGCAGTTCATGGATGGCGGTGCGTCCGTGGTAGCCGGTCCCCGCGCATTCAATGCATCCGGTCCCTTCGTAGAACTGAACGTCGCGCCATTCTTTCGGATTCAGCCCGTTGTTGTCTAGTTCCTGATCAGAGTACCGCGCCGGGGCCTTGCAATGCGGGCAGATGATGCGCACCAGGCGCTGCGCCAGAACGCAGTTCAGGGCGGAAACAAAGTTGTAGGGTTCCACGCCCATGTTCAGGAAGCGGCCCAGCACGTCCACCACGTTGTTGGCGTGGACGGTGGTGAAGACCAGGTGGCCAGTCAAGGCGGACTGGATGGCGATCTGCGCAGTTTCAGCGTCGCGGATTTCGCCCACCATGATCTTGTCCGGGTCATGGCGCAGAATGGAACGCAGCCCGCGGGCGAAGGTCAGCCCCTTCTTTTCGTTCACCGGAATCTGGGTGATGCCGTGAATCTGATACTCCACCGGGTCTTCAATAGTGATGATCTTGTCTTCGTCGGTCTTAATCTCATTCAGGGCGGCATAGAGCGTAGTCGTCTTGCCGCTGCCCGTGGGGCCGGTCACCAGCACCATGCCGTAGGGTTCCAGAATGTAGTGGCGGAACTTGCGCAGGTCGTCTTCATCGAACCCCACCACGTCCAGCACCAGGTTGCGGAATTTTTCGCTCATGGACTCTTTGTCCAGGACGCGCAGCACGGCGTTCTCGCCGTGAATGGTGGGCATGATGGAGACGCGGAAATCAATGAGCCGGCCGTTGTACTTGACCCGGAAGCGGCCGTCCTGGGGCACGCGCTTTTCCGCGATGTCCAGCTCGCTCATGACCTTGACGCGGGTGATGATGGTGGAGTGGTGGGCTTTGGCCATGGGCTGCATGGCCGGCTGCAGCACGCCGTCAATGCGGTACTTCACCACCACCGAATCGCTCTCGGTCTCAATGTGGATGTCACTGGCGCGCTTTTGCAGCGCGGTGAAAATGGTGGTGTCCACCAGGCGGATGATAGGGCTGACGTCGGCTTCCGCGGTCCCGGTAATCTTGTCAATGGTGATGTTTTCATCACCCGACCCCTCGTCGTCGCGCACCACGTCTAAAACGAAGCCTTCACTGGCCTCTTCCAGAACGCGCTGCGACTGCTCGGTCTTTTTCAGGATTTCATTGATCTGGACAAGGGTAGCGACCTTGGTCTTGATGCGGCGGTTGAGCAGCAGGCCGATTTCGTCAATCATCATCAGCTTGCTGGGATCGGCAATGGCGATGGACAACGTCCCCTCGGTGCTTTCCAGCGGGACAAAGTTGTAGCGGAACATCAGGTCCACCGGGACGGTCTTGAACAACTCGGCATCCAGGTGGTAGTCGCGCAGGTCAACAAACTCGCAGCGGTAGCGTGCCGCCAGGTCGCGGGCGCGTTGCTCCGGATTCACCGGTTGCTCGATGCCCGGTGCGCCGTCTTCCATGGTAATACTGGTGTTTTTCTGTTCCATACCTTCAACTTCCTAGTGTTGTATCTGTGCGCCGAGAGAAAAAATGGGCAGATAAAGTGACAACAAGACCAGAGCCACGGTGACGCCCATGAAAATCAGAATGACCGGCTCAATCAACTGCATGGCCGCGGTCAGGGAATTCTGCACGTCTTCTTCATAAAACTCCGCCACCGAGTTCAGCATGGTCGGCAGCGCGCCGGTGGACTCGCCCACTTCCACCATTTCAATGGCCAGGTCGGGGAAAAACTTGGTTTCTTCCAGGCTGTAGGCCAGGGCCTGGCCTTCACGGACGCGCTTGGAAGCGTGTTCCACGTTGCTGGCAATCTGGTAGCTGTTGATGGACTGGCTGGCCGTTTCCAGTGACGGCACCAGGGGCAGGCCGCCGGCCAGCAGCGTGGACAGCGTGCGGCTGAACATGGCCACCTGGTACTTCATCCAGATGGGCCCCAGGACGGGCAGGCGATAGCGCAGGGCGTCCAGCGCCCTGGACCCGCGTTCTGACCGCACCCACAGCAAGGTCCCAACTACGATGATCGCCAGCACCGCCAGGATCACATAATAACGGTGCTGGATGGCCTCTCCGATGCTGAGCATGAACAGCGTCAATCTCGGAAGGTCAGCGTTAAGGCTCTTGTACAGGTCGGCAAACTGCGGCACCACGTACCCCATCAGGAACGTAAGCATGACCGTGAGCGCGGAAATCAGCAGCCCGGGATACCAGAGCGAGGCCAGCAGTTTTTTCCGAAACGTGACCGTGATCTTCTGGAACGTGATGTAGCGGGCCAAGACCTCTTCCAGATTGCCGCTGCGCTCGCCGGCCAGCAGGGTGGTGGTGTAGATCTTGGACACCGAGCCGCCCTGGGCGGCGAAGGCATCCGAGAGCAGTTCACCGCTCTTTACCCGCTCCTGGACGTTGAGCAGCATGTTCTGGAAATTGGGGTTCTTTTGCCGTTTGGTCAGCAGGTTCAAGGAACGCAAGATCGGCAGCCCGGCCTTGATCAAGGTGAGGAACTGCTGGTTAAAAATGAGGAAAGCGCTGGTCTTCAGCCGCTTTTTGCGCTCACCGAACAGGGCCCGTAACAGCAGGCCTTTGTTCCCCTTCACCGAGTAGACCATGAAGCCTTGCTGGGCAAAGCGGTCGCGGACCTCCTGTTCGGAGGCGCCGTTCTCCACCTGTTCGAGCACATGGCCGCGCTCGTCAGCCATTTTGACCATGAATTCTGCCATGGGATTCTGCGCCTAAGGGAAGCCTTGCTCCTGCTTCAAGTCTAGCATTTCGCGGACCTGGGCCGCACTTTCTAGAATGGGGGAAGTTCTATATTATTGCGCGAATTTCCCATTAATTTCCCTAATTCTTCTGTAATCGGAGGTAACGTTAAGACTTCACTACTGGGTCACCTGTTCGTCTTGAATTGTCTCCACTCCAGGGGGAGGAATGAAGCGGAAAAGGCCGTCCTGCACGGAAACATTTTCTTGGATTGCGGCAAAGCGGAACTCCGTGGTGGCGCCGTCCGCCCCCTGAATCACAATGCGCACCAGTTGCGCCGCAGGGGAGACTTCCAGCAGCACGGCTGAAATTCGGTCCTGCATCCCCTTGGGTATGCCTCGCAGCACCACGTTGCCGGCTTGCAGAGGCGGCACGTCCGGCGCCAGAGAAAGCCCTTCCAGCTCTTTTTCCAATTTGGTCTTGCCCAGCAGGAAGCGCATGGGTGAGCGAATGTCATCCAGTTTCTTTACCGATGTCTTTCTGGCTTGCGCTTCCCCCAGAACGTAAAAGTACGCGTTCTGCGAATCCATGACGAAGAGCTTCTGCTTGGGATTCGAGTACTCCCAGCGCATGCGTCCCGGCTTTTTGAGCCACACCGTACCGCTTTCCGTCCGCGAAATCCCCGGCGCCTGATAGATCTCGGTAAAGGCCGCCTTGAAACTCTTCAGGGAGTTGTAGTGTTCGTCCACCGCGCGCGCAGTGGCGGTGACGTCTGTGGCCAGGCCCGGCAGACTGAGCATCATCGCCAGGCCGGCAAGGCCGTACGCGCGTAAAAAGAAAATTCGCATGCAAAATGGCTTTCGGAAAGATTAGATTCCAACGCGTGGTCTGGAGATACCTTACTTTGTCGTCCGGCCTTGACCCAAATACGGAAACTGCTTTGGATCTTCCACTCCCACGGCGCCGTCCGGCTGCAGCTTGTAAAGATGTCCCGTGGGGTCTTGCGGTATTCCTGGAAGCAGCCCGCGGCGGACCATGTCCAGCCAGTTCGCCGGCAATGATCCGGTGCGGTCGCGATACGCCTGAACCCGCCGGCCCAGTTGTTCGATGTCCGATTCCGCCTGGAGAGAAAGCAGATGTTTGAGGGCGGTTTCACGAATCATCTTGTCCCTGGAGTTTTCGTAAATCCCCCTCCACAGAAGCATTGCTGTGCTGGTATCTTCAGCATGCTCCGCCATCCTTGCGGCCATGACTTTCATCCAGGGAAGCGCGCCGGGAACCTCTGATCCCGCCTGAAAGGCCTTTTCCGCGGCTTTATAGTCATGGCGTTCCAGGTAGTGCACAAAGCCCATGGTGAAATACATACGCCAGTAAGTGGGATTGGCCCGGACTCCTTTTTCCAGCAGCGCAATGGCTTTGTCCGGGTCCCCAGCCCCGTCCGGCGGGCGCTGGCAAAGGAAAATGGAGCCCGTCTGATACGCCACCACCAGCTGCGGATCCAGGTCCGTGGTGATATCCAGAAGGGGATAGAGGAGGTCGTAATGTTCGGAGTGCTTCAGGTGCTTATTGCCGAAGTACTGGACGGCGCGCGTCCAGTAGATGTCCGCCAGCAGACCGGAATATCCCAGGCTCATGTGCTTGAGCGTTTTTCCTGAAGGCAGATAGAGAATTTCTTCCAGCGTGGCTTCTTGACGGTAGCTGTCCACTTTCTGCACCGACAGCACCGCCCCGGCGAACAGCACCACCAGGAGCGCCGCGGCAATGATTGTGGTATGCCGGTGATGGTTCATTTCAGGTTGCGCCGTTCAAAGATCAACACCGCTGCCGAGGTGACCGCCGCAGAATAGAACAGCGCGTAGAGCGTGTTGTAGAGAATAAGGCTGCCGCTGACCGGCTGGTCGTGGGCCACCTGGGCGATAACGTTCAACGACGCCAGATGCGGCACCAGGTAAGCGGCGATCGTCCCAAATATTTTGGTGATTCCCTGAGCTGCCGCGGCAAAACTGCTCAAGTCGTCAGAATAAGTCCCGATAGCAAACAGCGCGAAGGTGAAAATGGCGGAGAAAATAGGCGTCGAGAACGACGAAAATAGTAGCGTGATGGCGGTGACGATCAAGAACTGCAGCACGGTGAAATAGACCGCCACCAGGAGCTGGGCATCATGCGCCGCGAGCCCGCGCGAGGTGATGGCCAGCGCCAGGTAGAATCCCGCGGTCATCAGCGCGGCGTTGACCACCAGAGTCATCATCAGACCGCAATATTTGCCCGCGATGAATTCCCAGCGCCGTACCGGGCGGCTCAGGATGGTGTACAACGTCCGCTTCTCAATCTCCTTGGACACCAGGCCTATGCCGATGAAGATGGCGATGATGACCCCGAACAGCGAAATGGAACTTAAGCCCACGTTGACCAGGACCAGCCGCTCCACGTCAATGGAGATGGCGCCGAACAGCGGTGCGCTGGCCACCAGCAGCAGAACAAACACAATCAGGTTGTAAAGCACGCGGTCGCGAACAGCTTCGCGGAAAGTGTTCAGCGTGATGGCGGCAAGACGGGAGGTCATACCGTGACGTCCTCCGTCTCTTTGGTCTCCTCCGCGGTCTTGGACAGAAAGTATTCCTCCAGCGTTCCGTGCAAGGGAGTGACGGAAATCAGCGTGACGTGTTGCTGGCGCAGCTTGTCCAGAAGCGAATCCAGGTTTTCCCGGGTCACCGTGGCACGCACAAGGTTGCCCGCAACATGAGATTCAGCCAGCAACCCGGCCACCGCGGGCAGGGCCGCTGTGCCCTCCCAGATCACTTCACTCTTGCCGCCGGCAGAGGACCGCAGATCGTTCACCACGCCAACGCCGCGCAGTTCGCCCTTGTGAATCACCGCGACCCGGTCGCACAAGGCTTCCGCGTCGGAAAGAATATGGGTGGAAAAAAATATCGTCTTGCCCTGGTCCTTCAAACCCTGAATCAGTTCGCGGACTTCATGCCGCCCCAGCGGGTCCAGGCCGGACATGGGCTCGTCCAGGAAAATGACTTCAGGATCGTGGACGATGGCTTGCGCAATGCCGACGCGCTGCAGCATGCCCTTGGAGAACTTCCGCAGCTGTTTGCTGCCTACGTCACCCAGGCCTACCCGCTCCAGCAGGGAGGAGATGCGCTGCTTTCTGACCGTTTGCGAGACGCCGGACAGCCGCGCGTAATAGTCCAGCAGTTCGGGTGCGCTGAGGTAGTCGTAGAAATATGGCTGCTCGGGAAGGAAGCCGGTCTTCTTCTTGATCTCGGGATCGCGGAAGCTCTTGCCGAGAATAGTGGCGGAGCCGGAGCTGGGGAAGATGATCCCCATCAGCAGTTTCAGTGTGGTGGTTTTGCCCGCGCCATTCGGCCCGAGAAACCCGAAGGTCTCGCCGGATGCCACCGTCAGGCTCAGTGACTTCAATGCCGGACGCAGCTGTTTCTTCCAGAATCCGACAGCGTAGTTTTTAGAAAGGCCCTGAATCTCGATGGCGTGCATAGTCAGTGGTTGGCTACCCAAGCCATTCATTTTACCTGCCCTGGCGGCACATTCAAACCGCGCGGGCTATTGCACCACGGTGAATTGCGTAGCATCGGAACACGTCGCCCTGCTTACCGGAGCAATGGAGGCGACCGGGTTCAATTGCTGGCGGATAATTCCGTCATCCGGAACGCAGTAATTGTTCCGCCCCGAACTTCCTAGGGCGAGGGGCGTAGCGGTTGCGGCAAAGTCGAGATAGGGCGCTGCTGCGGTCTCAGACTTTAGGGAAAATGTATATCCGCTCTTGGGGCAAGGCTCCGTTTTGCAGCCGATGAGCTCATCCACCAGGCAGGCGCCATTCTGGTCGCAGGGACTTCCCGGTCCCAGTTTGGCCAGCGTGTTGGCATAGCCCGCGGTGGCGTAAGCCGTAACGTAGGTGGCCTCAGAATTACGGATGTTGCGCATTGCTGCCACCGCGGCAGTCTCGTTGGCCAGCATGCGGGCGCGCAGCAAGCTGGGGACGCCGATCGCGGCAATGATCAAAATGATCGCAACTACAATCAACAGCTCGATAAGCGAGAAGCCCCTGGCCTTTACTAACCTGTTGTTGTTCATCGGTTTCACGGATGTGCCCTTCAAAGTTCAAACAACCCCTCTATAAAGGCATCTTTAGGGCCATTTTCGCCACACCTTAGTACCTATGGCAAGATCATTGATAAATAACTTTATTTTCATACATATCGGGAGGTGGATTGGCTTAAGAAAATGCAGAACTTGAGGTCCCGCGTGACGCGGAAGTGACAAAAAATGTTATCTGAATGAACGGCAATTTCACATGATCCTATAAAAGTAAGAGGACATGGCTTTCACCATGTCCTCCGTTTTGGCTCATACCCTCCCCCAGGTACTTGCCGAAAAACTCCGAGTTGAAGCAGGCTTACTGAGTAGCCTGGTAAGTGGCGCCAGCGCAGACCGTGGTAGATGCCGCGGCAGAGATCTGGACCGGTGTGACCAGGCGGCGCACTACGCCGTCGGTGATGGAGCAGAACGCGGTGTTGCCGGAGGTGCCCCAGTTGGTGGCGGCTGCGGTGACCGCGTAGTCGGGCAGCGGACCCGGATTGGCAGGCGCGTTGCCGGTGATGTAATACGAGTAGCCGGATTTCGGACACGGACCGGCGTCGCTGCAGCCCACAATGGCGTCAATCAGGCAGGCGCTGTCCTGCGTAACGTTGGCGGGAACGGTGCAATCCACCTTCGCGGTGCCAGGCCCAAGTTTGGCCAATGGTGAGGTAAGCAACCTCAGAAGTGTTGACGGTGCGGACGGTGCTGGCGGCAGCGGAATCGTTGGCTGCCATACGCGACCGGAGCAAGCTGGGAATTGCAATTGCGGCGATGATCAAAATGATCGCTACCACAATCAGCAGCTCGATCAATGAAAAGCCTTTCTGTTTACGCATGGAGATCTCCTCTACAAATTCTAGGCCGTGGCTTTATGAAAACTCCGCTGTGCGCGAGACGACCACTTGTGCCTTCGAGCCTGGATAGTGCACTTTACGGGCCACCGCCGGGGGAGTCGGTGCCTTTTCTGGTTCAAGTCCAGCCAAAAAAAAGACTTACTCGCAGCCAGGTCAGTACTATGCATTAGGGGACTTTCAGTGAGTTTGGGCGATTTTAATGACAAATAATGTCATACGTTTGACATATTCTCGCAAACAAAGAGGACATGGCTTTCACCATGTCCTCCGTTTTGGCTCATACCCTCCCCCAGGTACTTGCCGAAAAACTCCGAGTTGAAGCAGGCTTACTGAGTAGCCTGGTAAGTGGCGCCAGCGCAAACCGTGGTCGATGCCGCGGCAGAGATCTGGACCGGTGTGACCAGGCGGCGCACTACGCCGTCCGTGATGGAGCAGAACGTGGTGTTACCGGAGGTTCCCCAGTTGGTGGCGGCTGCGGTGATCGCGTAGTCGGGCAGCGGACCCGGATTGGCGGGCGCGTTGCCGGTGATGTAATACGAGTAGCCGGATTTCGGACACGGACCGGCGTCGCTGCAGCCCACAATGGCGTCAATCAGGCAGGCGCTGTTCGCGCCGACGTTGGCGGGAACGGTGCAATCCACCTTCGCGGTGCCAGGTGAGGTAAGCAACCTCAGAAGTGTTGACGGTGCGGACGGTGCTGGCGGCAGCGGAATCGTTGGCTGCCATACGCGACCGGAGCAAGCTGGGAATTGCAATTGCGGCGATGATCAAAATGATCGCTACCACAATCAGCAACTCGATCAATGAAAAGCCTTTCTGTTTGCGCATGGATAAAATCTCCCTCTTTGGAATCCTCGGAATCCTCAAACTCTTTGAGTACTGACGTACTTGACTGAACTTGAGAGAACTCAACGTTCCTTTACATTTTGCAATCCGAATACCTTTCGACTGAGACCCTGCAGCAAGGCCCAGATTGGTCCATCTAAATAATTGATTTGAAGCGAGATATCGAATCAATCGTATTGGAGAACGCTGGGGTTGACTCTTCCTGATTTTAACCGCAAAGTGACATAAAATGTCAATCTGGGCGCAAGAAGTGACAAAGGGAAGCCAGACCCGCCAAGGGAGCGTCCGCGCAGGGCTGCAGGAAGGCACTTGCGCGCTCTCTCGGGTCGCAGCCTTGCTCGGGTTTGCGCTCTTGGCCGCGCGGATTGCCGCGCTAAAAGGGAATATCTTCGTCAGTGATTTCCGCCGAATGCGCTACCTCATCAGTGTGTTGTGTCCGCTGGTCCATGGAACTTGCCCCGGCGCTGGACGCACCGCCACCCGCATGCGAGGCCCCGCCGCTGCGCGAGAACTTTCCTTCGCCGCCTTCGCTGTCGCCCCGACCGCTGAGCAGAACCAACTCCTGGGCCACAATCTCAGTACGGTACTTCTTCTCTCCGCTCTGCTTGTCTTCCCAACTGGAGGTTTGCAGCTTGCCTTCCAGATAGACTTTGGAGCCTTTCTTCACGTACTCGCCCACAATCTCCGCCAGTCGCTGCCAGGCCACAATGTTGTGCCACTCAGTGCGCTCCTGCCACTCGCCGCTCTTGTCTTTGAACTTTTCGTTGGTGGCGATGCTGAACTTGGCAACCGGGACGCCGTTGGGCGTGTACTTTACTTCAGGGTCTTTGCCCAGGTTCCCGACGAGAATCACTTTGTTTACGCTGCGTGCCATGAGAGTTTCGTTCCCTTCAAGAATTTTCCGTCAATATATCAGGCCGCGAAGATTTGTCAAAAGTCCCTAAGCCGCCGCGCGGCCTCGCTGCGCGCGCGAAGTGCGTGGCACGCGGCGTCTCAGCATCTTAGCTTCTTATGCATGCGCGCCGTAAATGCGGTACAGCATTATATAGACCACCACGCCGGTCACCGACACGTAAAGCCAGATGGGGTACGTCCAGCGGGCGATCTTGCGATGGCGGTCAAATTTTTCGCGCAGGGCAAAAGTGAGGGTCGTCAGCGCCAGCGGGGGGACAGCAGCCGCCAGCACCGTGTGCGAGATCAGGATCGCAAAATAAACCGGACGCACCCAGCCTTGTCCGGGAAAACGCACGGAACCGACGTGGGCATGGTAGTAGAGATAGCAAACCAGGAAAATGCCCGACGTGATGACCGCGGCAATCATGCATGCGCGGTGGCGTGCGACTTGCTTGCGGGCAATGAAGGCCCGTCCGGTGAGTATCAGCACGGCGCTGGCGCCGTTGAGCGTGGCGTTGATGGCCGGGAAAATGGTTAAATCGGCCATTTAAGCCGCGGGGACCGTGCTGCGGCGGCTGGCGATCACAAACCCGGCAGCGAATACCAACACAGCGAACGCGGCCAGCACAGCGATGGATCCCCAAAGAGGCAGCGTAGTCGCCGGAGCAGTTGCGGGAAACATAGTGACCAGCAGCGCGTCCATGCCATACTTCAGCGGGTTGACGAGCATCAGCATCTTGATCCAGCCGGTGGCGCCGCTCATGGGGAACAGGGCCCCGGAAAGCAGCCACAGGGGGATCAGGAACAGATTGATGATGGCATGAAACCCCTGGGATGATTCCATCCGCCAGGCGATGGCAAAGCCCAGCGCGGTGAGCGCGAACGAAACCAGAAACGTGACCAGCGCGGTGATCAGGACCTGCTCCAGGCCCAGTCGAATGCCGATGAACGGCGCGACCACCAGAAACAGCAGTCCTTGAATGGCGGAGAGCGTGGTGCCGCCCAGCACTTTTCCCAGCACGATCCCCGAGCGGTGAACGGGGGCCACCATCACGGAAAGAAGAAAGCCCTCATTGCGATCTTCAATGACTGACATCATGGTGAAGATGGAAGTGAAGAGGACGATCATCATCAGCGCGCCGGGAAAGAAATAGAGCAGGTAGTTGCCGGTGCCGATGGCGCCCGACTGCAATGACTTTCCAAAGCCCGCGCCGATGACCACCCAGAAGATGAGCGGTGAAGCAATCACGCCCACCACCCGCGCCGGCTGCCGGTAGAAGCGCACCACTTCGCGCCACCACAAGGTGAACGCGGGCAAGAACGGGTTCACGCGGGGTGCAACCGCCGCGGCGGGGGTGATGGCTGCCTGGACCATTTAGTGTTTCTCCTGTTGCGTCGCAGCTTCTTGCGCATCTTCCGTCCAGAAGCGATGGCCGGTGCGGGCAATGAACACGTCTTCCAAAGTCGGCTTGCTCACGGAGATGGACTGCACTTCACCGGGGAAGGCCTCCACCAGGTCAGGGACGAAGCGGTGGCCGTCCTTGCGCTCCATGCGGACTTTGTTCTCCAGCACCGTGGCGGCAACCTGGAATTTCTGCTTGATGCGCGCCGCCAGTGACGCCGGGTCGCCAGTTTCGAGGACGATCACGTCGCCGCCAATTTCGCTGCGCAATTCCAGCGGCGTTCCCAAGGCGACCACTTGGCCTTCGCTCAAGATGGCCAGGCGATCGCAACGCTCGGCTTCTTCCATAAGATGCGTGGTCACGATGACCGAAACGCGCTCCTGCGTACGCAATTCATGCAGGTATTGCCACAAATCGCGACGCGCGCCGGGATCAAGCCCTGTTGTAGGTTCGTCCAGCAACAGTACGCTGGGATGATGCATGAGTCCTTTGGCCAGTTCCACGCGCCGCCGCATGCCGCCGGAGAAGGTTTCCACGCGATCGCCAGCGCGGTCGGCCAGTCCCACGCGGGCCAGCATTTCCTGTATCCGCGACTTGAGTTCGCTCCCATGCAGCCCGTAAAGATGGCCCTGATGCCAGAGATTTTCCGCCGCGCTCAACTTGATGTCCACGCTCTGCGACTGAAAGACGACTCCGATGCGGCGGCGCACATCGTCAGGTTGCGTGGCGGCATCGCAGCCGCCGACCAGGGCGCGTCCGCTGGTGGGCAGCATCAGCGTGGAGAGTATGCGGAACAGCGTGGTCTTGCCGCTGCCGTTGGGTCCGAGTAGAGCAAAGATTTCCCCAGCGCGGACGTCAAACGAAACTCCATTTAGCGCTACACGATCGCCGTAACTGTGGCGAAGCTCTTCCACCTGGATTACAGGGGAACCATCGCGGGCGGAAGGAGTTGAAGTCACATTGTCCAAGACAGTGGCCATTACGAGCGCACCACGTTGAGCATCATCAGCGCAAACAGGAGCGGCAGATAGATGATGGACGCCTGCAGCAGTTGCCGCGCCAGGCGCTGTGATTCGGGCGACGTGGTGGGCAGGTTGGTCCGCGCCAGCCGCAGAACAAACCACAAGAAACCCAGCCCCAGCAGCAACGCCCCGGCCAGATAGACCCTGCCGGACATGCGGAACAACACCGGCATCAAGCTCACCGGGATGAGCGCCGAGCCGTAGGAAATCATCTGCCGGACCACGCTGCGTCCGGCTTTGTCGACCACGGGAAGCATTTTGATTCCCGCGGCGGCGTAGTCGTCGCGATACATCCAGGCAATGGCCTGAAAGTGGGGGAACTGCCACAGAAAGACAATCAGGAACAGGAACACCGCTTCGGGGTCCACGCGGCCGCGGACCGCGGTCCAGCCCAGGAGCGGCGGCATGGCTCCGGGAAAAGCGCCGACAAAGGTGGAAATTGGCGACACGGTTTTCAGCGGCGTGTAGAAGACCAGGTAGGCGACGGCGGTTGAAAGCGTTAGGACACCGGTCAGCAGGTTGGTGGTGATCGCCAGGGAAATGGACCCGATCAACACGGCAGCGACGCCGGCAATCCATCCGGTAGCGGCGTCCATCCGGCCGGCCGGCAGCGGGCGGTCCTTGGTGCGCTTCATCAGCGCGTCCAAGCGGCGCTCCAGCACTTCATTCAGGGCCGCGGCGCCGGCGGACGTCAAACCAATTCCCCACAGCGCGTTCAGCAGGTTCCAAGTAAGCCAGGGCTCGTTGCTTTTGGCCGCGCCCATGTAGTAGCCGGCCCAGGCAGTCATCACCAGCAGGGAAGTCACGCGAACTTTGAAGAGCTGAGCGTAGTCGCCGAGCAGAGAATGTTTTTTTCTCGCCACCGGCGCCACGCTGACGGCGGCCACCGCTTCCTGCTCCACGAGTTGCTGCGCGGTGCTCATGCGTTGGCCTTCTTTCTGCGGCTGTCAATGGGAAGGACTTGCCCCGAGTCGCTGGTATGGCGGTAGGTTTGGATGGTCAGCACAAAAGCAAACGCCAGTATCAGCGCACCCACTCCCAGATGGGCCACCGTGATCCCCACCAGGGCCAGCGTGGGCTGCGCTTCATCCACGCCCAAAACCACGCGGACCACGTAAGCGCTGATGCCCAGCATCATCTGCACAATCATGAGCAACAGGAGCCAAAGCGCCGGGCGTTTCAGGTGAGCGATGTTTTGATGTTTGCTGAGGACCCGCAGGCTCACATACACAATCAGGCCGGCGACCAGCAGCGAATTCAAAATGTGTGGATAAAGGAACATGTGCACGATCTTTTTCGCCGGCCACTGTGCGGAACCTACCGGGCCCCACTTGGTCCACACGTGGCGGAACGCCGCGCCCAGAACCAGTTGCAGGTAAAGGAAGCCGATCAGCATCCAGCTATGGCGGATGAGCGGAGCCGCGTCCTGTTTGGTGATGCTTGCCGCGGGTTCTTCCAGCCAGCTCCGGCCGGTAAAGACGGCGATGGCCGCCAGCACGCAGAACATGGTCTGGCCGACGACGCCGTGCGCGGTGGAGATGGCTGGAGGAAGAAAATTCAGCACGGTCAGACCACCCAGCACGCCCTGAAATACCACGCCCAACACGGCGCCCACGGTCAGCGTGCGCATCCAGCGGCGCTGGTCCACCATCCATGTCCAGACGGCGGCAATAATGGTCAGCAGGCCCACGATCTCGGCGAACACGCGGTGGCCGTGCTCAAACTTCACGCCGCCGATCATGCGCGGCATCTTGTACAGCGAGCCAAAGCTGGTGGGCCAGTCGGGGACGGCCAGACCTGCGTTGTTGCTGGTAACCAGCCCGCCGGCAATCAGCAGCAGAAAGGCCGCAATCGCGACGAACAGAGTAAACCAGTGATGGGCCGGTTTGTAGGGGGACAACTCCAGAACTTCTCCTTGGGAAACCTCTCATTTTAGCATCTGGATTCAGTTCGGCCCGAACCGGACGGAGAGATTCTACGGCCGTGGCGTAAAAGTGAACGCGGCCTTCGCGCTCTCTTTGGCCGCCACCTTCACCTGCACGGTCTGCTCGCCGAACTTTTCATGAACGGCGAGTAACGTATAGTCGCCCGGTGGCAGATCCTTGATCTGGAAGCTGCCGTCTTCGCCGCTGACCGCAAAGTAAGGATGGGTCATCACGTTCACCGACGCGCGCATCCACGGGTGTTGGTTGCACTGCAGCACCATATTCATTTCCGGCTTGGCGAAGGTTTTGATGATGGGCGGGTCAGTCGGCATCTGGCTCTCATTCCACTCCGGGTTGGCGCCCGGCATGTTGTGGATGTTGTGGTCCGCGGTGTCGGTGTTGGTGACCTTAAACGGCTGTCCGGTCATGACGCCCATCACCCGCGGGACGTAGCGGCAGCCCTTTTGCGTCAAAACAACCGGTTCCGGCGGAATGGCGAACGATCCTGCGGGCAGCCCGGCTTTTACGTACACAAATACATTGGCCAGTTTGCCGTTCTTGACCACCACGGTTTCCGCAGGCTGCGGCTTGGGCGGACAGCCGGGGTCGGCGCTCATGTCCAGCGTCGCCAACTTGGGGACAACGCCTTTGAAACTGACAACACCGCTGATGCTGCCGGCGGTAGTGGGATCAACCACGATGACGTTGGCTTTGGCGGGCGTCGCAGAAACAGGTTGCGGCGCGGTTTCAGACTTGTTGCAGCCGGCGAACAGCAAAGCCAGAAGCGTGACCGGGAGTACGATTCGCATAGGTTGATTATTCTAAATCGGAGACGGCTGGTCTAGCTGGTAACAGGGACGGCCGCCATGTTGGCGATGACCGCGTCAGCAAATTCTGTGGTGCCGGAAGTCCCGCCTACGTCGCGCGTGATGTGCAGCTTCTCCTTGTAGGTCTTTTCCAGCGCGGTATAGATGGCGTCGGCGGCTTCCACTTCATGCAGATGACGCAGCATCAGAATGGCTGACTGCAACAGCGCGGTGGGGTTGGCCAGGTCCTTGCCGGCGATGTCCGGCGCGGAGCCGTGTACGGCCTCAAAGATGGCGCAGCCATCGCCCAGGTTGGCGCCCGGAACCAGGCCCAGCCCGCCCACAAATGCCGCGCAGAGGTCGGAAATAATGTCGCCGTAGAGGTTCTCCATCACCAGCGTGTCGTACTGGTAAGGGTTCATCACCAGCTGCATGCAAGTGTTGTCAATGATGTGCTCGGCGTAGGGAATCTCGGGATATTCGCGGGCGATGTCGCGGCAGCAACGCAGAAAAAGGCCGTCACTCATCTTCATGATGTTGGCTTTGTGGATGGCGTGGATTTTCTTGCGTTTTTCCCGCCGCGCGTACTCAAAGGCGAAGCGCGCAATGCGCGTGGAAGCTTTCTCCGTGATGATCTTCAGCGCTTCCACCACGCCGGGCACAACTTCATGCTCAATGCCGGAGTACTCGCCCTCAGTGTTTTCGCGGACAATGACCAGGTCCACGTTGGGAAAGCGCGTGGGCAGGGAAGGCAGGCTGCGGACCGGACGAAAATTAGCGTAAAGCTCAAATCGTCTGCGCAGGGCCACGTTGATGCTGGCAAAACCTTCGCCGATGGGCGTGGTGATGGGCCCTTTCAGCCCCAGGCCGGTGCGCTCGATGGATTCAATCAGCTCTTGGGGAATGTGCTGGCCGGATTTTTCGTAGGCCTTGCCCCCGGCGTCCACGGTTTCCCAGTCAATCTTGACTCCGGCCGCTTCCAGAATGCGGACCGTCGCGCGCGTTACTTCCGGGCCAATGCCGTCGCCCGGAATCAATGTCACCTTATGGGCCATGAGTCCTTGATTATTTCACGCCGGGTTTGGGTTTAGCTGCCGACTTGGGCTTTTCCGGATTAGCGCCGAGCCGTTCCAGTTCGCTGTGAAACTCGCTCACGTCCTGGAAGTCGCGGTACACGGACGCAAAGCGGATGTATGCGACTTTGTCAATTTGCTTGAGGCGGTCCATGATCTGCTCGCCGATGGCCGTGGAAGTCTGCTCCCGCTCCGGCGAATCCACCACAAACTGCTCCACCTCATTGACGATCTGCTCCAGCTTGCCCATGGAGACCGGCCGTTTCTCGCAGGCCCGGAGCAGCCCGTTGAGGACTTTCTTGCGCTCGAATTTCTCGCGGCGGCCGTCTTTCTTCACCACCATGTAGGGAATTTCGTCAATGCGCTCGTAGGTGGTAAAGCGCTTCTCGCACTTCATGCACTCGCGGCGGCGGCGGATGGATTCGCCTTCCTTGCTCTCGCGCGAGTCCACTACCTTGTCGTTCTCAAACCCGCAAAATGGACATTTCATGGATGCTTAAACGCAACTTCGGCTTGCAGATACGATAACTTTCAATTGTAGCAGGGAGCCCGCAACGCGCGGCTCCGCATGTCTTACCCCTCGGTGTGTGCGTCGGCCAAAGCTTTTTCTTCTTCGGCTTTGCTTTCCACTTCCAGCTTGGTGAAAGAGACGCGCTCAAAGTGCGCCAGCACCAACCCCGCCGGGATCACTGACATGAAAGTCACCAGCCAGAGCATCATGCCGCAGCTGATGGAAAGCTCCTTTGAGAACTGGAATATGCCCACCAGGATGCCGATGGTGGCCAACTGGGACCCGCCGCCCACAACCGGCAATTGCAGAACTCCGCCGGCCACGCTCGCGCCGGTCAACAGCAAAGCTTCAGAGATGGTCATCGCACTGATGCTGTCGTAGGCGCGCATCACGCAAACATAAGTGGCGCCGATGGTGATCCACAACAAGAGCGACAGCCCGAAGGCCTGGACGAAAGACTTCGCATCCTGAATCGTGTTGAGCCCTTCGCCAAAGGTATGAACGCGATGACCAACAGCGTGCGCCAGCTTGGGCGAAACGGGCTTGAGCAGGCGTTCGGTAAGTCCGGCCACCCGCTCCGGATTTCTTCGTACGCGAAATGCAAAGAACGATGCCGCCAATACTCCGATCAGTAACGTCCAACTGAAACCCTGAAATAGATTGAATGCCGAAACGTGGACGCCGAAGAATCTTCGTCCCGCTCCGCCGGCAAAACCCGGCAGGTCTTTCAATCCGGGTGAGACCAGAATGTTCACGGCCATGATGATGGCGAAAGCGCCCACATCAAACAGCCGCTCCACTACCCAAACGGCCAGTTGTGAAGACATTGTCAGCTTTACTTTGCGGGCAATCAGAAATGGCCGAATGAACTCGCCTGGGCGTCCCAGCAGCGCCATTCCCGTGAAACCGATCATCGTGGGGGCCAGCAGGCTTATCGCCTTGGCGTCGCACACCGGCCGCAGCAGGATCTTCCAGCGCAGCGCGCGCAGGAAGTAGTCGAAGTGGATGATCGCCACGCCCAGCGCGATCAACCCGATGTTCACGTCTTCCGTCTGCTCCCGGAAAGACTGCCAGTCAAACTTGCGCCAGGTCTTGAACTGCAAATAGATCAGTGCCGCCAGCGCCAGCAGGACCACAGTGATCAGGATTTTTTTCTTCATTGAGGGTCAGAGTTCCCGGGCCTATGCATCAGTCCGCGCGCGGGTTTTGCCCGCAACGCAAACACTGCTCTCATTCTAAATGGGAATTCTTCAGGCCGGCTTGCTGGACTTGGGAACGCTGGCTTGCTGCTTGCGCGGCGCCGCGGTCTTCTTCTGTGCCGCGTTGGGCTGCGCTGCGGTCTTGGCCGTAGCGTTCTTCGCCTGAGTCTTGGCGGCGTCGTTTTTCATCTGCGCACGTTTCTTGGCGTTGAAGTCACGGACAATCTTCGACACGTAGGCTCGTGTTTCGCGATATGGCGGAACGCCGTGGTACTGCTCCACGCGATGCGCGCCGGCGTTGTAGGCGGCCAGGGCTTTCACGGGATCGTTGCCGTACATGCTCAGCAGCGCTTTCAAATGGGCGGTGCCGGCCTCAATGTTGGCTTTGGGATCAAACGGGTCCGTCACCCCGAGCTTGGACGCGGTCTGCGGCATCAGTTGCATCAGTCCCTGCGCGCCTTTGTTGGACACCGCGCGCGGATGGAAGTTGCTCTCCGCTTTGATCACGCTGTTGACGAAGTCAGGATCCAACTGATGACGGCTGCTGGCTTCGCGCACTGCCTGGTCAATATCAGCCGACGTAAGCGCAGCGGCCACAGGAACAGGTTGGGCCACAGGTGGCGCCGGTGCTGATGTCGAAGCCAACGCGTCTGGCGGAACACTCATCGAAGGACCAGAGGGCGGCGCGACTGGTGAAGTCGCAAGCGCCGCAGGAGCCGGCGTTTCGTCTTTTTCATACGACGCAATGTCCGCCGTGGGCACGTCAATATAACCGCTGGCTGTAAACAGCCGGGTCATGCTGCCGGACTGTTGTTTGCGAACAAAAGAGATGGAAAAGCCGTTGCGCAGCACCGCCATCTCCGCCGCCGAAGCGGAGAGTTGTGCGGCCAGCAGCACCAGCGCAATTCCTATTGGTTTCGCAAAAGACATACTTCGCCCAAGTTAGCTATTGTGACCGAGATAGCCCTAGAAAGCCAGCCCTAAAATCTCTTCCAGGGCCTGGGCCACGCCGTTTTCCTCGTTAGTGGCCGTCACCGGCCATCCGAGTTGCCTCAGGGCCTCCGGCGCGTTCCCCATAACCACTGGAAGTCCTGCAAATTGAAGCATTTCCATGTCGTTATAGTTGTCGCCAATAGCCATGATCTGGCCCCGCGGGACGCCCTGCTTCTCCGCCCAGCGGCGCAGCGCATGGCCCTTGGAGCAACCCTGGTTCAGGATGTCCAGAATGGACAAATCGCGATGGTCATACTGCGTCCGCAGCATGGTGAACTCATCCACAAAAGGCGCTTCCGCCAAGCGATGCTGGGCTTCTTCCATGCGGGCCACACGTCCGCAGTACATGGCCTGGATGGGGTCTTCGCCATCCAGCGCGTCTTCCAGGCGAGCCACGCGATGAATGTGCGGCTCATTCACTTCCAGCCAGCGGGAGACGCTCTTGGTCAGCTCGTCCGTGCGCTCCAGCACCAGCGAGTCATGCCCGGAGCGGTCAAAGGTCAGCACGGCATGCCCGCGAAATCCGTCCATGTGGGCAACCAGCTTTCTGGCGATTCTGGCCGGCAAGCGGTTGGCGTAGAAAGTCTCGCCTTCCATGGAGCGAATCAGCGCCCCGTTGGAACTAGTCAAGCAGACCGGCACTCCCAGTTCTTTGGCCAGCGGCAGAGCGTAGTCATGCCGGCGGCCGGTCGCCAGCATGATCTGCACGCCGGCTGCGTGCACCGCCTGCAACGCGGCAAGATTGCGTGCCGGGACTTTGAAGCGGGAGTCAGTCAGGGTGCCGTCAATGTCCACGGCCAATAGGCGGATGCGTGTCTTCACTACATAGGATTGTAAGCTATGCCTGCCTGTGAGTTGTGGGGTCGAAAGGCGGCAGCATCGAAAAACCTGCGCGTCACCGCTGAAGATGCTACCGCCTCCTGCTGATGGCCGGGACTGAATCCGATCGTCTCATCCCCAGATGCCGAACGTGGGATCGTATTCCTTTTCCTTCTGGTCGTTGGTCTTCGCCGGCTTGGCCTGCTTCTTGGACTTCTTGGTGTTCTGTTTCACTTCTTTCTGGGTCATGGTGGTTGAGTTGTTGTCGCCGCACTTGTCGGCGGGTTGAGCAAAGCTGGTCACCGACGTGGCCAGAAGCGCGATAACAAAAGTGCGAAGCAAAGTTTTCATGATCATCTCCGTTAGTTTCTTGATTTGGATTCAGGCTTCTTCTTAGTTGCCTTGCGCGGAATGGGATTACGGAGTTGCGCGGAAGCTGCAAGCTTTTTTGCGCGGGGCGCCGGTTAGCGACTCCCGGAAATCGCTCGCTCATCACGAACTCTCCATCCGTCACTTTCCTAAACTGAACTGCGGCGCGCTTATTCCCGCAACTCAGAGAAAAAGTCCGAGCATGGGCTACACTTGCTGCTGGAGCCGAGATGGGCTGGAGAGACGATGGCAAAATTTGATTTGGGAAAAACCCAGCAAGTCCTGGACTTATTCAAGGTAGATCGCGACGACCGCGACCAAGCGTGGAGAGAAAAATTCTACGCGGTAATCCCGGACGCCAGCATGGCCACGCCCGCTGACCAGGTGCTGCAGGGCCCCGACGGCTTTCCTTACTTTGTCCTGAACCTGCCTCCGGCGGAGCAGGCATTTGAGACGTTTTGTCTCTCGCACATTTTAGAAACCTGTCTCGCGGAAGGGTTCGGCGTGGTGATCCAGCCAGATCCGCAGCCGCCTGAGTGGGTCTTTCCTTACGGCCTGCTGTGGAGTCTGAAAGAGTTTGGGACGTTTGAAGTCGCCGAGCCTGGCGCCGGTGACGAAGCCGAGGCACCGGATGGCGACGCGTCATCTTCAACGCAAAGCATTCTGGTCACCCAGCCCAGCGAAGCTTTTTTCCCGCCCTACGCGCGCAAGGTGATCCGGCAATTTTTGGAAAAGAAAACCGGCAGCGCGGACTTGAAAGTCCTGCTGCTGAACGATCCCGGCAAAACTCCGGCACAGTCTCTGGTCTTCTCAGTGTTTGCCGAAGACTTTGATAACCAGGAACAATTTGGCAGCATCATGTACCGGCTGACCTGGTTCCTGCCGCCGCACTATGGATTGATCTCCATCAGCAAGGATTCGGAGTTTGTGAAGAGTCTGCAGCCGCTGTGAATGGCGCGGATGAACGCTACAGCCCCAGATACGCCGCCCTCACCATTTCATTCTTGAGGAGATTGGCGGAGGTATCTTCCAGCAGCACCGAGCCGGTCTGGATCACATAGCCGCGGTCGGCGATGCTGAGCCCGCTGACCACGTTCTGTTCCACAATCATCATGGTGATTCCGGTGCGGCGCACTGCCTGGATTTTGTCGAAGACCTCGTCCACTACTTTCGGCGCCAGGCCGAGCGAAGGTTCGTCCAGCAAAAGAAGTTTTGGTTTGGCCATGAGGCCACGGGCGATGGCCACCATCTGCTGTTCGCCGCCGGAAAGCGTGCCGGCCATTTGGTTCATTCGCTCACCCAGGCGGGGAAAGAGCGCGAGCTGTTCTTCCATGGCTTGCTTCATGGTGGCGCGAGCGCGCGGCGTGTAGGCGCCGAGCGAAAGATTTTCCCGCACTGTGAGGAAAGGGAAGACCTGGCGGCCTTCCGGCACGTGGCTTACTCCCATCGCTACCATTTTGTGAGCAGGGACGCGCGAAACGTCTTGTCCTTCAAAACGCACCGTCCCGGAAGCGGCAGGCTTCAGGCCGGAGATCACCCGCAGCAGCGTGGTCTTGCCCGCGCCGTTCGAGCCGATGAGCGTCACGATTTCTCCGGCGGCAACTTTCAGCGTCACGCCGAACAAGGCCTGCAAGTCGCGGTAGTAGGCCGTGACGTTGCTGAGTTCCAGCAGCGGCGTGGTCGGCGCTGCGCCGGACGAGTTCGCCGGATTCGTCGCCGCGCTCAATGCACCATCTCCTTGTATTTGGCGCCCAGGTAGGCAACGATGACCGCCGGGTCTTTCACCACGTCGGCGGGCTTGCCCTCAGCGATTTTCGCGCCGTAATCCAGCACCACCACGCGATCAGAGATCTTCATCACCACTTGCATCACGTGTTCCACGCCGCCCACCACGCTCACGCCCCACTCCGGCAGACGCTTGATCAGGTCGGCCAGGGCCAGGGCTTCGCTGGTGGTCAGACCGGAGACCACTTCGTCCAGCAGGATGAGTTTGGGCTTGGTGGCCAGGGCGCGGGCGATCTCCAGGCGCTTCAGCGCAGCCAGCGGCAGCCCGCGCGCCGGGAAGTTTTTGATGTGCGACATTTGCAGAAAGTCCAGGATCTTGGCCGCCTCGTCTTCCGCCTGATGCAGATGACCGGTGTGCATGAACGCTCCCAGCATCACATTTTCCAGGACGGTGAGACTGGGCAGCGGCTTCACGATCTGGAAGGTGCGGCCCACGCCCAGCCGGGCGGACACATGCGGCTTGGCGCGCGTGATGTCGTGACCATGAAAAAGGATGGTCCCTTCTTCCGGGTGGAAGAAGCCGCTGATCAGGTTGAAGACCGTGGTCTTGCCCGCGCCGTTGGGACCGATGACGAACAGGATCTCGCCTTCGCCCATATGAAACGACACGTCTTTTACGGCGCGCAGCCCGCCAAAGCGCTTGGAGACGTTGCGGAGTTCAAGAATGGTGTCCACGTCAGTCGCCTCCCTGGGCCGGAGCCGTGGCCGGCGCGGCGCTGGCCGGGGGCTTGGCTTTGCGTTGCAGCAACTGTTGCAGGCCGCCCACAATGCCTTCCGGCAGGAACAGCACCACCACTACGATCAATACGCCGTAAATAAGAAGATGGCTTTCCTGAAACTTGTTTTTGAACAACTCTGACGCCGAGAGCAGAAGCACCGCTCCCACCACCGGTCCCAGGAGCGTGCCTGCGCCGCCCAGCATGGTGATGATGGCGATCTGCACCGAAATCTCCACGGTAAGAACGCTGTCCGGGACAATAAACTGGAAAGCGCTGCCGTAGAGCGCTCCGCCCAGCGCGGTCAAGAAAGCGCTGACCATGAGCGCGCGCAATTTGTAGTTCGCGGTATCAATGCCCACGGCGCTGGCCGTCTCTTCATCTTCGCGGATGGCCATCAGGTAGTAGCCGAAGCGCGAGTGCGACGTCCAGGCATTCACCAGAAAACTGACAAAAGCCAGCGCCACGGCGGAAAGATAAAACATCTTCCAGAAAGATTTTGGCTGGAACAGCGCCGGCGTGCTTAGCCCGATGGCCCCTCCGGTGGAGACAAGGTTCGTCGCCGTCAAGCGCAGCACTTCGCCAAAGGCGATGGTCGAAAGCGTGAAGTACGGGCCGCGCAGACGAAACACCACCGATCCAATGAGCGCGGCAAAACCGGTGGCCACGCCAGCGGCGAGCAGTACGGAAAGCCAGACGGGAACGTGGTGGGCATAAAACATGGCCATGCCGTAGGCGCCCACGCCAAAGAAGGCCACATGGCCCAACGAGAGCTGACCGGCGTAGCCGCCGACCAGGTTCCAGGCCAGTCCCAGCGCGGCGAACAACATGATGCGGAAGACCACCTGCAACACGTAGTCGTTGGGGACCAGCAGCGGGACCGCGGCGCAGGCCAGCGTCACGCCCAGCAGAGCGAAGATTTTCCATCCGCGAAGCGCGCTCATGCGTGTTGTCTCCCCAGCGTGCTCATGCGCGCTGCCTTCCAAAGATTCCGCTGGGTTTGAGCGACAGCACCAGCAGGAACAGCACAAAGTCCACGGCCAGCGCCCACTGCTGGCCCAGGTAAGCGCTAGTCAGGCTTTCCGCTACGCCCAGCGCCAGCCCGCCAATGGCCGCGCCTTCAATCGAACCCATGCCGCCCAGCACTACGATCACAAAGGCCTTCAGCGTATAGTCTTCGCCCACACTGGGAAACAGATAGAGCGCGGGAAGCAGAAGTCCGCCGGCGAGTCCGGCCATGGCAATGCCCAGAGCAAAGCTGAAGCCTTGAATCAGCGTGACGTTGATGCCCATCAGCGGCGCGACTTCGCGGTTCTGCGCGATCGCGCGCAACGCCTGCCCCGTCCGGCTGCGCACCACAAACTGCTGCAAGCCGACGATGAACACTCCGGCGATGGCAAACGACATCAGCGCGGCGCGGTTCAGGGTGAACGGGCCAAAGCCGAACGGCGGGCGGTTGGTGAGATCAATGATGGTCTGGTGGTAGTCGGCGCCAAATTTGAGTTGAATGCTATCCACCAGGATCAGGGCAATCCCGGTAGTCATGAGGATCTGCATGAAGTCTGAGCGGTCGCGGATGGGCTGGATGAGCAGCTTGTACACCACCCATCCGAACGCGAACAGAAAAGCTCCCGACGCCAGAAACCCGATGTAAGGATTGAGCTGCAGCCGGTCAAACAGCACCCAACTGACGTACATGCCGACCATAAGAAACGCGCCGTGAGCGAAGTTCACGATGCGCATGACGCCGAAGATCAGCGCCAGGCCCATGCCGATCAGCGCGTAGAGCGCGCCGGTCAGCAGGCCGTCCATGCCGGCTTGCAGGAAATCAGTCAGGAACCGGGGCAAGCTGGGCTGCCCTCCTTATTTGCGCTGCGTCCACTTGGGCGCGGGAATAATCGGTTTAGCCTGGGCGATGTCCGGAGGATAGACCACCTTGTACTGTCCGCCTTGCACCTGAGTGATCAGTACCGGGTGCTGGTTCTGCCCCGTGGCGTCAAACTTGATGGGCCCAAACGCGCTGGTCTTGAGGTTCAGGTTCTTGATGGCATCGCGAATCTTGGCGGCGTCCGTTGACTTGGCTTTGTTGATGGCCTCCACCGCGGTGTGCAGCGACTGGTAAGCCTGCATGGCGTGATACTGCGGATGGGAGTTGTAGCGCTTGAAGTACTCGGCGTCAAATTCCTTCGATCCCGGCCAGGGAGCTTCCGGCAGCCACTGGGACACTGACAGCGTGAACTCGGCGTTGCGGCCCGCGCCCTTGGCGGTAGGAAATTCTGCGGCGGAGAAGCCGGTGCCGGCGGCGGTGTAGTACTTGGGATTCAGGTCCACTTCCATGGATTGCCGCATCAGCGTGGTGGCGTCCAATAGGTATGAGCAGAAGTAAATCACGTCAGGATTCTTGTCTTTAACGCGACGCAGCACAGCTTTGTAGTCCGGGGCTTTGGCCTCATATTCTTCCGTGGCCAGCACCTTGATGCCGGCGGCCGTGGCGGCATCTCTCATGGCCTGCATGTTGGCCTGTCCGAAATTGGTCTTCTCGTACACAATGACCATGGTCTTGGGATCGCCGTTCTTCTTGAGAAACGCAATCCATTCCTTGGCGTAGGCGGTGGCTCCGGCGCAGATGCGGAACACCCAGGGCGACTTGGAATCCATCACGTTGTCAGCGGTGGCGGTGGGGATCAGCAGCGGGATCTGGTGCGTGGTTACCGGACCAATAATGGCCTTGGTGTTTTCGCTGGAATACGCGCCCAGCAGCATGGCCACGTGGTCCTGGTCCACCAGCTTGGAGACGCCTTGCACCGCCTGGTCCGGCTTGCTCTGGTCGTCATACCAATCGAGTTCGATTTTCTTGCCCAGCACGCCGCCCTTGGCGTTGATTTCATCCAGCGCGATGGAGTAGCCGTTCTTGTGGGCTTCGCCAAAAGCCGCCTGGCTGCCGGTGAGCGACGTGATCACGCCAATCTTGATGGTGCCTTGGGCCTGCAAAGGGGGCACAGATCCCAGAACCAAGCTGAAGCCTATAAGAATTGTTGCAGCCGCTGTAGAGCGCAAACCAGCACGCATGGAGCTCCTCCCGGGGAGAAATCTAACTCGCGTCGCGCATTATACATTCTTGCGAGCCAGTAATTCTGTACAGAGAGGGACGAAAGGAATGTGATGGGAGTCACGGACGAGGGAGGAAAGAAGGCCTACTCGTCCGCTCTCCGGCTGGAAAGCGCGTAAAGCACACGAATCTCTGAAGGAAACTCTCAGCATTGGCGAGTGCCAACTGCAGACAGATTATTGCGAGGAAATGGATGAGATACTTGAAAAGTTGACGGCGAATGAGCGCCGTAGGCGCGTTATAACGGTAGCCCAGGCCGTAAGGCCTGGGCTTAGGTTCGCAGAGGGGCGAGCCCCGTAGGCGGCGGCACTAACCGAAGACGTGTTTGGGATCGAAGTCGATCCCGTGCTTTCTGAGCAATACGAGAAGCTCGTCCTCAAAGCTCATCTTGCGATGATGAATTTCCTGATTCAAAACGTATTTCTTCACTGCCGGAACGTTCGACGCGCTTACAGCGAACGAACTGAAGCCTTCCTGCCAGGCAAATTTGATCCCCTGCTGGTTCATCCACCGTGAGGAGTTCGATTTCAGCAGATTGACCGCTTTTGATACGGACATGCTCGGCGGCAGCTCTACCAGGGCATGAACGTGGTCTTCCATTCCGCCGATGGCAAGTCCCACGATGTTCACGTTCCGGCAAATGCCCATTGTGTAACTCCAGAGTTGCGCCTGGAGTCCTTTTGCGATCAGTTTTCTGCGTCCCTTGGTGCTGAATACGATGTGAAAATGGTTCTTGCTGTAGGTATGTGACAAGTGTCGCCCCTCCGGGGCTTCAGATTCTACATCCGTTTTCCCAGGCCTTACGGCCTGGGCTACCGTTATGGCGCGCCTGCGGCGCTTTATTTCCTGGTAACAAATTCAAAAAGCCAGGGCGATAAGACGAATAATGAAGAAATTCGGCAATGTCTCTAAGACCGTGTTGATGAGCTGCTGCAGGCGGCGTAGCCTATAAATATTGGGGACTTGATTCCATGCAGCCATATCCAAAACTTCGAGTTAGAGGTGGAATCGAAGAAAAGCTCTGTTCAACCTGCCGCACATGGAAACCGCTTACGGATTTTTCGCCCGGAGGCAAAAGCCACGAAGGATCGGAAGGAGGTAGACATTGCGAATGCCGGCCTTGTAACGCCAAGCGCCACAGAGATCGTCGCAAAATTATATGAAACCTTGTGTTTGCGAAGGAAGTAACGAGAACTGCCGATATTGCTCAGGATCTGGTTTCGTTCACGACAATATCGGCATCCCACATCCTCGGACTGATCTAAACACATGGAAGCCAGAATCGTTCGTTGAACATCCCCGCCAAAGGACGTCTCCGACCGCACCAAGGTCACATCAAGCTCTCCCTGGACTATGGGGATGCCTGATGTACTTCACCGCTCCAATTCTTGTTTTCCTTCTGCTGCGGCTTTTGTTTGGCAAGTGATCCGCGAAAAACCAGCAAAAAGTTCTACATCGCTAGCCGGTGGCTGCTCTCTTTACGCCCTTGCCGGATCCACCTTTTCCGTGTCCACGCCGAGATCAACGTGGGCCTGCTGCGCGGCTTTGGGATCAAACTTGCCATCGCGGGCCAAGGCCGACAGCGCCGCTGCCGCAATGGACTCCGCGTTGATCTCAAAGTGCCGGCGCAGGTGCGCGCGATTGTCGCTGCGGCCAAAGCCGTCGGTGCCCAGCGTGGACAGGCGCGTTCCCAGCCAGGGAGCCAGTTGGTCGGGGACGGCCTTCATGTAATCGGTCGCCGCGACGATCGGCCCCTGGGCCCCAGCGGCTTCGAGTGTAGAGAGAATGTATGGCTGCTTCATTTTCTCCGCGGGATGCAGACGGTTCCAGCGCTCGGTGGCCAGGGCCTCGCGGCGCAGTTCGTTGTAGCTGGTCACGCTCCACACGCTGGCCTGGACTTTGTATTTCTCCGCCAGGATCGCCTGGGCCGCCAGCGCTTCATTGAGAATGCTGCCGCTGCCGAACAACTGCACTTGCGACTTGCCTCCGCTTGCGTCTTTCAGCTTGTAGAGGCCGCGCAAAATTCCTTCTTCGCAGCCCTTGGGTATCTCCGGCATGTTGTAATCTTCGTTGTACAGCATGATGTAGTAGAAGCGGTCTTCGCGCTCCTGGTACATGCGGCGCAGCCCGTCTTGCACGATCACCGCGACTTCATACACGTACGCCGGATCGTAGCTGGCGCAGGTGGGGACCACGCTGGAGAGCACCAGGCTGTGCCCGTCCTGATGCTGCAGGCCTTCGCCCAGCAGAGTGGTGCGGCCGCCGGTGGCGCCCAGCAGGAAGCCTTTGCCGCGCGCGTCGGCGAACGCCCAGATCAGGTCGCCGATACGCTGGAAGCCGAACATGGAGTAATAAATAAAGAAGGGAACCATGGGCACGCCGTAATTCGAATACGCCGTGCCGGCCGCCGTGCATGACGCCATGGAGCCGGCTTCGGTGATGCCTTCTTCCAGAATCTGCCCGTCTTTGGCTTCGTGATAATAAAGGAGCATTTCCTGGTCGTGCGGTTTATAGAGCTGGCCCTGGTAGGCGTAAATTCCCACCTGGCGGAAAATTGATTCCATGCCGAAGGTGCGGGCTTCGTCGGGGACGATGGGCACCACCAGCTTGCCCAGCTTGGGATGCTTGAGCAGGCTGCGCAGCATGCTGACGTAGCCCATGGTCGTGGATACGGCGCGGCCTTTGGATCCGGCCAGCGATTCGGCGAAGAAATCCAGCGGCGGCGCTTCAAACTTGAAGTCCGGGACCTCGCGCGAAGGCGTGTATCCGCCCAACTGCTTGCGGCGTTCTTTGAGGTAAACGATCTCCGGGCTGTCGTCCGCCGGTTTGTACGGCAGGCCTTCTTTGGCGGCTTTGTCCGGAATGGGAATCTCAAAGCGCGCGCGGAATGCCGACAGCGCTTCGTCGGTCATCTTCTTTTCCTGATGGGTGGCGTTGCGGGCCTGCGCCGACCCCAGCCCGTAACCTTTAATGGTCTTGGCCAGGATCACCGTAGGCTGGCCGGTGTGTTCCACGGCGCGCTTGTAGGCGTTGAATACTTTCTGCGGATCCAGGCCGCCGCGCTGCAAGTGCCAGATCTCATCGTCCGTCATGTGTTCGACCAGCGCCAGGGTCTCAGGATACTTGCCAAAGAATTCTTTGCGCACAAAGGCGCCGTCTTTGGCTTTGAAACTCTGGTATTCGCCGTCCACGCACTCTTCCATGCGCTTGAGCAACATGCCGGATTTGTCGCGGGCCAGAAGGTCGTCCCAGTTGGAGCCCCAGACGACTTTGATCACGTTCCAACCGGCGCCACGGAAGTCGGCTTCCAGTTCCTGGATGATCTTGCCGTTGCCGCGCACCGGCCCATCCAGGCGCTGCAGGTTGCAGTTGACCACGTAGATCAGGTTGTCCAGCTTCTCGCGCGAGGCCATGGTCAAAGAGCCCAGCGCTTCGGGCTCGTCGGTTTCGCCGTCGCCCAGGTAGGCCCAGACTTTGCGCGGCGTCTTCTGGATGATGCCGCGATTTTCCAGGTAGCGCATAAAACGCGCCTGGTACACCGCGCTGATGGGGCCCAGCCCCATGGAAACTGTAGGGAAGCGCCAGAAGTGGGGCATCAACCAGGGATGCGGATAGGAAGACAGCCCCGGCGTGTCGCGCAGCTCATGGCGGAAATTTTCCACCTGCTGCTGGCTGATGCGGCCTTCCAGAAACGCCCGGGCATAAACGCCGGGCGACGCATGGCCTTGAAAGTAAATGAAGTCGCCGGGCTGGTCGCCGTAGCTGGCGCGGAAGAAATGGTTGAAGCCGACTTCCAGCAGAGTCGCCAGGGATGAGAACGTGGAAATGTGCCCGCCGATGCCAGGATCTTTCTTGTTCTGGCGATGCACCATGGCCATGGCGTTCCAGCGGATCAGGCTCTTGATGCGCCGTTCCAGCACGCGATCGCCCGGGTAGGGGAACTCTTCTTCCACGGGAATGGTGTTGATATAAGGAGTATTCAGCGTGGCCGGGACATTGACGCCGGCTTCACGGGCCCGCTTGCCCAGGGCTTCCAGTAAACGCGTGCCTTGCGTGGCGCCTTCCTGAATAATGACTTCGTCAAACGCCTCAATCCATTCTTCAATTTCCTGCTGGTCCGGCCGCGCCGGCGTGGTCACTTTGGTTTCCATAATCCTTCTAGTATGACGCGAACGGGGCGCGATGACAATTGGCCATGTGTTACAACGAAAGCAGAAGATGAACGGACTCAAAAAACTCGCCGCCGATCCGCGCGTGACCGTCCGCCGCGCCGGCGCGCCTGATCCTAACGGCAAATGCGTTGTGTACTGGATGCAGCGCTCGCAGCGCGCGCTGGATAATCCCGCGCTGGAGGTGGCGGTGCGCGCCGCCAACCTGCTGGGCCAGCCCTGCGTCGTGTTCTTCGCGCCCGTGCCGTTCTATCCGCACGCCAATCTGCGCCACTACCATTTTCTGAACCAAGGGATCCCGGCGATCGCCAAGCGGCTGGCGCAGCGCGGCATCGGATTTGTGTTGCGGCGATTTCCTGATCACCATCTGCTCAAGTTTTGCGATGAAGTTCTTCCGGTGCTGGTCGTCGGCGATGAGAACCCCATGCGCGAGCCTGAAAGCTGGCGCGCCCGAGTGATGCAGCGCCTGCGCGTGCCGTTCTGGACCGTGGACGCCGACGTGATCGTCCCCAGCAAGCTGCTGATGAAAGAGCAGTACGCGGCCTACACCGCGCGTCCGGTGATCCGTCGTTTGTTGCCGGAGTTTCTGCGCCCGGTGGGGAATACGAAAGCAAAAGTGAAGTGGAAGGCGCCAGAAGACTTGCAGTCGCTGCAGGCGGACGTGGATATTACAGAAGGCTGGCCGCTGGACCGTTCCGTGCCGCCGAGCAGTTACTTTGTCGGGGGAACCGACGAAGCGCTGAAGCGCGTGAAGCATTTCGTCAAAAACCAGCTTGCCGGATACGTTGCTGATCGCAACAAGCCGGAGCTTGATTCCACCAGCCATCTGTCGCCTTACCTGCATTTTGGACACATTGGGCCGCACACCGTGGCGCTGGCTGTCCAGAAAGCGGCCGCGCCCAAGGCCGCCAAGGCCGCGTTTCTGGAACAGATGATCGTCCGGCGCGAGCTGGCGGTGAACTTTGTGCGCTTCAATCCTGATTACGACAACTTTGAGAGCGGACCACCCTGGGCGCACAAGAGTCTGGCCGCCCACGCGGGCGATGGCCGCACGATTTACACGCAACGCCAGCTCGAATACGCGCGAACCCACGATCCCTTGTGGAACGCCGCGCAGCAGCAGATGACCGTGACTGGCTGGATGCACAACTACCTGCGCATGTACTGGGCCAAGAAGATTCTGGAATGGAGCAAGACACCGGCGCAGGCGTTCAAGACCGCCGTCTATCTGAATGACAAATACGAACTGGATGGCCGCGATCCCAATGGCTACGCGGGCATCGCCTGGGCGATTGTGGGCAAACATGACCGACCGTGGTTTGACCGTCCGGTGTTCGGCATGGTGCGTTACATGGCGTTCAACAGCACTTCCAGGAAGTTTGACAGCAAAAGGTATATCGCCCAGATGCGGAGCCTGGTTGACGCCCAGTCTTCTTAAGTTCAGTCCAGGTCCGCCAATATATAGACTGCCAAGATGCAGGGACGCGTGTCGAGACACTTTTATGGCACCGCAGCACCGTCCTTGGGCATCTAAGTTAAGCGGCAGTTAAAAATCGATTTTTTTTCAAAAGGGAGTTCCCCATGAAACTGGACAACGTGGCTTACGTCGGTCAGCAGGTAAAGGACGAAATCGCAGAAGCAGTAGAAAAAACCAAAGAAATTCCCGCCATCATCAAGAAAAATGTGGATGAAGCTTACAAGTCGGTGGCCAAAGGCGTCCGCCGGACGCAGGTTGCGGCGGAAGAGGCCGCTGAAGATGCCCGCCGGGGGATCAAGGCCCGTCCGCTTACGTCCGTCACCGCTGCGGCGGTCGCCGGTATCGGAGTTGGCGTGCTGGTGGGATGGCTGATTCGCGGCCGTCGCTAACCAAGCGACAGCGGCAAGTCCTTGTTAACATGAAAGCGGGTGATACACGGCATAGGCTGCGTGTCACCCGTTTCGTCTTGCGGCAAGGGGAGGAAACATGTCTGCTGTTCGGGGCATTGCCTTGACGTTGTTCTTGTTGCTTACGCTTCCGACGTTCTCGCCGGTACAGCGCACTCACCGCGGCGGACGCTATGACGAAGGGATTCGCACCGCTGTTGGCCGGTTGCTGGCGGGCAAGAGCGACTACAAGAACGTAAAAGCCGAGGTCGGCGACAGCGTAGTAACGTTGACGGGCAGCGTTGAGCTGGCGAGCACGCGCAAGTTTCTGGTGCGCAAGGTCCGCGACATCGCCCACGTAAACAGCGTCCGCAATGAGATTGCGCTCGATCCCCCGGCGGAAAATGACACGGCAGTTCTGGGACGGGTGCAGCAGCGGCTGGAAGACGCCGGACTGAAGGGCATCACGCTGCGTGTCCGAGAAGGAGCAGTCACGCTGGAAGGAATGGTGCGCAACACGCGCGACCGTGAACGCGCCATGCAAATGGTCCGCGAAACCCCCGGCGTGAAAGAAGTGGAATCAAAGCTGACGGTGGCGGAAGAATAAGCAACTAGCAATTGGCAGCTAGCAGCTAGCCAAGGCAAAGTGTCAACTAGTCTTTGGCACACACGCTCTTATTTCGGTCTTGTCATTCCGAGCGCACCAAGGAATCGGTTTTTGCTATTTGCCAGCTGCTAGTCGCTAGCTGCTTTTTTCAATCCCCCGTCGCCTGCGCGTGTTCTCCTGATTGATCGCGCAAGCCCTCCCACATATGCACGACGCTTTCGCGGAGTTGTCCTGTGATCTGCTTGTAGGTTTCTTCGGGATTCTTCACCGCGTCGGGCGGCTGGATGGGGTCGCCAAACTGCACGCGCAGCTTTGACAGGCGGGGAAGCCGCTTGCTGCGCGGCCAAGCGTCGTAGAAGCCTTCCAACGCTACCGGATAGATGGGCACTTTCAGGTGCGCAGCCAGGATGGCGGCGCCTTTCTTGAACTTCTTCGGCGTGCCGTCAATGGAGCGCTCGCCTTCAGGATAAAGAACCAGGTTGTTGCCGCGACGGAGTCCGATGGCGCCGGCGCGCATGGCGTTGACCAGGTTGGAGTCGGGGTCCACGGGGACGAGCTTGAACATCCGGGCCACAAACTTCAGGATGCCCCGGCCAAAGATTTCACTGGTCCCAACGTAAAACATGTTCTTGAAGAGCCGCCAGGGAATCTGGCTGGCGACTACGGGCCCATCAAGAAAACTCTGGTGGTTGGGTGACAGGATAAACGGCCCGGACTTGGGCAGTTTATCTTTGCCGCTGACGCGCAGATTGAAGAAGACGCGCATGAGCACAGCCACGCATTTGCCCAGCAAGAACCACCACAGCGTGAGCAGCACGTTGTTGTGCAGGGACTTCAAAACGGCCGGGTCATCGGGGTCAGAGGCCAGGATGGCGTCCCATCCGGGAAGGCCGGTTCGCGTGCCGGCAGCGCCGCCACGGGCCTGAAGAATGGCGTCCACCATTTCGCGGACGGTGTAAACCTCAGAGATGACTTTGTCGTCGGCCTTGGCGTCAAGCTCGCGTTCCAGCGCGACGATGAGTTCCACGCGCTCCATGGAGTCAAAGCCCAGATCAAGCTCCAGGTTGGACGAAGGCAGCACGGGCTTCTTGGCCTTGCTGGCATCTTTGATCACAGCCAAGGCCTTTTGCACGTCCGGCTGCGACAGCCACATGGCTTCTTCCGCTGTGGGCTCTTCTACAGCAGAGGCGCTCTCCGCGCCGCCACGCTCACCGGCCATCACGCGACGCAGGATTTCAAAACGCTTGAGCTTGCGCGTGCTGGTGCGAGGCAGCGGATCAAGCCACAGATCAAAACTCAGGATGCGTTTGGTGCTGGGCAATTCGGCGGAAAGATTCTCCACGTCAAAGCGGATGACCTCATGCGAGTTGACGATCTTTCGCTCGCGCAGCACGTCAAAGTCAGGCACAATCACCGCGTGCAGGCGCTCGGAAAACGGCTCGCCCGGCCGGCTCACCAGCCCCATCACGCAGATCTCCTTGATAAAAGGAGAATGCAGGTAATGGTTCTCCAACTCCTCGGGATAGATGTTCTTGCCCGAGCTGAGGACGATGATTTCCTTCTTCCGTCCGGTAATAAAGAGGGTGCCGCGCCGGTCCAGGTAGCCCAGGTCGCCGGAGTAGAGCCAGCCGTCGCGGATGGTTTCGTTGGTTGCGTCGGCACGGTTGTAGTAACCCTTCATCACGATGTCGCCGCCGATGATGACCTCGCCCACGGGATGGGGCAGACCTTCCACGGGCTGCGGGTCAACGACCTTGACTTGCACGAACTGGAGCGGCGGTCCGACCGAGCCCATCACGCCGCCTTTGGGCCGGGTGACGGTGGCGGCGCCGCTGCACTCGGTGAGGCCGTAGGCCTGCAGCACGGTGAAGCCGAGTTTTTCCAGATCGCGGCCTACCGCGGCGTCAAACGCCGAGCCGCCAGTGACGAAGTACCGCATCTTCGGGCCCAGCAGCCGGTGGACTTTGCCGAAGAACAGTCTCCCCAGGTTGATGCCAATCGCGTTCAGGCCGGTGACCCGTCCCGCGGCGGAGATGTTCATGAGCGCGCGGAAGGCCATCCGCGAGGCCCACGGGCGTTTTTTGACTTCCTGCATCACGCGCTCGTGGATCAGGTAGAAGAATTGGGGGACACAGGCAAAGAGCGTGATGTTGCGTTCGCTCAACGCGCGCAGCAAGTCCGTGGTGTTCAGCTCTTCCAGATACACCACGCGCGCGCCCACAGCATAAGGAAGCAGCAGGTTGGCCATCTGCGCCAGCGCGTGGAAGAGCGGCAGCACGCCCAGAATGGCGTCTTTTTCGCTCACCGCAATGGTGCTGAACACGGACTTGGCTTCCGCCAGCAGGTTGCCGTGAGTGAGCATTACGCCTTTGGGATCAGAGGTGGTGCCGGAGGTGTACAAGATCACCGCCAGGTCGCTTTCCTGGATGGTGGCGGGAGTGAAGTCTCCGGGGCCGGCGGCGAACATGCTCAGCAAGTTGGAGTAGCGGCCTTCACCGGAACCGTCAATCATCACCACGCGGACCAGCGTCTGGTCCACGGCCTCTTCGACCACGGGCAGATTCTTGGAATCAGTAAAGATCACGGACGCGCCGCAGTCCCACAGCAGCTTGTTAACCTGGTGGGCGTTGAACGCCGTGTCCAGCGGAACAGCTACGGCTCCGGCGGACATGATGCCCAGGTAGGCTGAGACCCACAGCGGCCCGTTGCCGGCCATGATGGCGCAGCGCACGCCGGCTGACATGCCGGATTCGCGCAGCCAGCGGCCCGCCGACTCCGACTGGCGGCGCAATTCGGCGTAACTGAGGCTCTCCACCGCGCCTGACGTCCGCTGCAACTCGGTGGCGACGCGGTCAGGGAACCTCTCTGCGGATTGGAGAAAACCACTATAAAAGCCATGCATGGCGATATTGGGCTGCGCTCGGGGGTAGGTCTTTGGCTTAACCGAATCTTACCTGCGCGGGCGCAAGAGGACAAGAGTCTGCTGGATTCGAGCTATCATCAAACATATTGGGGTCGCTGTGATTTCTGGAGCGATGGGGGCCCGGGGGCCGTTTAATCGAATGAAAATGTCTTTGTCCTATTTGTGTGCTTCGCCTTTCTGGCGGATGGCGGGCGTGTGTCTCATGGTTGTGTGTCTCGGCCTGACGTGCGCGGCTGTCGCCGCCGATACCGGCCCTGCGGCGCTGGTGAGCGCCGGCCACTTCAAGAGAGCGCGCGTGATTTTGGAGGCCCGCGTGGCGGAGAATCCTCAGGACGCGGATTCGCTCGTGCTGCTGGCTCGCGTGCGCCTGGCCTACGAAGACCACGAGGAAGCTGCCCGGCTGCTGCAACAAGCGCTGGACGCTCAGCCGGCGCACTCGGACGCGCACGTGTACCTGGCGGAAACCTACAGCATGAAGGTGGAGCACGCGGGCGTTTTTGAGAAGCCGGGCATGGCCAGGAAGATCAGGAGCGAATGCGAACGCGCGCTGGCCGCGAATCCCAACAACATTGATGCTATGGAAACGCTGCTGGACTTCCACCTGGAGGCGCCGGGCATGGTCGGCGGCGACAAAGGCAAGACGCACGAGCTGGCTGCGCGCATTGCCAAGCTTGACGCCGTCCGCGGAAATTTTGCCAAAGCGGAAATCGCCGCCAAGGAGAAACGTTTCGACCAGCAGGAGGCCTTTCTGCTGCAGGCCGCCGCGGCCGATCCGCGGTCGTACCCCGCGCTGGTAGCTGTGGCTGAGCTGTACCTCAAAGAGCGCAGGCAAGATTACAACAAAGCCGCCGACTACGCGCACAAGGCGATCGCCGTGGACCCGGGCCGCGTGCGGGCGTACGCAATCCTGGCCCAGGTGCACGCCGCCCGAGATCAGTGGCCTGAACTGGAGCGGATTCTGGCACAGGCGGAAAAAGAAGTGCCAGACGATCTCTTTCCCCACTTTGCCGCCGGCAACACGCTGCTGCTGAGCGGCCACGAGCCCGCGCGCGCAGAGACGTACTTCCGCAAATATCTAACGCAAGAGCCGGAAGGCGAAGCGCCCACGCTGGCTGAGGCCCACTGGCATCTGGGGCTCGCGCTGGAACAGCAAGGGCGCAAGCATGAGGCCATCCGGGAAATCCAGACCGCGCTGAAGATGAAGCCGGGACTAAAAGAGGCGCAAAGGGACCTGAAGAGATTGAAGGGTTAGAATGCTGCGCTGGCGAGGCGGGCCATGCTTTATACCGTGTTTGTTGACGACAATTATCACTACATGGATGAAAGTGAGCGCTACAAGGCGGGCGAGTTCGCCGACTGCGCCTCGGCGGTGGCCGCCTGCAAGCGCATTGTGGACGAGTTTCTTGCCACCTGCACCTTGGAAAACGGCGAAGATGAAATCCTCAAGCAGTACCTCCTTTTTGGCGAGGACCCCTGGATCAGCAGCGATGACCGCGAGTGCCGGTTCTCCGCCAGGGACTATGCGCGGCAACGCGTGCAGGAACTTGCCGGCAAAGACAAGAGTTCTCAGTGATATTCACTTACCGGCATCCCGGCCATCACTGCCAGAGATTTAGAATGCTTCGCGCATGACCATGCAGGAGTCCAACTTCATCCTGACCTCGTCTGACGGCGCGGAGATCTTTGTCTATCGCTGGCTGCCGACGTCCGCGCCGAAAGCCGTGGTGCAGATCGTCCACGGGATGGCGGAACATGCGGGACGTTACGCGCGCCTGGCATCGGCGCTGACTTCCGCAGGCTACGCGGTTTACGCCGGTGATTTGCGCGGGCACGGCCGGACGGCGAAAACTCCAGGGGACCTGGGGCTGTTTGCCGAGCGCGACGGCTGGCACAAATGCCTGGACGACATCTGGCAAATCAACCGGCGCATGGCGGCTGAACATCCGCAAATTCCGATCGTGGTGATCGGCCACTCCATGGGCTCCACGCTGGTCCGCCAATTCATCGCCGAACACGGTGACGCGCTGGCCGGCGCGGTGCTTTCAGGTTGCAGCGGCCAGCCTACGCCGCTCGCCCAGGCCGGGAGGCTCATCACGCGCCTCGAACGTTTGCGTCTGGGCCGGCGGGGAACCAGTTCGCTGGTGCAATCACTCACCTTTGATGCCTTCAACAAAAAGTTTGAGCCGGCACGCACCAAGTTCGACTGGCTCTCCCGCGACCCGGCTGAAGTGGACAAGTACATCGCGGATCCATTGTGCGGCTTTGCCGCGCGCGTCCAACTGTGGATTGACCTGCTGGACGCCTGGGCCAAGATGGCCAAAGCAGCCAGCATGGCGCGGACGCCAAAAGACCTTCCGGTCTATGTGATCTCAGGCACGCATGACCCGGCGAGCGCGGGAACGAAAGCGCTGGAGCCGCTGCTGGCGGCGTATCGGACGGCGGGTCTCAAGAATCTTTCACACAAGTTCTATTCCGAAGCCCGGCACGAGCTGTTCAATGAGACAAATCGGGACGAGGTGACGCGGGATTTGATTGCATGGATGGATACTGTCGTCTGAAGCAGGGAAAAACTGCAACTTTCGGTGTCTAAGGTAATTGAAATGAAAGCGCTCCTCTGGCTCAGCTTGCTGCTTCTGGTTTTTGCAGTTTTGGTTGTGACATACACGGTCTTCCACGGCTACACAACGGTGTTTTGGTTTAGGCCGGCAACGGTAGTGAACGTGAACGGGAGGGCGGTGAAGGGTTTCGTACATCAGTCAACGCAGGCGATGATCATCACGCGGAAGGATAGAGGCGTGTCCCATTCCTACCTCGTCGGATTCAGAGATACCATGAAGCAGCCGGTTCTGGATTGTAGAACCTGGGTTGCTCCGCGATCGCCGATTCTCCTGAGCAATCATCAGCGTCCGCTTTGCCTGTCCTGGTTCTTTGATGACGAAGCGCCGCCTTTAACCATGGAATCACCAGTCGGAGCCGCAAAGATCGATGCGGATCACGTGGAATTCAGGACCCGCGCTGGCGACGTTGTTCGAGTCAACCGCTGAGGCGAGCGGCGGCGTTTGGGGTTTCCCTAGCACGCTTCAGCGCAGGCGAGGGCGGGAAGAATCGCCAGAATCGCGCGCGATCGCCGACCTCGCTGTGATCGGAAAAGCAGATTCCTGGCCTTCGGTGCGGAATGAGAATTCTTGCTGGCTAGCCGTCATTCGCCGTTTTCCAAGCCTGAAACCTGCGCAGGCAAGGGCGACTGCGGTCCATGAAACCCAGTTCAAATGCAGAGATCTTTCGCGCTGCCGCGCTCAGGATTTCGGCTGGCGGCTCGGACGCCGCCAACTCGCCTCAGCTTGCCAGCCTCACACCCGCCGTGTTATTCTGCATAAGTTACTAGAGGGACAAGATTTAGAGATAGGAGTGCACCAGCTTAAGTGTTAGCGAGAGAGCGCAAGTCCGACGTCATCCACCGTTACCGCAGGGACGAGTCCGATACCGGTAGCCCGGAAGTGCAGATTGCCATCCTGAGCGAGCGGATTGGTGAGTTGACCGAGCACTTCAAGACCCATAAGAAGGACCATGCCTCCCGGCGCGGTCTGCTCATGATGGTCAGCAAGCGTCGTCGTTTGCTGGACTATCTAAAGAAGTACGATACCGAACGCTATAAAGACGTCATCCAGAAACTTGGAATCCGTAAATAACCGATTGACCGGACGTTTTTTGCCGACGAATCCCGCGGACGGCACACGTGTGTGAAACGCGCACGGACCAGTGTGCCTATGCCACGCGACTCTCGGAATCGTACTTAGATTGCTCTCGCTCTAAAGAACTGCTGGTCCTCCTGGAAAAGAGGAACTCATGAAACAGACAGCCACTGTTGAACTTGCAGGCGGCAAAACTCTCCTATTGGAAACTGGACATCTGGCCAAACAAGCCCAAGGCTCAGCCATTGTCCGCAGCGGCGACAACGTTGTGATTGGCACGGCGTGCTGCAATCCTGAACCGCGGGAAGGCATAGACTTCTTCCCCCTGACTGTTGACTATCGCGAATACACCTACGCCGGCGGACGCATTCCCGGCGGCTTCATCAAGCGTGAAGGCCGTCCCAGCGAACGCGAAGTCCTCACCTGCCGGCAGATTGACCGCCCCATCCGCCCGCTTTTTCCGGAAGGCTTCCGCAATGAGACCCAGGTGATCTCCCTGGTGCTCTCCGCCGACTCGGAAAACGATCCTGACGTTCTGGCCATCAACGCCGCCTCCTGCGCCCTGACGCTTTCTGACATTCCGTTTCACGGCCCGGTGGGCGCGGTGCGCATTGGCATTGTGAATGACCAGATGGTGGTGAACCCCACCTACGCGGAAATGGCCGAGAGCCTGCTCAACATCATGGTGGTGGGCACGGCGGAAGGCATTTGCATGGTGGAGTCCGGCGCCAAGGAAATCTCTGAAGACCGCGTGCTGGAAGCCATTGAGTTTGGCCACGAGCAGGTCAAGAAGATCTGCGCGGCCATCAGCGACCTGGCGGGCAAAGCGGGCAAGAAGAAGCGCGAAGTCGCAGCGCCGGAGTTCGATCAGGCCTACTTCGACCAGCTGAAGTCCAAAGTCGGCGACGAACTGACCGACGCGCTGGACACCAAGAAGCATCCTAAGCTGGAAAGCTACGAACTGGTCAAACAGATCAAGGACAAGCTGAAAGCCGAGCTTCCGGAAGATGACGACGAAGCCAAACACAAGCTCTCGCATTATTACGAAGCGCTACGCGAGAAGATTTTCCGCGACCAGGTGACGCACAAGCGGCGCCGTCCGGATGCCCGCGAGTTTGACCAGATCCGCGACATCTGGATTGAAGTGGGCGTCCTGCCGCGCGTGCACGGTTCGGCGGTCTTTACCCGCGGCGAGACCCAGGCGCTGGTGACCACCACGCTGGGCACGCCCGATGACGCGCAACGCATCGAGCGTTTTGAAGGCGAAACCCGCAAGCGCTTCATGCTGCATTACAACTTCCCGCCATTTTCCGTGGGCGAAGTCGGCCGCATGACCGGCGTGGGACGCCGCGAAGTCGGACACGGAGCACTGGCGGAACGCGCCATTCTGGCCGTGATGCCCAGTGACGACAAGTGGCCTTACGCCATGCGCGTGGTTTCCGACATTCTGGAATCCAACGGCTCGTCTTCGATGGCCACGGTCTGCGGAGCGTCACTCTCGCTGATGGACGCCGGCGTGCCGCTGTCGTCCGCGGTGGCCGGAGTCGCCATGGGACTGGTAAAGGAAGGCAACGATTACGCCATCCTCACCGACATTGCCGGAGCGGAAGACCATTACGGTGACATGGACTTCAAAGTCGCCGGAACACGCAAGGGCATTACCGCGCTGCAGATGGACATCAAGGTGATGGGCATAACGTCCAAAATCATGCATGAAGCCATGGAGCAGGCGCGGCGCGGGCGGCTGTACATCCTGGACAAGATGGAAGGCGTGATCAGCGGCGGGCGCGAAGATATCTCCGCGTTTGCTCCGCGCATTTACACCTTGCAGATTCCCACGGACAAGATCCGCGACCTGATCGGACCCGGCGGCAAGATGATCCGCAGCATCATCGAGCAGACCGGCGTGAAGATTGACGTGGACGATACCGGCAAAGTCAACGTGGCTTCCAGCGACGGACCTTCCGCGCAGAAAGCCATCCAGATGATCAACGATCTGACCGCGGTGCCGGAAGTTGGCAAGACGTATCTGGGCAAAGTGGTTCGGATCGCCGAGTTCGGCGCCTTCGTGGAGATCATCCCGGGAACGGACGGCCTGCTGCACATCAGCGAGATTGCGGAACATCGCGTGCGCAGCGTGGAAGACGAGCTCAAAGAAGGCGACCAGGTGCTGGTGAAAGTCCTGGGCATTGAAGGCAACCGCATCAAGCTGAGCCGCAAAGCCATCCTGCGCGAACAGCGCGCCAAGATGGGCGGAGGCGGCGGCGAAGGGGAAGGCGGACCGGCGCCGTCCGGCGACGGTGGCGAGGCTCCGGCCCCGCGCGCAGCTTCCAACGCACCCGGAGAAGAAACCGTCACCTTTGAAGGCGGCGGCAACTTTGAAGAAGCTGAAGAAGGCGAACCGAACTTCAATCGTGAAGACGCCAACCGGGAAACCGTTGGCGCCGTTCCGCGGCCTGATCGTCCGCGTGGCGGTGGTGGCGGCCGGCCCGGTGGCGGAGGCGGTGGACGCCGTCATGGCGGAGGCGGTGGTGGACGCGGCGGCCGCGGAGGTCGTGGCGGTCCGCGCGGTGGTGGCGGCGGACGCGGTCCCGGCGGCGGAGGCGGTCACTAGAACTTTCCCAGCGTGTTTCTAAAGGAGCGGGTTCCGAGCCCGCTCCTTTCTTTTTGTGAAGATGGCATTTGGCTCTTGGCAGTTGGCTTTTGGCCGCAGCTCACTTGAAGCCTTCTTCTAGCTTCCAAGGGCCAAGAGCCAAAGGCCAACAGCCGTTTTGTGCCACCCCCTGTTCAGTTGTCAAAAAACGAAATCGGCGAACCGATGTTGTTCATCCGGTCCGCCGTAGCTTCTGGAAGCTAAGAACGTGTCGCCCCTAAAGGGGCTTTCGTTTTTTTTCTACGCTTACCCAGGCCTTAACCACCCCAGCAAGCCAAAGTCGGGCTTGCCGGGGGCCCCGGTCCGGCCTGGGCTAACTCATCCCGCGCCTCCGGCGCTGGGGGCCAATCTGACTTCAAGTTAACCAAAGCCGCAAATTCCATTCCGGCACTGCTTGACAGTAAGGGTGAACGGCCAAGTGCCAATGGCTAAGTGCCAACCGCTGAGTGGTAATGGCTAATGCTAATGGCTAATGGCCAAAAGCTAGCAGCTAGCGGCTAGGCGCTAGCTGCTACTTACGCTGTCTGCTCCGCGCCGTGGCATTTCTTGTACTTCTTGCCTGATCCGCAAGGGCAAGGATCGTTTCTCCCCACCTTGGCTTGTCCGCGGACAACCTGTTGCGGCGCGGTGCTGCCGTTCGATCCCGCCATGCGTGCCTGCTCGAGTTCGCGTTTCTTGCGGCGCTGGAATTGCGCTTCCAAATCGTCCACCGAAGTCGAAGCCCGCCTGCGCGACGGAGCCGGCGGCTCGCCGCCATTTTCTTCGGCGTCATTTTTTTCGGCGACCATGGCTGGCGCCTGCTGGGCCTCCACCAGTTGCATGTGGAACAAGTAGCGCACCGTATCTTCCTGGAAGCGCTGCATCATGCTCTCAAACATGTCAAACGACTCGCGTTTGTACTCCACCAGGGGATCGCGCTGGGCGTAACCGCGCAGCCCGATGCCTTCCTTTAGGTGGTCCATGTTGAGCAGATGGTCTTTCCACTGGGTGTCCATCACGCTGAGCATGATCATGCGCTCGTGGTAGCGCATGGCGTCCGCGCCCATCTGTTTTTCTTTGGCGTTATAGAGTTCCTGCAGTTTTTCAAAGACGGCGTCGCCCAGCTCCTGGCGATTCAGCTTGTCGGCGTCAACGCCGGCTTTGGCCAAGTCCAGGCCAAAGTTGTCAATCAGGTACTTGCGCAGCCCGTCCAGGTCCCACTGTTCCACGTGGACGTCGCGCGGGGCAAAGCGGTCCAGCGCTTCGGCCACCATCCCAGTCACGTAGTCTTCCAAGATCAGTTCTTTCTGATCAATGCCGGAAAGCAGTTCGCGACGCAGGCCGTACACGGCTTCGCGCTGCTTGTTCATCACGTCGTCATATTCCAGCACGTGTTTGCGCGACTCAAAGTTCTGCGCTTCCACCGCTTTCTGCGCGCCTTCAATGCGTTTGGAGATCATCCGCGACTCAATGGGCACGCCTTCTTCCATGCCCAGCCGCTGCAGCAGCCCGGACACCCATGCGCGCGCGAAGATGCGCATGAGGTCGTCTTCCAGTGACAGGTAGAAGCGCGACGAACCGGGGTCGCCTTGGCGTCCGGCGCGTCCGCGCAACTGGTTGTCAATGCGGCGGGCCTCGTGGCGTTCGGTGCCCAGAATGTGCAGGCCGCCTACGCCGACCACCTTCTCGTGGTCCGCGTCCGTATCCTTCTTATACTTATTGAACGCCTCGTTCCATTTGTCCAGCGGGCATTTGTACTCGACGCCGTTGTAGTAGAAGACAGTGGCTTCCGAGGTGTCCTGCTCCAGCACGACTTCGCCGCCCGCGGCTTTCAATTGCTGGGCGATGCCTTTCTTCACCATCTCCTGGCGCGCCATGAATTCCGGATTGCCGCCCAGCAGGATGTCCGTGCCGCGGCCCGCCATGTTGGTGGCGATGGTCACCGCGTTCAGCCGACCGGCCTGGGCCACGATCTCGGCTTCTTTCTCGTGGAACTTGGCGTTCAGCACCACGTGCTTGACCTGCTTCTTCTTCAGCAGATCGCTGAGCCGTTCAGATTTTTCGATGGATGTGGTGCCCACCAGAATCGGGCGGCCGCCTTCGGCGATCTTCTGGATTTCGTCGGCCACGGCAAAGTATTTTTCTTTCTCCGTGCGATAAACAACGTCCGGGTACTCCACGCGGCGCATCTCGCGGTTGGTGGGAATCACCGTGACTTGCAGTTTGTAAATCTTGTCAAACTCCGCCGCTTCGGTTTCCGCCGTGCCGGTCATGCCCGCCAGCTTCTTGTACATGCGGAAGTAATTCTGGAACGTGATGGTGGCCAGCGTCTGCGTCTCGCGTTCGATTTTGACCTTTTCCTTGGCTTCAATGGCCTGGTGCAGCCCGTCTGACCAGCGGCGTCCGGGCATCAGGCGGCCGGTGAACTCGTCCACAATCAGGACTTCGCCTTCCTTCACCACGTACTCCACGTCGCGTTTGTACATGGCGTGGGCCTTCACCGCGGTTTCCACGTGGTGCTTCATCGGCCAGTTGTCGGGATCGGCAATGTTGTCAATGCCCAGCAGCTTTTCGACTTTTTCCCAGCCCTGGTCGGTGATGGTGCAGGTCTTGTGCTTCTCGTCAACCACGTAGTCGCCGGTATATTCCTTGGGCTCGCCCGGCGGTTTTTCAATCTCCTCGCCCTTGACCAGGTGCGGGACCACGCGGTCCGCGCGGTCATATTTGTCGGTGGATTCGTCGCTGGCGCCGGAGATGATGAGCGGGGTGCGGGCTTCATCAATCAGGATGGAGTCCACTTCGTCCACGATGCCGTAATTGTGGCCGCGCTGGCAGCACTCGGCCAGATCAAACTTCATGTTGTCGCGCAGGTAATCGAAGCCGAATTCATTGTTGGTGCCGTAGGTCACGTCAGCCAGGTAGGCTTCGCGGCGCTCGTCGTCGTCGAGCTCGTGGACGATCACGCCCACGCTCAGCCCCAGAAAACGGTAGAGCTTGCCCATCCATTCTGAGTCGCGTTTGGCCAGGTAGTCATTCACCGTGACCACGTGCACGCCGTCGCCGGCCAGCGCGTTCAGATACACCGGCAGCGTGGCGACCAGCGTTTTGCCTTCACCGGTTTTCATTTCAGAAATCTTGCCCTGGTGCAGGATGATGCCGCCAATCAACTGGACGTCAAAGTGGCGCATGTTGAGCACGCGGCGGCCGGCTTCGCGGGCCACGGCAAAAGCTTCCGGCAGGACCTCATCCAGCGCGGCGTTGCGCAGTTCCAGGCGGCGCTTGGTGAACTCGCCCATCTCGTCGCGAAGCTGCTGCGCCGGGGCGGTCTGCATCTCGCCTTGCAGGCGGGCCAACTCGTCGTCCTCATGCTGGAGCCGGGCTTTGATGCGCGCGCGGAAGTCGTCGGTCTTGGCGCGCAGCTGCTCGTCCGTGAGCTGCTGCATCGCGGGCTCAAGCGCGTTGATCTCATCCACCAGCGGATGTATCCGCTTCAGATCACGTTCATTTTGGGTGCCAAAAACCTTGGCGAGTACTTTTCCGATCAATGGTTAGTCCCTTTTGACTTCTAACTCTTGGCGACTTGTATGGATCCTGACTTGTTAGACAAAGTCTTCCGTTTCAAGCCTAGCACATTGGATGCAGCCGATTTCCTCGCCGACTTACCGCCGCTCCCGCGCTCATATAGAGGTACGCGCGAGAGCGTCCGGGGTTTCCGAATCTCCCCATTTTAGGCACAGAAAGTCAATTAAAAGCGTAACACATTGGATGGGGGAGGAGTTCACCGCAAAGGACGCAGAGAGCGCAAAGGAATTTTACCGCGGATGAACGCGGATGGGGGCTGACGAGCGCCGAAGGCGCGAAAGAGCCTAGCCCAGGTGCGTAAGCCCTGGGTGAGGGTGAGATTAGAAGGTGAGCCCCGGAGGGTGCGACACCTCAACCAAAAACAAACCTTGGATCGTAATCAATCCCGTGTTTTTTCAGAAGCGCAACGAATTCCTGCTCAAACGTTCTTGCGCCCCGTTTCGGGGCTTCCGCAGGCTGAGGGCCACAAAAAACACCCCCGTTCATGAAATGGTTTTGTCAAGATGTACTAGTTCGTGATTGATTCGTCTATCGAAACGTGCTAGGGTCTCTTATCTTTCGTCCCATTTCTCCGATCAAAACGACGCTGTTGGCTGTTGGCCTTTGGCTATTGGCCAGAGTCGGAAAACCAGATTTCACCGCAAGGTCGCAAAGGACGCTAAGGCTAAAGGGATGAAGGGGTTAGGAGGAAGGTTTATTGATGAGTAAACAGCTGGGTGACCGTTGGGTCGAATCGGATAAACCTTTTGTTTGCAACGCCCGCGCAATGGGAGGGGTGGGGCCTGGGGTAACGGGATGGTGATTAATGGGAGAGTTAATGGATCGGGTCATCGGGACATCGGGACATCGGGTCATCGGAACAGCAAGAAGGGAGTTGAATATGGCAAGCGCAAATAGAAGGGGCAGCATCGGATGATCGCACTTGATCGGGTGATCCACGGCAGGCCGGGACAGGTCGGGTGATCGGAAAAACAAGAAGATGAAAAGCGGAAGGCGCAACGGTCATTGCGTCTGAACAGCAGCTAAACAGTCAGAAACCGGGCGGAGAAAGAGAAGAACAGAACATGGCAATGGAAGAAGTGGCAGGAACTGGAATAGAAGCTGGTTTGGGAATGGAAGCAGGAGCCTTATCGACGGCGGGAGCGGAAATGGCCGTCCGCATGGAAACAGGGATTGGACCGGTGGAGATACCGGAACACCTGAGCGGGGCGAGGCAGGCGGAGTCGCCGGAGCAGGTGACGGAGCTCGCGCCGATAGCGGAAGCTGAATCGGAACCAGAATCGGAACCAGAAGTGGGCAACAGCGGCATGACGGCGAAAGAGAACGAATTGTGGCGCAGCGCGAGGAGCCAGGAGCAATATAACGCCGTGTGGAAGATGCGGGATGAGCGTCGCCTGAGGGAAGCACACGCAACATGGCGGGCCAGTGAAGCCGGGCAACTGCTCAGGCAACTCACTGAAGCCTATGACGCCTACCGGCTCTATCTGGAAAAGAAGCCACACGCACGGGACCTGGCGATGCAATTTGATGAAGGCAGCCAGAACATATACAAGCGGATGCGGGCGAATCTGGAGCGGGCCAACCATGCTCCGCGGTGCACGTGGATCAAGCCGAACGGGTTGCGGTGCCGTGCGCCGAAAGTGCGGGGCAAGAAGCTGTGCCACATGCACGTGGCGATGGACGAGGCGCGTCCGAAGAAGCTGGAACTACCGGCGCTGGACGATGCTAACGGGATACAGATTGCCATTGCCAAGGCCGCCCAGGCGGTGGTGGATGGAACGTTGGACCGCCAACAAGGCGGCTTGCTGGGGTACTACCTGCAACTGGCGGCGAACAACGTGGGCCGGGTGGATTTTGAGGATGAGTGGGAAACCGTGGACATTGAGTGATCGCCGGCATCGGAAAAAACTCAACCACAGAGGACGCAGAGGAACACGGAGGGTGGAAGGAAGACATCGGCAAGAGCCGCACGGACGTCGCCAACCCAGGATGGGAAAAGACGGTGAGAAAACGTTCTTTGAAAACTGAACAGGGAAACTGGAGCGGCTGATGTGTCGCCGCCTACGGGGCTCAATTTCTATCTTTCTACCTTGACCCAGGGCTTACGCACCTGGGCTAGGCTCTTTCGCGCCTTCGGCGCTGGGCTTATTTTCTGAATACGAATCCTCTTCACGCTCTATCCAGCTGCGTCGCCAAATTGTGCCGCGCGTCACCAAAATCTTCAGTACTAAGTGGGCACACGAGCCTGCAATCGTGTCAGAATAGCGGATTCTATGCCGCCACTAAGTCCAAACAGCCTAGATGACGAAAATGGAAACTGCAAACAATGCGGCCATCCTTTCGATCCGCAACTCCTGATTGCCACAGATCCGAACGATTCCACGAAGGGTGGAATCATGCGCTGTCCGGTTGCGAACTGTCCTTGTTTCCACACCTGGAGTTTTAGTCCGAAGCAGTGATTTGCCGCGTCCCATGCCCCCGCAATATCACCACGCCCGCCACCACCGCGCAGGCCAGCATGATCACCCGGACGTAAATCGCCACGTGGATCTGCTCGTCGCCGAAAATCTGGCGGGCCAGTCCGAAGGCGGCGCTGGTGGTACAGCAGGCAAAGTAGATTCGTTCGCGGGCCGTTCCGGAAATTGCCGTCAGGATCAGCAATGCGGTGGTGACCAGAACGTAAATCGCGCCGATCGCCCACGCGCCGGCGGACGATCCTTTATGTAAGGGATGAACGGTGATCATCCCGGTGATCACGGCGACGATCAGAAACGCCACGGTGTGCACCAGGGCGATGATGGCGCGCTTGCGGTTGGTAAGGACCACGTAGCGGAGCATTCTCTGTATTAGTTAACCACAGAGGCCGCGAGTGGCCGCACCAAAAACCTCGCCGCTGATGACGCAGATCGCGCTGATCGGGCAATGGGCTGTGGCGCATCAAGCCTGGGGATTGAGAAAGCTCCCCATATAAGCGTCGTCATCCCGAACGCCGTGGGCGAGGGCGCGCTGTCATCAGCGCCCGAGTAGGGGTGAGGGACCTTGCGGTTCGATTGAAGAAACACAAGGTTCCTCGGGCCGGCTCGCACAATGAAGAAAGCTTGTGCTCGCTTCCGGCCCTCGGAATGACGTTGTTTTAGAAGAGGCGGCATTTTACTGGGCTGGACAGAGCCGACAGTCAGTGGCCGACGCCATCGCGCACCACGATCACGCACCCACGATCGGTGGCGTCGTCGGGCCCGCTTGTCCCAGCGCGCTGCCGCAATAGGCGCAACGGTTCCAGGAGGCGTCCACGGCGCGTTTGCAACTGGGGCAGGCGCGCGCCATTTCCGCGCCGCACTGCGGACAGAAGGCAAACCCGGGACGTCCCGCTGCGCCGCACTTGGGGCAGGGAACCGGCAGCGGATCGCGCATCACGAAATACAAAATGATGCCGATGGAGTTGGGGATCAGCAGGGCCAGCCACGTCCACATCACGTAGCGCATGCCGCGGCGGCGCGCGTCGGCGTTGATGTAGCCGACCAGCAGCACCACGGCGCCCACCAGCAATCCCGGCCAGAAGGCGAATGCAACTTGCCCGGCGAACGGCCACAGGCGCAGCTTGGGATCGTTGGGCATGGCCACGAACAGCAGGAGGCAAAACATGCAGAACTCAACGAGCACGGCAATGATCCATGCCACAGGAGGAATAATGCGAACTTCATCAGAAAAACGGTTCATAGAGCCCTCTCTTCTTGCCGGAAACGCTTGCCCAGTACCGCGGCGGCCAGGGCCGTCGCCAGCCAAGCGGCCAGAATGTATGTGGTCCACAACACGGTGAGTTGCGTGGAGGAAACGTTGAATGTCTGCATCAGCGGGCGGTCGAGCATGCGCAACAGCGGCCAATTCAGCAGCGTGAGCGTCCAGCCCAGCAGAGCCAGCGCGCCGAACATAAGGCGGTTCCAGCGGCGGGCTTGGTGTGTATGGGAACGCTGGGCCTGGGCGCGCAACTCCAGCAGCCGGCGGGTTTGTTGCATCAGCCCCGGAGGCATCTGCGGCATCGGCTGTTCCTGCAAACTCTTGGCGAGCCGGCCCAGCCCGCGGAACTCCGCGCGGCAAGCGTCGCACCGGAGCAGATGTTCTTCCACCTGGCGTTGCTCGACGGCGTCCAGTGCGCCGGCCGCAGCCAGGGTAAGCAGCTCGCGGATCGCGGAATGTTCGTTCTCAGTATGTGCGTCCATGTTTATGTCACTCATATTCGAATCTCGCGTTCAATTCAATTTCCTGTTTTCGTCTGCCCGGACTGCTTTCCAGGCTCCGTACACAACGACTTCTGCAAACTTCTCAGCGCGCGATGCAGTCTGGTCTTCACCGTACCTAGCGGCAGCGCGAGGATTTCTGCGATCTCGTCCAGCTTCATTTCTTCTTCAAAGCGCAGCGTCAAAAGTTCCCTCGCCACCGCCGGCAACTCCGCCACTGCTTCCGCCACGCGGGCGGACCGCTCTTCCGCCAGCATCTGCTGCAGCGCGTCGGCGGCGGGGCCCGGAGTCAGGTCAGCGCGCGTGTCGCCTGATGGCAATTCTTCATCCAGGCTTTCCGGCTGCCGCCGACGCAGGTGGTCAATCGCCAGGTTGTGCGCGATGGCAAACAGCCATCCTTCAAAACTCCGCCGCGGATCGTAGCTGGGCGAGCGCTCCATCACCCGCAGCCAGGTTTGCTGGAAGAGGTCTTCCGCCGTGCTGGGCTGGCGGACCATGCGCAGCATGTAGCGGTACAGGCGATGCTGGTAGCGCTGCATCAGCGTGGCAATGGCATCCACGTCGCCGCCGCGCAGCCGTACTGCTTCGCTCTCCACGCCCAGCACAGTTCCCAGCATTGTCTCCACCAGCGGGCTCATCATATATGTGCCTGTCCGGTATACGGGCCCACCCCGCAAAAGGATTCACGGTTTGTAAGTGCTTGGGCGGGAAGGGGAATATGATTTGAGGGCTGGCGTACACAGCTTTCGCCCCCGAAGTTCGCGCCCCTCGGGCTCACGCTCCCGAACTTCACATGGAAGGTGTGACGTTCGCTGCTCGGCCCTTGGGGCGGGGAACGAATGTGATTAATATCACCGTTTTGGGCGACGCCCCGGACATAGGATGATGACCTAGCATGCTAAAGAGGTGAATTATGGCTGCACCCAACCTGATCGCGCCAACTTCCCCTAAGCTGAAGAACATTCTCTTCGCCACCGATTTCTCTGAAGCTTCGTTGACCGCTCTGCCCCACGCCAGCGCGGTTGCCCGGGCCTTTGCAGCGACGCTGCATCTCTGCCATATCGAGCCGGCTGCGCCTTTTTCTTCCGGCGTGTCCGACCCCCGTCTCTATGAAGCCGCGGGCAAGAACGCCACGGCGCAACTGGTGGCCCTGCGCGATTTGCCGGTGCTCAAAGGGATGAAGCCGGCGCTGGTGCTGGGGGAAGGCAACCTCAAGGATGAATTGTTGAAGATCGTCGCCAACAATCACATTGATCTGCTGGTGGCCGGCACTCGCGGACGCACCGGCCTGCGCAAGATGTTGCTCGGCTCCGTGCTGGAAGAAATCTGCCGTGTGGCGACTTGCCCCATCCTGACCGTTGGTCCGGGAACCACCTTTGACGCCGAAGCGCCGTTCAAGAGCATCCTCTATCCCACCAACTTGTCCGAACTCAGCAAGAAAGCCTTGCCGTACATTGCTCTGTTGGCCAGGCAGTACGGCTCGAGCGTCACCGTGCTGCACGTCGTCCCGGAAGGCGAAGCTACCACGTCCGACGAAAAGTCATTCCGCGAGACGGTCGCTAAGAAGATGAGCAACACGTTTGGCCCGGCGCTGGCGGAATTTCATCCGGAATTTGAAGTTGCGTTTGGCAGCACGGCGGAGACCGTACTGCGCGTCGCTGAAGAAAAAAAGGTCAGCCTGGTGGCTCTGGGCATCCGGAACGCCTTCCGGCCCGGAGTCTTGCGGGCGCGGACGGCGTATCGCATCATGGCCGGCGCACCCTGCCCGGTGCTGACCGTGCCGTAAGAAATCGGCGGCCTGCTTGGCCTTTGGCGCCTGGCGGGTTGAAAATTTCTGTAAGAGAGAAGTTACGCGGGCAGCGGATCGCTGAGGTTCGTGCGGCAGCGCGCTGCGCTGTTGGCCAGGCGATTGGCTTCGCCGTTATGTTCCCTGGGAATGTACGCGATGCAGAAATTCATCGAGCGGGCCAGCTTGCGGCACATCCAGTTCAGGGAATAGAGGCGCGGACTTCGGCAGGCGTACTCGCCGGTCATTTGCTTCACCACCAACTCGGAATCGGAATAGACGTGCAGCGCCGTTGCTTTCAGTTCCACTGCAAATTGCAGGGCTTCAAGCAGCGCCGCGTATTCGGCCACGTTGTTGTCCTGATGTCCGATCCATTTGGCAATGCGGACCAACTCGCCATCCGGCTTTTCGATGACCACGCCAATGCCCGATGGCCCCGGACTGCCGTGCGAACCGCCGTCAACGTATGCGATGAGGTTTGCCATTTACTCCCGGTGGCTTTTATGCCGTCTCAGCAACAATGAGGCAAGCGGCGCTGCGCGTCAAGAGATTCGTTGGATACCGCCCGGCCACCGACCTTTGACTTCAGACAGTTTGTGGAAACTGCTGTGGATATCGCGGGTGAAATTCCGTGCGCACATTTCCCATCCGCATTTTTTGCGGCTTGCACATTCAACATGTGATGTCGAAAAAAATCTTCGTTTGCACAACTCTTGTGTATTGACAACACGCGTCCTTAATGTAGGATTGCCCACGTCGACGGTCGAAAGGTTCAGTTGAAATAAACAGCTTCTGGGCCGAAGTAGACTGGGTGATTGGTTCGGTGAAGCAATTTGCCGGACGCTCCGACCCGAAAAATCCGGCAGTCTCTGCGAGGGGAAAGCCGGGGTTGGGGGCTGCGAAAGCAGTATTCACATCAAGGGCTGTGACGGTACATGCATCCACGTTGTTGACTCCCTCGCAGGAGTTGGCGGCTAGAGCATAACCAATGTCACAGCCTTTACCTTTTCCCGGGCCTTTCTTCTGACCGCTCCCTCTTCGCAACAACCTGCTTAGAACGCACCAAGCCCTCACGGACTTGTCATCAGATCCCGAGAATCCTCCACCTGCCATGCAGCTACGGTGAGTTTTCACCACGCTCTCTCGGCCCGAACCCGAGGGTATTTGGTAGGAAACTAATGGGGAATGTTCGTGATGTTTCTGCTTGAATCTCCCGCTCATCTCATCGCATCTGTCGTTATCTCCGGATGCTACAAACTTTAACTCTCCCTTCACATTCCTTTAAACAACGGCAGCTAGATTTGCCCGCTGCCCAGGTTGTTCCGTTTTGCGGACAGCCCGGCGCAATCAACGGAGAGGAATCTGAATGACAACCATGAAAGACGTGACGCGCAATGTGTTCGTGCTGGCCATCGCCGTGCTGGCTCTTGCGGTAACCACCATCGCCCAGTCCACACAGGGCCGCGACAACGACAGCCGTGACGACGGCGAACGCCGCAGCAAGTATGCCATCGGACTCTGGGGCGACCTGCCGTACTCTGACGTGCAGGCGCAAGTCGGCGTTCCCAACTTGATTGCCGACATGAACAAGCAGGAGTTGGCATTCACCGTGCATGACGGCGATCTGAAGGCCGGCAACGGCACACCGGGTTCGGTCACGCCTACCACTTGCACGGACGCTCTCTACACGCAGGCTCTTGGGTTCTTCAACGCGCTGAAGGCCCCGGCCGTCTTCACCACCGGCGACAACGACTGGACCGATTGTGACCGCGCGTCCAACGGCGGCTTCAACTCGCTCGAACGGCTCGACCACGAGCGCGCTTTGTTCTTCAGCACTCCGTTTTCGCTCGGCCAGAATCCCATGCGCATGGAAGTACAGTCCACGCCGCTTTGTCTGGGCGTGAAAGGCCCAACGCCTTGCGTGGAGAACCGCCGCTGGACTTTTGGCGGCGTCACCTACATCACGCTCAACATTCAGGGTTCCTGCAACAACCTGTGTGACACCAACCCCGATCCTCTTGAGTTCGCGGCCCGCAACGGTGCCACCATCGCCTGGATGCAAGACGGCTTTGCAGCGGCCAAAGCCCACGGTTCCGCAGCGGTCATGATTATTTCCCAGGCTGATCCCGGCTTTGATCTTTCTACTGGAGTCGGCGCGCCGCTGCGCGACCCGAAAACGCTCGTCGAGACTGACGGCCTGCCTGACGGCTTCCACGATTTTCTCGTCGCGTTGCGCGACCAGGTGATCGCCTTCGAGAAGCCGGTAGCTTACGTCCACGGCGACTCGCATTATTTCCGCGTTGATAAACCGTTCCTCGACTCCAAGGGACGCCGCCTGGAAAACTTCGTCCGCGTGGAGACCTTTGGCGACAACCAGGGCAACGGCACCAATGACGTGAACTGGCTCAAGGTGTTCGTAAACTCCCGCAGCCGCGAGGTGTTTGCCTTCCAGCCGCAGATCGTCCCCGGCAACCGCGTGGCCGTCCCCGCGCCCTAAGTAGAAGACGAGAGACCGGAACACCGGCAAGACCCAGCCATCCCCTGGCAGGCAACAGCTTCCTGTCAGGGGATTTTGGGTATTGAGTCAGGTTGAGCTGGCCCCAAGCTCGCGTGGCACAGCCCGGGTCCCCACCACACGCTTCGCGTGGCGAGGTGGAGCCGCCCTCGGCTGTGCGGATCTCACGCTTTTTGCCGCTCAAGTCTCTGCGCTAAAATCTACGCCGGAGAAACCGCCATGGCAGAGGGCACTCGGGCGCGCGTTCATTTTGAACACAGTGAGCCAATCTTGCGCGTAGAAAACATGAAGGCCAGCCTCAAATTTTATGTTGACCTGCTGGGCTTTAGGAACGCCAGTTGGGGTTCAGACGATTTCACCTGCATCTCGCGCGATGCGGCTGTCATCTACCTGTGCCGCGGCGGTCAGGGACGCGGCGCGGCCTGGGTCTGGGTCGGCGTGGGAGACGCCGAACAGCTCTACGAAGAATGTAAGGCCGTGGGTATCCCCGTTCGCATGCCGCCCAAAAACTATCCGTGGGCCCTGGAGATGCAACTTGAGGATCCCGACGGCAATGTGCTTCGTCTGGGTTCAGAACCGAAGAATGATCAGCCTTCCACGACGTAATTGAAGTGCGATGTATCAGTGATATTTCAATTCTCTTGGCCAGCGGACACGATTCTGCCTGGCGCTGGAGAACACGCTCCCAGACTCAAGGACCGTGTGGCACCGGCACTCCTGCCGGTGCTGGTGTAAATTCTCCAGAAAACAAAGTCGTCGGGGAGTCGCAAATGCCCTACCTGAAGGGTTTACGTGAGACACATCCCCGCTCGCTCACCGATCTCCCAAATCGCGTTAGACTAATTCGCGCCCATGGACCTTTCCTTCTCCCTCGCAACCCCCGCGCACGCAGCCGAGCTCGCCGCGCTCCACAACCTGGTAGCGGACGATCTCACCGCGCGCTACGGCCACGGACCATGGTCGGCCCACGTCACGGAACGAGGCGTGCTCTTCGGTATGCGGCACGCGCAAGTGGTGATCGCGCGCAACGGGAACGCGATCGTCGGAACCCTCAACTTGCCTACCAAGAAGCCCTGGGCGATTGACACCACTTATTTCACCGCCGTGAAGAAGGCGCTCTACCTGACCAGCATGGCCGTGGTTCCGGAGATGCAGCGCCAGGGAATCGGCCGGTTGCTCCTGGAAGAAGCGGTGCGACGGGCGCGGGCTTTTCTTGTCGGCGCCATCCGCCTGGACGCCTTTGATGCCGATGCCGGCGCGGGCGAGTTTTACGCCAAATGTGGCTTCCGCGAAGTCGGCCGCGTGGTCTATCGCAAATCGCCGCTCATTTACTTTGAGATGGTATTTTGATGCGACATCATCGCGAGAGCTATCTCCAAGATGTTGGCTCTGAGCGCCGTCAGGCGCGACCCGAGGTTAGCCCACTGTGAGGCGAGCGCAGCGAAGCCGGAACGGTGGGTAGGCAGCGCAATGAGCTTGAGCGCCGTAGGTGCGGCACGTTTCTAATTCCCGCTTCTTACGATTGCTATTTCGCTCCCAATCAAGTACTTTTTTCCGTCAAAAAGATTGAGGTGTCCATGTTCTGCTTCAAGTGCGGTTTCAACATGCCGGATACCGCAACGGTTTGCCCGCAGTGCAATACCCCGGTGACCAATGCGCCTCAGCCGCCGGCCCCCTCGCCTTCTTCCGGCCAACCGGCGTCACCCTGGCTCAACGTGCCGGCGATGCAGGCCATGCCAAGCCAGGTGCTACGGCCAGGCATGGAGCCTCCCACCGACGGCAAAGCTACCGCAAGTCTGGTGCTGGGGATCCTGTCCGTCACTTGCTTGTGGATCTTCGCCGGCATTCCCGCCGTGGTGCTCGGACACATGTCGCGCAAGAAAATCCAGGAGAGCATGGGGCGTCTTAAAGGTGGATGGCATGGCCCTGGCCGGCTGGATCCTGGGCTACAGCAGCGTCGTTGTCGGTATCCCCGTCATGTTGATCATCGCCGCCATCGCCGTTCCCAACCTGCTGCGCTCCCGCATGGTGGCCAATGACTCTGCAGCCATGAGCACGGTGCGCACGGTCAACACCGCCTAGGTTGCTTATAGCACTGCCTACCCAAGCGCCGGATATGCTCGCGACATGGCCCTCCTGGGATCGGGCGGCGGCGACTGCAGCAGAACTGACTATCCTTCCGCCCAGCATGCCTGCTTGGTGGGTGACTTGATTGCCGGCCCCTCCTGCACCGGCGGCGTCTGGTGCAATAAATCGGGATTCAAATTCAGCATGTCCGCCGCCTGCACGGCCGAAGGCTGCACCGAATACGTGATCACCGCCACGCCCATCAACCCCAGCACCGGTAGCCGGAGTTTCTGTTCGGCTCCCGATGCCGTGCTGCGGTATCGTCGTGGTCCTCCACTCACCCAGCCTCTCGCTTCCTCAGCCGATTGCCTGACGTGGACGCCCTTATGAGCATTGCGAACTTTATAGAGACGGCCAAGGTGAGCTAAGCGATGGTTGGCTCAATTTCTTGCTAACCTGAGATGTGAGCTACCGCTCTCAGCTTGTCTGGCAAGGTGTCTTGGAGGATGAACGATGAACTATTCTTGACCTGGCTGGCATGCTTACGCTAAACGAAACGGACCGGGCGAGTTCAATGCTCGTCCGGCCAGTTTTCATTCTGTATTCTTCGCACTCGCCCGGCTGGTGTCACCCTTGCTTCGCCGCCCGGAAGCCTGATGCCGACGGCTAATGGCTAAGTGCTAATGGCTAACGGCTAATTGCCAATTGCCATTTGCTTACTTCACTCCCAGCAATTCCACGTCAAAGATCAGGGTGGCGTTGGGTGGGATCACGTTGCCCGCTCCCCTGGCCCCGTAGCCGGCAGCGGGTGGAATCTTCAACTGGCGCTTCCCGCCGACTCGCATCCCGGCCACGCCTTCGTCCCATCCTTTAATCACGCGGCCCGCGCCCAGCGGGAACTCAAAAGGCTCGTCGCGGTCCACAGAGCTGTCGAACTTTTTGCCGTCCGTGAGCCAACCGGTGTATTGGACGCTCACGGTCTTGCCGGACACGGCAACCGCGCCCGTGCCCACCTTGATGTCCCAGTATTCGACGCCGGAAGCGGTGTTTTGCGGTTTCCCCATAACTTTTGTGGGGCCGGCGGGTGCGGCTTCTTTCTTGGCCTGGGCGAACAAGAGTCCCATGCCCGTCAGCACCGTAAGAACAACAACGAATCGTTTCATCTGGTCTCCTCGAGAAATCCATCATAAATCAGAAAACGCACACATTTGAATTCTTCAAAGCCAGAACCACGTAGGACGGGACGCGTGGCCCACGCTTTCGCTCGCTGTTGGCGAAGCGACGTATGGCCCGCCCTTCCGGCCCAATGGCCCACATCCCGCAAGTCCTACCAAGACTCCAGGCTGCCTTAGAATGATGGGAGAATATCGAAAATGGCGATCTTACCCAACACGCTGAATGAATCGCTAAGAAAAATCAGGGGCAGAGCCCTCAGTTCAGTGGAATTCGTGCTGGACTATGTTCAACTTCGTTTCGACGGACCAACTTTGACTGCATACACTTGGCCTTGTCTCTCTACGGCAGAGAAAACTGTGTCGTGGGGGGAAGAGGGGTATAGAGATACTCTATGTGCTCGGATTGGTGTCAAAGTGAAGGATGCCAGCGTTGTCGAGGGGACCGATCTCGCGATCTATTTTGAGGATGATTCAGTCCTCAGAATTTCCCTCCGCGACGAAGACTACCGTAGCATAGAAGCTGTTTATTTTGTGAACGAAGACGGTTCCTTGTGGGTCGTTTAGGGGGCGGGGGCCACGGCTGTTGGCCCACGCTTTCGCCTGCTGTTGGCGAAGCTTGGGGATTCGAACGCTCAGCCTTTGCCCCATCCTGACCTCACCCACCCTTTTTCCCACCAATCCCCCAAAAAGCACGTGTAAGACACCCCTGCTCCCCGATTTTGAGCTTCAAAAACCATGGGCTATTGGGTTTTTTCCACGAAATGTTGAATATCTTCATGCTAATATCGTGGACACAAGTTGCACAGGCCGTGCCAGGTATTCAGGTTCGCAAGACAAGGATTGACGCATACAAACAGCTTTCCCGGGAAGAAATGGCGGCAAGTCCTTCGGATTGACCTTCTCACGGTCCCGACCACAGCTCAACCCAGTGCCAGGTAGAAAACCAGGCAACTCCGAAGCTCGCAAGACTTCCGGGCGCCGGATTTGCAAGCTTGGCTCGGGATCAGGCTGTGCAGCGTGCAAGCCTCAGTCGAACCAGGTGAACGCTCTGCAAGTTTTTTTGCAGGTACCTACATGGAATCCTCTATTTCCGGTGTTTTTCCGGAAATAGCAGCCAGATTGTTTAGGCGTCCATGCGACTGAGACGGCAATTCTCAGGGCGCGTGGATGCTTCTTCCACCGCATCCTGATCACAAGTGCAGTTTGGGCCGCGGGCCCGCAGGACCCCCAGCTCAGGAGGCGGGATGCTCGGGCGAACTCTGGGACATTATCGGATTGAAGAGCAGCTGGGCGCCGGCGGCATGGGCGTGGTCTACAAGGCCCGTGACACGCGTCTGGACCGCGACGTCGCCGTCAAAATCATTTCTCCGGAATCCCACAATCCTGCTTTGGAAGAGGCCTTTCGCCGCGAAGCGCGCTTGGCGTCGTCGCTCAATCATCCCGCCATCGTCACTATTCTTGACATCGTCCATGAAGGCGACCTGGCCTGCATTGTCATGGAGTATCTGGCCGGGCAGACGCTGAACTACCTGATTCCTGAAAACGGCTTCCCCGTGGAGACCGCGTTGGAACTGGCCCTGCAAATTGGCAGCGGAATCGCGGCGGCGCACGCGGCCGGGATTGTCCATCGCGATCTCAAGCCCGGCAACATTGTGGTGGGGCCCACCGGCCGGATCAAAATTCTGGATTTCGGTCTGGCCAAGCTGGCGGAGCGGTCCACGGACAGCACCACGCGCAGCGTGAGTGTGTTCGGCGACAAAGTTGTCGGCACCATCGCCTACATGGCGCCGGAGCAGGCCCGCGGCGAGCAAGTGGACCAGCGCGCGGACATCTTTTCCTTCGGCGTGATCTTCAGCCAGATGCTCACCGGCCAGTTGCCCTTCCACGCGCCCAATCCGGTCGCCTTGATTCGCGCCATGCAAATCTCTGAGCCCACGCCGGTGCGCCAGCTCCGGCCGGAAATCCCCGCGAGTCTGGAAGCAATCACGCTGCGCGCGCTGGCCAAGGACCGCGAAGAGCGCTTTCCCACCATGACAGAAATGATGCGGGCTCTGACGCAGCGGATCACTCCGGCCGGGTGGCAAGCCGATGACAGCTCGCCCGAGTCGGCTGCGGCCCGCTCACGCTCCGCGCCAGTTGTTTCCAGTACGACTACATCCTCAATCCTTCCGCCGGCAACCGGAACGGAAAGGACATCCATCGCGGTCCTGCCGTTTAGCAGTGTCGCCGCCGATCCGGAAGATGGTTACTTGGCATCGGGACTCGCTTCTGAAGTCATCCGCGCCCTCACCGGGGTCCCCGGTTTGCGCGTGGCGCCGCAGAGGGCGTCCTTTCAGTTGGGGGAACAGGCGTCTGATCCCATGACGGTGGCCAGGACGCTGAACACCCGCTACGTGGTCACCGGCACGGTGCGCCGCGCCGGCCCGCGTCTGCGCGTCGTGGTCGAGTTGGTGGACGCCATTGAAGAGCGCGTCGCCTGGGCCCAGAAATATGACCGCATGATGACCGACATTTTTGACATGCAGGAGGAGATTTCCAAGGCCATCGTCAGTTCCGTCGGCGGGCACCTCATCCGCGTGGTCACCGACTTCGCTTACCGCACACCCACCGACAACCTGGACGCCTGGGGCCTGGTGCGCAAGGCCTACCACATCTGGAACTATGAGTTCAGTCCCGCCGGCGTGGCCCAGGCCATCTCCATGCTTCGCCGGGCCATGGAACTGGATCCCGCTTACGCCGCCGCGCATGCGTTTCTCAGCATGTATCTCATGCAGACCGTGCTGCACGGGATATCGCCCAATCCGCAGGGCGACTGGGCGGAAGCCATTGCCGCCGCGGAGCGCGCAGGTGAACTCGCGCCTAACGAATCGGAGGTCCTCGCGTCGTGCTCGCTGGTCTGGCTGCAAAACGGCCAGTATGAAAAAGCCGTTCAGTGCTTGAATCGCGCCGTGCAAATTGCGCCATTTGACCTGGTTGCCTGGGGCTACCTTGGCCTGGCGCACGCCAGCGCGGGCGGCGAGAAGGAGATTCTTGAGGCCCATCGCATCCTCAGCCGGTTATTGGCGGACGCGCCGGATCACCCCTCGGTCCCTTACTGGCTGCAATTCATTACCGTCGCCAATTTACGGCTCAACCGGAATGAAGATGCGGTCACTAGCGCCCGGCGCTCGGTGGAGTTGCAGCCCGGCTATACCTTCCATCAGGTTTTTTATGCTGAAGCCTTGTGCCGCTGCGGCCATAAGGATGAAGCGCTCAAGGTCCTCGCCGCCATCCAGACCTATAGCCCGGGGTTTACCCTTGAGCATTTCGAAAAGATCTGTTTGGGTTTCACGCGTTCGGCCGCTATCGCCGAAAAGATTTGCGGCTGTATCAAGGCCCTGGAAAATTCCCACCTGCGGCAGAGAGGTGCTTGATGAGTCTTCGCCAATCTGAATTCGTCGAAGTTGCCAGTGGCTTGGGATACCCGGAAGGCCCCGTCTATCTCGCCGACGGCAGCCTGGTTGCCGTGGATGTGAAAGCCGGCGCGCTGCTCCATTTTCTTCCTGACTCCGCCAACCCCGGAAAATTCCTGCCGCCCAAATCCATCAACCTCGGCGGCTCGCCCAACGGCTGCGCTCTTGGGCCCGACGGCGCTCTCTACGTCTGCAACAGCGGAGGCTTTTCCTTTGAGACGGTTCCCGGATTGCCATGGACGCTCAACATTCCCACCATCCAGGCCCCGGGATACGCCGGCGGAGAAATTCAAAGAGTTGACTTGACAACCGGCGCCTTTGAAACCTGGTGTGGGCCGCAATCAGTTGTGCCCCAAACCAATCCCAAAGTGCTGGCCTGCGGGATTCCCGCCTTGACCGATCCTCGCGGTCTTCGCGCCCCTGACGACCTGGCCTTCGATTCAACCGGCGGGCTCTGGTTTACCGACTGGGGCAAAGACGAAGGGTTCACCCGCGACGTCACCGGTGTTTACTACCTGCCCGCGGGATCGCGCACGCCGATTCTGAAGATTCCCGGACGCATGTCTCCCAACGGCATCGTGCTTTCTCCCCAGGAAGACCGCCTCTACGTGGCGGAAACCCTTTCACGATGGATCGTTTACTGGGAACTCTCCTCCCCCGGGACCATCAAGTGCAATATGCGTCCTTCCGGATTTCCGCTGCGCACGCTCGACGGTTCGTACTTGCTCACGGCGAAGATTCCCGGCTGCGGCCAGCTGGATTCCATGACCATGGACGCCGAAGGAAACATCTACGCGGCCACCATGATGCCGCAGGGCCTGGATCCCATGGTCAACGGTGGCATCACCGTGGTCTCTCCTAAAGGCGAAATTCTGGAGTTCATTGGATTTGATATCGGTGCGCCGGAACCGCTGCCTTCGAACATGTGTTTTGGCGGGCCTGACGGCAAAACGGCGTTCATGACTCTGGCCGGCACCGGCCGGATCGTAAGTTGCCGCATGGCCATTCCCGGATTGCAGCGCAAGTTTTCCAACACTTGAGTAGTTCTCACGCGGGCCCCGGCCGTTTCTGCATAAGAAAGGAACACAGGCGATATGGCGTCAAATCCTTCCCCTCAGGGCTCCCGCGGTTTCTGGCGCTGGCTGATGGACCAGTTCCACATGTTCTTTGATCATCCGCTCGACTTTCTGTGGGCGAAGATCCGCGCACTGGGAATGTTTCTCTGGAAAATCCTCAAATGGCTTGCCGGCCTCATTTACCGCATGGTCACCGCCGTGAGCCGGCGCGTGTGGATCACGGTGGGCATCACCTTGGCCGTGATTTTCGTTCTACTGGTTGGCGGCTTCATCGCCGCCGTGTCCTACGTTGATCGCCAGATCGCGCCGGCCGCGAAGATTGATGAGGTCCGTTATCTCGGCCAGGGCTGGGGCACGGAGCCTAATTCTCCGCAGCGCCAGACGTACTATCACACTCCCCAAGGCGCTTACGTGCAGGACTTGCGCTATGACTGGATGGTTCACCTCGAGCGTCCCTGGAGTGAAGCGCGCTTTGCCGACGAGAAGTTCATGCGCGCCTATGGTTTCATCGTGGACCAGGCCGATCTCCCCAACAATCCCGGGCATCTGCCCGTGGGCTTTGCCACCCGCTACGATGCTTCCTACGGCGAGATGATGCTCGACCTCACTTGCGCCGCCTGCCACACCGGCGAACTGCAGTACGTCAAAGACGGCGTCCGCTACGGCGTGCGCGTGGACGGCGGCTCCGGGGGCGCCGATCTCAAAGGCATGCATCCCGGCCACTTTGCCATGGACCTGGCTGTCTCACTGGCCGCCACCTACGTGAATCCTTTCAAGTTCTCGCGCTTCGCGGAAAACGTTTTGGGCAAGCACAATAATTCCAGAGCACGCGCCACCTTGCGCCACAATCTGGGCAAGGTGTTGAAGAAGGCGTTCGCCCAAGCCATGGTCGAAAGGCGCCTGCACGTTTATCCCGTAGAAGAAGGTTACGGACGCACGGACGGTCTGGGCCGCATCCTCAACACCGCTTTCGCTGTAAACCTGAGCGAGAAGAACTATCGCGTGGCCAACGCCCCGGTAAGTTATCCGCCGGTGTGGGACATCTACAAATTCGACTGGGTGCAATACACCGGCAGCGTTCGCCAGCCAATGGCCCGCAACCTCGGGGAAGCCATGGGCGTCGGCGCCCGCTATTACCTGGTTGACCCCTACGGACGGCCTCTGCCTGATAGCGAGCGCTATGAAGCCTCCACCATGCTCCCGAATCTTGACAGCATTGAAAGATCGCTACGCAAGCTCACCCCGCCTTGCTGGCCGGAAGACATCTTTGGGCCCATCAACAAGCCTCTCGCCGAAGAAGGCTCCAAACTGTTTGCCACTCACTGCGTGAAATGCCACGGGCCTTATCTGGCCAAGGACTACCAGACTGAAGCCGACGCTCCGCTCAAACTGTATCAGTTCGAATCTGACGCTCCGCCTGATTGGGTGCAGCGCGCTGCCGCCGCCACTGGGCAGGGCAAGACCATGCAAATCAGTATTGGCAGATCTGATCCGCTCAAGCAACCGTCCGTCACCGAGCGCATCGTGCCAGGTACCACGAAAGACGCTCCTCCTCCCAAGCTCGAAACCCCAATCCCGCACTGGATCATCACCATGATCAACATCCAGGACGTCGGCACCGATGCAACTTCGGCGCTCAATTTTGTTCGCTACCGCCTGGACCTAACGGAAACCGGATTGACGGCCGAGCAGGTGCGCAACGCTCTGACTCGCTACGCCGTGCGAGACTATCACCGGCAGGTTGCCTACAATGACGCGCTGTCCAAAGACTCCACAGTCGCTGAAGTCCAGCGCCAGGCCGCAAAAACCCTGCACGATCATCTGGTCAGCGAAGGAGAAGACGGCTACCTCCGCGAGCAGCTTGGCGGAGTGCAACTCAGCTCCGTGTCCCTGGGCGTCGCGCTGAATTATCTGATTACCCTGGTCCGCGACCAGGCCTACCAGGACATGGGTATGCACGACGACCGCGCGCATGACAATGTTCGCCATGTGTGGGACGGCTTCGGCCAGTTGGACCTCCCGCAAGTGTTTCCCCAATACAAGGCGCGTCCGCTGGCTGGCATCTGGGCCACGCCGCCGTTCCTGCACAACGGCTCTGTACCTTCGCTGTACCAGATGCTGGTCCCCGCGTATGAGCGGTCCAAGAAGTTCTATCGCAAGACCACGCTCTTTGATCCTTACGCCGTCGGGCTCTATAGCGATGCTTCGGAGAAAGGCGCGTTCCTGTTCGATACCTCCATCACCGGCAGTTCCAACTCCGGGCATGAATTCCGTGCCGGCTACCGGCCGTGGAAGGAAGGCGATCCGCCCTCCTATGGCGTGATCGGTCCAGAGCTGACCGAACATGAGCGCTGGGCCCTGGTGGAATATCTCAAAGTGCATCGTGACGATCCCAATGACAAGTCCTGCTCCGTGTACGTTGCTCCTCCAGCCCCGAGGTACAAACCATGAAGCACTTGTATATCTTCCTGAAGTGGCTAGCGGCGTTGGCGGTGATCGTGCTGCTCTTTGCGGCCTGGCTCTTTGATCGCGATCGCGCCCCCGCCTGCTCTCCCATGGGCGAGCAGGTCACGGACAACGAACCGTTCCTGACCAGCGAAATCATCCGGATGGCCATAGATACTTCCGTCCAGCAGCGCGCGCATCTGATGGAGAACACGGCCAAGCACGTATCGCCGCCGCCCAGCAGCGAGAAGACTGCTCCCGGATACCGCCCTGATGCTTATCGCCGCGACGCGCATCCCAAAGGCCACGGATGCGTCGCCGCCACGTTCAAGGTGGATAGAGTAGAAGACCGCTTCGCGTTCGGCGTTTTTGCCCAACCCGGCCAGTACGACGCATTGATCCGCTTCTCCAGCGGCAGTCCCACCTTGCAGCCGGACTTCATGAAAGACGCGCGCGGCATGGCCGTAAAACTTTTCAACGTTCCCGGCAAGAAGCTGCTGCCCTTTGAAGAGGACGACACCACGCAGGACTTCACCATGATGAACAACCCGGTGTTCTTCATCCGCACGCTGGAAGAATACGCGCAGTTCAACCAAATGTTGGCTTACGGCAACCCAAAGGAATACTTCATTGACCCCACGGGCAATCCGCTGAAGTGGCATCTTCGCGAACTCTGGCTGGGCACCGGCACGCAGAAGCCGCGTCCTGACAGCCTGGCCACCACTCGCTTTTACAGCGCGTCGGCCTACGCGCTGGGCCCCAACGGTTACGTCAAATACAGCGCCGTGCCATGTTCCAGCAACAAAGTCATGCCGCCGGATGCCAAGCAGTCCAAAGAATTTGATTACGACTACCTCCGCCTGGAGCTGGCCAACCAGGCCGTCAGCGGCAGCGCGTGTTTTGATTTCATGGTGCAGGCCCAGGTTCCCGGCAAGAACATGCCGGTGGAAGATACCACCGTGGAGTGGAATGAGGCTGATTCTCCCTTCATCAAGGTGGCCACCATCACCTTCAAGCCTGACCCCAACAACAACTCCGCGGAACGTAACACGGCGTGCGAAGCCATGTCCTTCAATCCCTGGCACTCGCTGGCGTCCCACCGCCCGGTCGGGGTGATGAACCGCGTGCGCAAGGCCCTTTATCAGGAGATGTCGCGCTATCGCACCACCAAGAATTGCGCCACATTCTGCCAGGAGAGATGCACGGCCAACGCGTGCTCGCCTGGCTGCAGTGAGAGCTGCACGGCTGCGTGCCCGCTGCTCAACGAACCCGCAACAGCTGAACTTCCCGCGGACGTTTGCCATCCTCCGGCGGTGGCGAAGACGGCTGCGCGCGTGCGATGATCGGGGGCGAGTTTTCTGCTGATGCGGGCCGGACAGTCTTTTCACAATCAGCCGGAAACATTCGAGCCGTTGATGAAGCGCGAGTCGCTCGAGTAATCACTTCTCCAGCCACATTTCACACAACTTTTTGCCGTATTCAGATCGGCCTGGGGCCTTTGGTGGCCACCAGCACCGCCAATATCGTGGCGGTGTTGCGAAGGCTTCTGGCGATGGTTACAAGTGCCTCTGAGACCGGCGGATGTAGCTCTGCCAGGTCTTCAAGGCGTGTGGAGACGCCATGGATCTGCTCAACTTCAGTCAGGATCGCGTCAAAAGCCATTGGTACACTGCTTTTCGAAAGCAACCTAAGGTGTGGAAAAACTTCAGATGGACTGGCTTAGGTCAGAAGACCTGAAAGAGGGGAAGGTGGTAACCACCTCAATTTCACTATAACACACCCTGCGTGCTGTCGCTGCTCCAAACTCGACCTTAGTTCTGTAAGCGCATCGCGAAGCCTTAGGCGTCTGCTGGCCGAGTAGCGCTGATCGCCCCGGAATCTAAAATACTCTGCAGCCGGGACGTCAAGACAAGACAGGAGTTCTTGCCGATGCAAAAGTGAGATCCACGAAATGTTCCCGAAGGTCGTTGACCAGGCTGACAAACTTGCCCTCATGGGGGACGCCGTCTATCGTGACATGCATCTCGCCCTCATGGTCCGGAGATTGCCGAATGGTGACGTGGTAAACCGTTTCCTGGAAACGGTAGTGGACTTTGAAGCTTGTCCACTCCAGGGGAAAACATGGCGCAAAGTGAAGCTTGTCAACTTCCAGTCGCAGTCCCAGTAAGGATTCGATGAGAAGCCTGTACATCCAGCCGGCGGACCCCGTGTACCAAGTCCATCCTCCACGGCCGGTGTGCGGCTCCAAGGCATAGACATCAGCCGCCACCACGTAGGGCTCCACCTTGTAGGTTGCAACCGTTTCGCTGGAAAACGAATGGTTGACTGGATTGATCATGCTGAAAAGCTCCCACGCGCGGGCGCTGTCACCCAGGGCGGCGAACGCCATGGCCGCCCAAATGGCAGCATGCGTATACTGCCCGCCGTTTTCCCTCACGCCAGGGACGTATCCTCTTATATAGCCGGGATCGAGATTGGATTTGTCGAAGGGCGGAGCCAGCAGCTTGATCAGGCCGTGATCGCGGTCCACGAGGTACTTGTCCAGGGAATCCATGGCTATCCGCGAACGGTGCTCAGCAGCTGCGCCCGACAGAACCGACCAACTCTGGGCGATGGAGTCAATCTGGCACTCCGGATTCGAAGCGGACCCCAGCGGTGAACCATCGTCGAAGTATGCGCGCCGGTACCATTCTCCGTCCCACGCAGTCTCCTCAATAGCGTGGCGCAACTGCACCGATTCAGAGCGGCAACGCTCGGAGAAGGCCACGTCACCGCGGCGGCTGGCCAGCTCGCCAAAGCGCGCCAAAACCTCAAGCTGGAAAAATCCCAGCCAGACGCTTTCACCCTTGCCCTGTTCACCTACCAGGTTCATGCCGTCATTCCAATCTCCCGTGCCGATTAAGGGGAGACCGTGTTCACCTCTCTTTAGGCCGGCCATGATCGCCTGCACGCAATGGTCGTACAAAGATCTGGTTGTTTCAGAGCGCCCGGGCAAGTCGTAATATGAATCCTCTTCCGGCTTTACTGGGCGCCCCTCAAGAAATGCCACATCTTCATCCAGAACTCCAGTATCACCACTGCTCGAAACGTATCGGCAAACAGCCAGCGGCAGCCACAGAAAGTCATCCGAGCAGTGGGTGCGCACACCGCGGCCGGCCGGAGGGTGCCACCAATGCTGGACGTCGCCTTCACGGAACTGGCGCGAAGCGCAAAGTAGAAGCTGCTTTCGAATCAAGCCCGGTTCAGCGTGCACCAGCGCCATTACATCCTGCAGCTGGTCACGGAAACCGAAAGCGCCCCCGGACTGGTAGTATCCGCTGCGGGCCCAGAGACGGCACGCCAAAGTCTGGTACAAGAGCCAGCCATTGGCCATGACGTTGATTGACTGGTCAGGTGTGTCAACGTTTACGGTGCCGAGAGTGTGCGTCCAGTAATGCCATACTGATTCCAGTGCGTGACGTGCGGCTTCTGTGCCGCGATAGCGCTGCACCAGTTCAACGGCCTGTGCGGGCGATTGTCCTACTCCCAGGATGAACACGATTTCGCGTTCTTGCCCATCCAAGAGGTCAAAGGGAAGGCGGATGGCGGCGCAAGGATCCAGGCCGCTGCCGATCTTCCCTGAAAAGCGCGCCTTATGCATGCCCGCCGGGTTTGAGAGAATTCCATTGCGCCCCAGAAACTCCGTCCGGTCTCCAGTGATCGTCCGTGTCGACTGGCTGGCGTCAAAGAACGCCGTCCGATGAGGAAACTCTGCGTTGTAAGCGTTGCGAGCGAAGAAGGCTCCCGTAGCCGGATCGGTCTCCGTGGTTACGTGCATGGTTGATTTCGGCCGAGTGTCTCCCAGGACCCATTCCACATATCCCGTGGCAGAAAGTTTGCGGCTGACGCCAGAATGGTTGTGCACCTTCAAAACCGAGAATTTTATGGCCGCATCTGGATTTACATACACCCACAACTCTGAAGCGATGCCGTCTTCTGTATGTTCAAAGACGCTGTAGCCGAACCCATGTCTAGTGACATAAGGCCCCATGCCGCGAGACGGCAGCGGCGACGGCGACCAGAAACTGCCGCTCTCCTCATCGCGCAGAAAAAATGCCTCTCCGCAGGTATCGGTTACCGGATCGTTGTGCCATGGCGTCAGGCGAAATTCGTGGGCATTTTCACTCCACGTATACGCCGAGCCGCTCTCGGAGATCACAGTTCCAAATTCCGCGTTTGCTATTACATTCACCCAGGGTGCGGGAGATACTTCATCCTGGGCAAGCGTAATCACATATTCGCGCCCGTCGCGGGTGAAGCCGCCGAGCCCGTTGAAATGAACCAGGTCGCGGTAAGGTAGCTCAACCCGCTGGGTTGGCTCGCCGCGGCTGGCCCTTCTGGGCCGTACACGCGGGACTTCAGTTTCCACGGCGCGACGTGTACTGATCTGCGAACTCAACGGACCGCGCGCGTCTGTGATGATCGCCCGCGCAACGGCTTGGAAGAGTACGCGGTCCTCATTCGATATCTGCTCGGCGATCCGGACAAAAATCTGCCCTCCCCGTTCCGCCGGGCTGGCTTGAACTCCTGCCGCCATCAAATCCGTGATCTGGTCCTGCAGCAGTTGCCGGTATCCGGCATGGTCTTCATTCCAGATCACCAGGTCCACCGCCAGCCCCTTCAGCCGCCAGTAAGCGTGCGCTTGTACGAGCTGGCGGACCAAGTCCATGTTGGCGACGTCCGCAATCTGCAGTAATACGATCGGCAAATCACCGGAAATGGTGTAGCCCCACAGACCGGACTGCGTCCGGCTGTTTTTGCTCAGCACGGAAGCTTCAGCACGCAGTGACGGATTGGCATAGAGGATCGAACTGGCAAGCCGTCCAAAACTCTGGGCATCCGCCTCGGTGGCATTCAGCTGTCGCAGGACTACCTGGCTGTGCGTCCATGCGAGATCAAAGACTCGATCCGCCAGATGGCGGTCTTGATACTTATCGACCAACTGCACACAACGGTCTCGATTCTCGCCGACGCCAGAAACCAGGTTGGCGGTGGCAGACTGCCCCGGCTCCAGGGTGATCTGATAGCGGATGGCGACAATAGGATCAAGCACGGAGCCCTGGCTGCCGGACAGCGACGCTGGACCGGCCGGATTCATCGCCTGGGGATTCGCCGCAGTTCTTCCTCGGCCGATGAATCGCATGCGGTCGGTTTCGTAGGACACGGCGACTACCTCCGCGCCATGGACCACCAGCAGATGAAACATCCAGGGCGGCTGCTCGGTATGAGACCGGGCCCGCCGCGTGCAAAGAATCGCGCGTCGCTGTTCCAGTATCTCGGTTTGCACGAAGAGGTTGCTGAAGGCCGGGTGCAGGTCGTCAGACGCAGGTGAGGCCAGAACAACTTCAGCGTAACTGGTTATCTCAATGACCTTGCGTTTGCGGGCATGGTTGGTAAGCGTGACTCGCCGAAGCTCGATGTCGTCTTCCGGCGAAACCGCGATCTCTGTGTGTGCTTCCAGTTCTCCCTCACGGCAACGAAACTCGACTTTGGCCTCCGAAAAAATGGCTTCGTAGTATTCCAGGGGCTTGGCGGTTGGTTGGTGGGCGGTGGACCAGAACCTTCTTGTGGCAACGTCCCGGATGTAACAGAAAGTCCCCCAGGAATCGCAGGTGGAGTCTTCACGCCACCTGGTCACCGCCATGTCCTTCCATCGGCTGTACCCGCCGCCGGCATTGCTGACCATGACGTGGTATCTGCCATTGGACAGCAACTGCACTTCGGGAATCGGAGTGTTTGGGCTGTGAAAGACGCGCACCGGGGTTGCCAGCTCATCCGCGACTCTGTGCGTCTGGGGAAGATCATAGGCCGCGGAGTACAGTGCTGTTGCTTTGGGGACCTTCTCATGGAGAAGTAACGTTGTGGCCTGGAAGATCGGCACCGATTCAAACCGGCGTTGCATCGGCCGGTCCAGCAGAACATGAGAGAGGGCCAACAAGCTCATTCCCTGATGATGGGACATATACGAACGGACAATAGCTTTCGACTGGCCCCGGGGCACACGTGATGGAGTGTAGTCCGTGGCTTCATAAAAGCCGTGTTTGCCTGCCGCGCCCGCAAGCGCGAGCCTTTGCAGGTTGGCGCAGGCCTGCTCGGGAGCCACCATCAATGCTAAAGCTGATGCGTAAGGCGCAACCACCAGGTCAGCGCCAAGTCCGCGCCTCAGGCCAAGGCCAGGCACTCCAAAGGCCCTGTATTGGTAATTCATGCGGGCATCGACTACGTTGTAACCAGATTCTGATATCCCCCAGGGCACGCTTCGCGCCGCGCCGTACTCGATCTGCCTTTCCACGGCTGCCTTGCAAGTCTCATCCAGCAGAGAATTTTCGTAGGTAGGCATCACGAGCAGCGGCATGAGGTACTCAAACATCGAGCCGTCCCACGAAAGAAGCGTTGGCCCCGCGGAAGAACTCGTAAGCTGGCGGCCCAGAGCAAACCAGTTCTCTTGAGGAACCTGGCCTTGGGCAATGGCCACAAAGCTGGCGAGTCTTGCCTCTGAAGCCAGCAAATCGTAGTAGCTGGAATCACGCCGCCGTTCGCTCACGTTGTACCCAATCGTCATTAAGTGACGAGTTTCATCGTAGAGGAAGTCGTACTCGACGCGAGCAAACTCCCTGCACTGCAGCGTGAGCCGCTCAATCTCCGCAATCCGGTTCCTGGCGCGATGACTTGCTTCACCGATCAGAAGCCTCAAGGCTTCCACCCGCTGGCGCAACGCCTCACGGTCGTTGCGCGAGTCCTGGATGACGGAGACAAATTCCGCATCCCAAGCTACTGTCAATGCAGCTAAGTCACGCAGCGTGGGAATGGAGTTTAAGTGGAACTCGTCCAGTGCATCGGACGAATGCGCCAGCACCGTCCAAGGAGTGAGGAAGGTCAAATCGTCAAGAGCAGCCTGGCACTGGCGAGCGAGAGCGTCCGCCCACCAAACCGGCTCGCTTCCCAGCAGGTCCTTAGCGAGTTCGGCCAGACTCGCAGCTTTTGTGGAAAGCTCTTCCAACCGGACGCGCGCGGCCGCCAATGTGGTTGGCGGTTGCGCGCACGAAGCGTCCAGTTGTTTCAGTAGATCAGCAGCACAAACAAGTGCGGGGTTTGCCAGTTTGGTATCGTGAGGCGCCGGGACCCTGGTAACGTCCAGGAAAACGCGGAGCGTATCAAGAAGCCCGCCAAACAACCGAGGCGCTAGTATCTTCTGATCCACCAGGCCGGCCAGCCCAGGCTCCAGGGTGAGCGTGTGGGCCGCAAGGTTCCCGCTATCAACAGTAGAAACATAAAGCGGCGAGAGCGGTTTCAATGTCAGCGTTTCATACCAGTTATAGAAGTGTCCGCGATGCCGTTCCAGTGATCCCATGGTCTGGAACGCCTGGCCGGTCCGTTGGAGCAATTGGGCAGCTGAGAGATAACCAAAGTCGTAGGCGGAAAGATTTGCCAGCAACGCCAATCCCATATTCGTGGGCGACGTGCGGTGCGCCAGAGTGGGCCCCGGGCTCTCCTGATAATTGTCGGGGGGAATCCAATGGTCTTCTTCGGTGACGAACTTCTCAAAAAACGACCATGTTTTGCGGGAGAGTTTGCGAAGGAAGATAGTCTGTTCCAGAGAGAGCCTTGGCTCGTGCCGCTGGAGTGGACGACTAATCCACCAAGTAACCGCGGGGGCTGCCAGCCAAACCAGCAATATCGGAGCGGCTATGCTTAGGCTTGACGGCTTCAGCAGGCCCACGCCAATCAGGCAGGCAACTGCAAAGGCAGGAGCAAACCACATACGCCCGTAAGATTCAGCCAGGCCGGATTGGCTCTGATGTTTATGCTCGCTTGACGGATTCCACTCCAGGAGCCGTCGATGGGAGAAAAGCATCCGCCACGTCGCCCGGAGAATTGCATCAAGGCTGTAGAGAGCTTCGTAGGGCAAGCAGGCAAACGCAGTCAACTCCTGGGCCAATTGCCGTCCGAAAGACCGCAGCGCTTCCGGAAAGTGCTGCCTGGCGGCCACGTCTCTTGGTTTCTGAAACAGGTCGAAGCCAAAGGCGAGAGCAATGGGAACAAAGAGCATCGCAAGGACCGCCAGGGTCCACGCGCCGGCCGGCGCAAGTCGCAGCCAAATCAACAGCAGCAGGAGAACCAGTGATGCTGGCGTCAGGCTGCGGCGAAGATTGTCAGCAATTTTCAAGCGGGAGAGAAACGACAGCGGATTTGGCACTGCCTCGCCCTTTGGGCCAGGCACGCGCGGCAGGATCCAGCGGGCGATCTGCCAGTCGCCTCGAATCCAACGATGACGCCGGGCTACGTCACCTTCATAGGTTGGCGGATAGTCTTCGTAGAGCTGCACGTCGCTGAGGAGAGCGGACCTCGCATAACAACCTTCAATCAGGTCATGGCTGAGGATCCGATTTTCCGGAAAGCGGCTGCCCAGCGCCTGCTCGAAGACATCAACTTCATAAATCCCTTTGCCAATGAAGGACCCTTCGCCGAACAAATCCTGGTAAACGTCAGACACTGCGCGCGTGTAGGGATCAATGCCTGGTTCACCGCCCCAGAGCCGGGTGTAGCGCGACCGGTTGACGCCTGGGAGACTCACGGCAACGCGCGGTTGCAGGATGCCGTAGCCCTGGGTAACGCGTCGTTTTGTGCCGTCGTAAACCGGCTGGTTGAGAGGATGCGCCATGGCCCCCACCAGCTGCCAAACGGTGTCGCGCGGCAACTGTGTGTCCGTATCAAGCGTGATCACATACCGGACGCTTCGCAGAATGGCCGTTCTCCCGGCGATGCGCAAGAAGCGGTCTCCTGGATGGCCGCGCAGGAATGCGTTCAAGTCTTCGAGCTTGCCTCGCTTGCGCTCGTGGCCCATCCACATCCGCTCGGTTGCGTTCCAGCGCCGCGGGCGATGGAGCAGGAAGAAGATATCAACGCCCTGGCTGCTGTACTTCTCATTCAGCTCTGCGATCTTTGCCTCGGCGAGATCCAGGAGAGGGGAGTCTTCCGGAATATTCTCCGCATCGGCATCACGAAAATCCGACAACAGACAGAAGTGCATATGGTCAAGGCGGTTGGCTAGAAAGCGGACTTCCAACGCTTCCACCAGGTCGGCAACGCCTTCCGCGGTCGTGAACATGCTGGGCACCACAACGAGAGTGCGTAACTCCGGAGGGATTCCGTGAGAGAAGTCCATCCGCGGCAACAGGCGCGGCTTGGTCAGCTTGGTCAGCAGCCAGTTGAACACGGTGACCGCAAACTGGCTGACAACGCTCAGTGCGAGAATGGTGAAGGCCGCCAACCTTGCGCCCCGCACGCCATGAGCGTGCGCTCTTACGCTTAGAGTTTTGGTTAAGAGGGCGGTGGCTGCAAGAAGTGTTCCCGAATACAGCAGCAAAGAGTGCCGCCGACCCGCCAGTCGCAAAGATCGCAAAGTGGACCGGCGCATGGCGACCGCGCGTTCCAGAGTCGCTCGCCCTTCCGCGATTAAATAAAAGCCAACATGTCCGGCCCGGTCTTCTTTGTTCTTCCAGCTTTCGATGGCCAGTTGAACGGCTTTGCCAGCCACCTCGACTTCTGATAAGTCACTTTTCCGCGCGATCTTTTCGACGACGTGGCGGTAGCGGTCGCGTGTGGCAAAACTCATTTTGCCGTACACACCCTGGGGATCCTCGCGCAGGGTGCTCTCAACAGCGCTCATGGACTCAACAAACTCGCGCCAGTCCGTCGCATCCAGGAACCTGAGACTGGCAATGCTGTTGCTGATGGAAACCTGGTCCGTGGCTTGCTGCTGGTTCTCTGACCGCACCAATTGCTCAATCGTCAGTCCGGATTCCGAGAGCTGTTGCTCAATCCAGGTAAGCGGCAATCCCAATGCTGGACCTTGTCCCTGCAGGCGTCGCGCCAACTCGGCAATGAACGAACTTGCCATAGGAGGACGCGACCGCGCCATATCTGCGACTACGAGAATCAGGTTTTTGGGGTCTTTTTCTGCAACTCCCGTCAGCTTATCAGCCCAACTGTCGGCGAGGTTGCGGTCGAGCCTGTCAGCCGCAATCGCCGCAGCCACGCGTCTAAGATTCTCAATGAGAGCCAGCCGCAGCATGATGGGAATGGCCCACAACTCGCCTAGGTTGAGGGCCGTGATCGTCTGGTAAGAGGCCACGAACCCGCTGAGGCTTTCCAGATCGACTCGGGCGTCGCTGTGAGAAATGGCTTCCAGGGCCAAGTCATATACACGAGGCAACCCCGCTGAATGGCCGTCCAGCAGCCGCGGGAGTACCCGGCTGTACCCTTTAGGCAAATGTCTCTTGGCGGTCCGGATTTGTTGTTCGATCAGGTAGAAATTATCGAGCAGCCATTCGCCGGCCGGCGCGATACGCCGGTTCTCTTCTATCGCCCTGGTCAGAAGGTGACAGGTTTCGGTTAGGACTTTTTCGTTGTCCGCTAATCTCGATAAGAGCTGGTCCGGTGCGGGTTCCAGGGCAACGTGGTGCGAGGCTGCCAGGACCCTGCCATGCTGCTTCATCTGCTCTCTGCTGAACAACTCTGAGCGCAGGGGGGCTTCTTCCGCGTTAGGCCTTGTCTCCCACAAGCTTTTGCGCAGCAGAGTCCCGATTTGGTGCAAATTTCCGTGTCTCGGACGGCGGTTCAACGAATCAGCTCTCTTTCCCAACGAAAGTGTCGGACCTGTGTCATTGGGCAGGCAGCCCGATTGGAGCTGTAACCCTGATTAGACCTGTAACTAAGATGCAAGGGCGAGCCCAGGCGTAACCTAAAGCTCAATCCGCTGACGCAAATCGGTACGGCCAACCCGAACTTTTGTGTGCTGGGATGGAAACGGGCCAGACATGGATTCCGATTCGATTATTTGCGATCGTCAGGAAGAATCGGGGCGTGTTTCCCAATCACAGCGAAAGTTGCAGAGAGCATTCATGTTGCTTCGCAGCACAGAATGATTGAACCGAGAACCGGGGCCTTCGCTGGACACAACCGCTGCCGCGCCTGTTTCGCTCGGGGGCCAAGGATCATTCTGAAGACAACTAGGAAAATAATCTGAGCAAAACTGCTCACATCAGGATGAGGCGCCATTTGTTAGTTCAGCAGAGCGTCGGGTGGACATCTTGATCGTGTATCGCATGATTACTACGGGCAAAGGTGGCCTGCCATGTCCGTCTTCGCGCCGTGGACTGAAAGTGTCATTGAGTGCGCCTAGGCGTGAAACGCGGATTTGCCGGGCGCAGGTGCTTCTGTGGCACAACTCGCTCCTCGTCCCACATTCCGCTCGGCAGCAAGCTTCATCACCGCGGTTTTCTGCTGCTCGGGCGTGATCCCCAGCAATGCCAGCAGTCTCTGAGTTTCAAACGCCACATCTCGCGTTCCTTGCTGCACTCCTAGCTCGAAACCCTCAATCAGGCCATTCGCATAGCCCTCTTCATAGGGTGACTTCTGCTGCCTGCTGCTGCTCATGCTTTGCCAGCCCTTTCTAAACGGCCCGATATTATGCCCCTGCAATGCCGGGAATGCCTGTTCAAAAAAGCACACAACGCTGCTTTTTCGTGTTTGTGACTGTTTCCCGCTCTCTTGATTTATGAGCTATCTTGCTCAGCAACGAAAGCCTTTGTCTGCCATTATTCAGTCTCCTGAGTTTGTCAACAGAACTTGCGACACCAAAAACTCGTAGTCACATCGCGTACCACATCCAGCTGATTGGCGTTTTTTTCAACCGATTTCAACGCAAACACGGTGTGTCACCCTTGAACGCATAGAAGGGGATCCCCGAAACACGAAAGGCTAGGAAATAATGCCCCTCATTCAAGTCCTGGAAGTTCTCATCGTGGTAGGTGTTCTATTGTGGCTGGTAAATCGCTTCATCCCCATGCAGTCGTCAATTAAATCGATTCTGAATGGCGTGGTGGTGATTGCGGTGGTCTTGTGGCTGCTGAATGTTTTCGGGCTGTTTCACGCCCTGTCCAACATGCACGTTCGGACTTGACGGCTGGTCCGCCGCTTGCCGGTCTCGGCCCGGCGATTTTCAGCGAGCAGGCAATCTTATGGACCATCCCGCTAGAACCCTTCTGTATGATCTTTTCGTCAGTCCTCTCCTTCAGTTGCTGCGGCGAGTGATGGATTGGGTTGCGTAGCACCTTCCAGCAAGGCTGATGCGAGTATCGAAGATCGCAGAGGACGCGGACTAATCGTGAAGAACGACATTGAGCAGTGAACTGTGGACTTGTAACCCGCCGTCTTCACCCCCGGCGTAGTCAATGAAGCCCATCTTCCTGAACCGGTTCATAAAGAAGCTTACCCGCGAACGAGTCGTTCCCACCATCGCCGCCAGAGTCTCCTGGCTGATCTTGGGGACCACGGTCTCAGGTACCCCCTCCTTGCCGAAATGGGCCAGCATCAGAAGCACGCGAGCCAGTCTCTTTTCGCTGGAATTGAACAGCTGGTCCACCAGGTCTTCTTCGTAGCGGACATTGCGCGCCAACAAATATGCCACGAACAAATCGGAAAGGGAGTGCTCCCGATGAAGCGCATCCATCATTGCCTTCTTTTCAATCCGTAAAAGATGGCAATCGGTCATGGCAATGGCAGATCCCATGCGGAGAGCCTGTCCGGCCAGCGAGCCTTCCCCAAAAAAATTCTTCTCACCCAACATGCCGATTGTGGCTTCCTTGCCGGCTTTGGACACGACGGTGAGCTTGACCCTGCCCTTCTGGACATAAAAAACGGCGTCAGCCGCGTCTCCCTGGGCGAAGATGGCTTGCTTTTTGGAAATTGTCAGGTTTTTTCTTCCCTCGCCAATGGTGGCTAGGAAAGTGTTGGGATCGAACTCGCGGCTCTTCTTGGCAACTACAGCTAAACTCATCTACTACTATTCTAGTCCCTGAGAACAACCGATGGGCATAAATCGGGCTCCGTCGCCCGTGTGCTCTACCGGCACGATTCTGCTGGCAATTCCGAAAAGTAACAAAGCGGTACACATAGGACTGCTGTTGCGCTGGTCTAACACTGAGGAAGAAAGAGTCTTAGCGTTAGTGGAGCGAGTTATTTCTCGGCAGCGGTCAGCCGTCGGTCCCGATGCGGCTCAGTCCTGGGCAGACCGGTACTGAGCTCACACTTCTCGCCCCGTTTGGCCCCGCAAGTAGGGCACCGAACCTTGAGCGACTGCTTTTCAGTAACCTTCATGGGTACATCATGAACGTTTACTGGGCAGGAATCTGGTCACTTTTGACCACTGTTCGCGTCGCCATTGCTGCTCGACTAGTGGACCAGGCTTCCAAGACCGGCGTGAGCGATTGTGATCAGACTTGCCCGTGCTGGCAGGCGATACTTAATGAGCGTCTCGGGACTCCGCTTGCGATTGAAACAATCTTCGTGGCGATGCTTCCGAAGCTGAGAAATCGCTTTCCATGGCAGAGAAACAAAGGACCCTTATGAATCTACTGATGTGGATGTTGCAGTTTGCCTTTGGGTGTCATCACAAACGGCTGAGCCGTGTATTTACCATCAAGAAACGGACCTACCAGGTCTGTGTTGAGTGCGGACAGGAATTTGAGCACGCAGCGGCGCCGGGATCCTCTCTGCCGCGGGAGATAAATGTCGCCGCTTAAGACGCCGTTGCGCGGCTTCCGGCGCAACGGAAATCGCGGTGGTCTAAATCCCTCCTGCCGCACAAGCCCACACCGTCAATCGCAACATGTGAGCAATCCGGCTCAGACGTGAAGGCCCCCTGCCTGTCATCATTGAACCTATTGAGTGTGCAGATTGGGCCGCGACTGCTGAACTTGCAGCTCCCATTCCCTTAGGCCTCAGGTCGGATCCAGTTACGGCGAAGCGGCCGCATCCGTCCCACTGGCATTTTTTGCGGGTATTGCCGTGAATTTCACCGGCGCAACACGAATCGCCCGCACAGGTTCTTGAACATCGAAAACCGGGCTTCAACTCCTCCAAGGAGAGGAGTTGGGCCGCGAAACAAGGAAGGTCAAACCTATGCCTTTAATTCAACTGCTGGAGATTCTGATTGTAGTGGGTGTCCTTCTGTGGCTGGTGAATCGTTTCATTCCCATGCAGAAAAACATCAAGTCCATTTTGAACGGCGTTGTGATCATCGCCGTTGTTCTTTGGCTCCTGAACGTCTTTGGACTCTTTCACTCGCTTTCAGGGATCCGCTTACGAACGTAAAAGATGGCCCAACCACAGCCCGACAAGAAGGCTGAACGCACCATCCATTCGCGAATGCAATGCAACACGGCAGTACATCTGCCTTATGGAGATATCTTGAAGCCTAAGTTTTGGCTCGCAGCCGGAATCGTCCTCGGTTTGAGCGCATTTGCTCAAACCAATTCACAAACCATGAAAGTCGAACATCTAAGCCCGACGCCGGTCTTCCGCATCACCGTCACCAGCCGCAGCGTGGATGCAATCAACTACAAGCATCGCGGCGGAGCCACCAAGGTGGATTTTGCCGGCACCGACTTGATGCCCCTGGCGAACGGCCAAGCCAAAGTAGAGAGCAAGAAGGGCTACATCGAAATCGAAGTGGAATTTGGCAATCTGCAGCGGCCTACGACTTTCGGCCATGAGTATCTGACCTACGTTCTGTGGGCCATTTCGCCCGAAGGCCGCGCCGTCAACCTGGGCGAGATCCTGGTGGGCGACAACCACCGCAGCAAAGTGGACGTCACCACGGACCTGCAGGCCTTCGCTCTGATCGTTACCGCGGAACCTTACTATGCCGTGCGCCAGCCCAGCAACGTGGTAGTGATCGAGAATGTCATTCGCGAGGACACCAAGGGAACCTTCGAGACGGTGCACGCGAAATATGAACTGATGGATCGGGGAGGCTACATTCCCACCGGCTACAGGTTTGACCCCGTGGTCTTGCATGCAAATCTGCCGCTGGAATTCTTTGAAGCCCGCAACGCTCTGCGCATTGCGCAGTCTGAGGGCGCCGAGGAATACGCGTCCAGCAGTTATCAGCACGCTGTCCAGCTCATGAACCAGGCCGATGAAATGGCTTCAAGCAAGCACATTGACAAGAAGCCGCTGATCGCCGTGTCCCGCGAGGCTGTGCAGACGGCTGAAGATGCGCGGGAAATCGCCGTCAAGAAGATGGACGAAGTGCGCCTAGCCAACGAACGCCAGGCTTCTTCGGACGCGCAAATGAACACGCAGGCCCAGGCCAATGACGCCATGATGCAGAAAGAGCAAGCTGAGCGCGATGCGGCGAAAGCGCAAAGAGCAACGGCTCGGGCGGAATCTGCTACGGCAAATGCCCAGGCCGGCCAGGCCCAGGCAGAGTCGGATGCAGCCAAGGCCCGGAACGACGCGGCTGATGCCCAATCGGCGGCGGCAAGGGCCAAGGCGGATCAGGCGGACAGCCAGGCTTCATCGGCCAGCGCGCTCTCCGCAGCCCAGGCGGATGCGGAACAGTCCCGCCTGGCCGCGCAGCAGGCGCAGATGAGCGCGCGGCAGTCGGAAGCCGACAAGGCAGCCATGCGTGCGCAGTTGTCGGAACAGTTGAATCAAGTCCTGCAAACGCGCGACAGCGCGCGCGGGCTGATCGTCAGCATGTCCGACGTCCTGTTTGACACCGGGAAATATTCACTGAAACCGGGCGCGAGAGAGAAGCTGGCGAAGGTCGCCGGAATTTTGCTCGCTTATCCCGGACTCAACATTGAAGTCGGCGGCTATACCGACAACGTCGGCGGCGACGCGATGAACCAAACCCTTTCAGAGAACCGCGCCGGCTCGGTGCGCGATTACCTGGTGCAGCAAGGCGTGGCGACCAACGCCGTCACCGCCAAAGGCTTCGGCAACACTTTGCCGGTGGCCACCAATGACAACTCGGCGGGCCGGCAGCAGAACCGCAGAGTGGAACTTCTGGTCTCCGGTGAGGCCATCGGTAAACAGGTCAACGCGACGACAGGAAGCTTGCGCTAGGAGCACGGCGTACGCGTCCCAGCAGTAATGGAGAAAACATGATGAAACGAATTGGAATCTTGAGCGCAGCGTCCCTGGCTGTGCTTCTCGGAATCTCTGCTCCCGCGGCTTTGCCTTAAAAGTGCCTCTTGCCCAAAAAGTCGGCAGTCTGCCCAAAAAAGCTAGTGCCAATTACCAAGCACCAAATACCTTGAAAACACATCGTCTAAACGTCGCTTTACAATCGACAATCGCTGTTGGGTTTCTTGTATAGTCGTGAATCTCTTGGCAACTGCTCGTTGCGCTGTAATGTCAAATCCATTGGAGTGCTGCTTTACTGGGATCGCCAACGAAAGCAATCTCATATTTGTCAACGACGAACGAAATGACCTGTCGAAACTTTCCTCTGACCGAAGAAGACACAGAGCATAAAGCACATATTCCGGGACAATGCTCTTGTCTAGAATTTGGATCGCCCCGCAGTGATCGGTGGTGGCGAACACCTGCCCAGCTGGAATCAGGTTATAGTTGAAAAGACTGTTGTCAATGCCCCATAAAATGACAGGGCAACTAAAGTCTGAAATATTTGACTTTTCAACGTAGCCCATCGGCTGGATTGCATTCGCGCTGTACAGTGGCACGCCCAGCAGCCGCAACAACGGCGGAACACGGAACAACCGCGCGCCCAGCAACAGCAGCAGCCACAACGCGCGCAGCAACAGCAGCAAAACCGTAACAAGCAACAGCAGCGCGCTCAGCAGCAGCCACGCCAGAACAATCAACCGCGCGCGCAGCAGCAGCAGCAACGCCAGAACAACCAACAGCAGCACGCGCAGCAGCGGGGCAATGCACGGCCGCAGCGCACCCAGGAACAGCAGCGGGTCCAGCAGAGCGCATGGCATGAGCACAGCTCACAGCGCTGGGCGTCTGATCATCGCACCTGGCAACAACGCGGCGGCTACAACGGCTACCGCATTCCGGACGACCGCTTCCGCGGATACTTTGGACGGGACCATGGATTCCGCATTTACGGTCTCCCCTTCGAAGTGGTTGGCGGATTTCTCCGCTTCCAATACAACGGGTACTGGGTCAGCGTGGTTGACCCCTGGCCACTATCCTGGGGCAACAGCTGGTATGACACCGATGATGTCTATGTCACCTACGTGGACAACGGATACTACCTGTTCAACCGCAGGCATCCCCGGACGGGGATCGCGATCAGCATCTCGCTTTAGCCGTATGTGCGGTGCAGCCTCGGGAGAGGCTGCACCCAGCGGCGAAGCGTCCTGCCCGAATGATAAAAGAAGGAGTGAAGCATGCTTGGAATGATATTGATTGTGATTCTGATACTGGCGCTCTTTGGAGCGTTACCCAGATGGTCGCATAGCAGAAACTGGGGTTATATGCCGATGGGGGGATTGGGACTGGTTCTTCTCGTGGTTGTAATCCTCGTGGTGCTCGGGCAAATCTGAACCATGCGTCGAAAAGAGCGGCTTCGATGGAGCCGACATCGCCGAGTATGGCCAGCCTGGATCGAACGGGCTCACTCTTGATACCACCAGCGCGCCGGGCGAAGACGCGATTGACGGCATTTTGGTGGATGAGGGCGGCAATCTATATGTCTCCGGTTCGGGCGGAATTTGGGTGATCTCGGCCGAAGGAAAGCACCTGGGCACCATCATTACTCCCATGCACGCGCACAATCTGGCTTGGGGCGACGATGACCGCCAAACGCTGTACTTGACGGCGAAGACCGGGCTTTATCGAATCCACCTCAGCGTGAAAGGCGCAGGTGTTCCGCGATACCCCGCCACGACGTAGTAGATTTTGGAGAGCAACATTGTGCTCATGCCGCACCCGCGCAGGACTCGCCGCTCTCATCTTGTTTGATCAGCCGGGAATCGCGCAGCCATGTGCTGCGCTTTCCCGTTTGTAAGATCATGTGTGTGGCGGACTTGAGCTGCGCGGGTGCGGAACTGGTTGCGGCAATTGGGCTAAAGCTTCTGCGCATGGACCACGAACCTTTTCGGCGCTGCACCGAAATAGTAAAAGGGGTAGCAAGTCACAAGCGTGAGAGCTGCTTCAGTTGAGGGGGCCAACACGCTCATATCGCCGGGGCCGACCACCCGGAACCAATCCACCCGATAGCGGGACAGCCCAGTTGCTGTTTGAATTTGAATTTCGTCGTTCTGCCGAATGTTCTTTAATGGACGAAAGAACGTATCGCGGTGCCCCGCGATTCCGCTGTTCCCGGGTTCACCAAGAAGTGCGGTGCCTTCGATGTGCCCGGCGCCCAACCGGAGGATCCGCGAGCTTGTGCCTTTTAGCACGGCCACGGATATTCCCAGTCTGGGAATTTCAACGCGGCCAAGAACATCTCCATCTTTGGCTGCTGGCTGAGGAGGGCTGACCCTCTTCTCTTGTTGCATTTGGATCTGCGAATCCAGCAAACGCTTGGCATTCGCCTGATACACCCATGCGTCGAGCTTGGCAAAGGCAAAGTAGCAGAGCGCGATGACACCAGCGCCGACGAGCAGCGATTGGCTGAAACGCAGGACCCATTCAGTGCGCGTTGCGGCAAGCGCCTTCTGCTCAGTCGTAGGTGTCATGGTCGGGAACTTTCGCTGCAGGCGACGGTTGCGTCGGCGATGGTTGCGTTGGTAATGGCTGCGTCGGCAATGCCGCGTAGTAACCAGCCCGCGTGCGGACCAACAAATGCCCGTGTCCGGGCGCGCTGGCCTTCACCTGTATGTTCCGGTAGCTTCCATCCCGCAGACGGTTGGCGGGGACATATGCGATCGTGTACTGGTTGCGGATATCGCGGGCGATGCGTTCACAAATTGGGATTGCCTCCTTGAGTGAGCGGGGCAGAAACACATCGCCGCCCGTGTCCGCCGCAAGTTGCCTCAGAACATGCGGATTACGGTCGTCATCTTCGTCGTCAAAGAGGCCAATGGTGTAGATGATTGCGTCGCTGTACCGCGCCAGGGCCATAATCTGGACCAGGGTGTGTCGGCTGGCATTGTCGCCTCCGTCGCTGATTACAATCAGCACTTTCTTGTCGCGGTCACCCTTCTTCAATTGTTCGAGCGCTGCTGCCACGGCGTCGTAAAGCGCCGTCTGCCCACTGGTGATGATTGTGGACAGAGCAATTTCAAGCTGCGGCGCCTGGTCGGTAAACGGCGCGGCCCCCGGAAGCGCGAACCGAACATGCTCATTGAAGTTGACCACGAAGATCTGATCGTGCGGATTGCTGGAGCGGGCAAACGCCAACGATGCCGCGATGACTTCCGCCCGCTTCTTTCCCATGCTTCCGCTGTTGTCAATCACCAGCCCGACGGTAACCGGAACGTCTTGGTGGCTAAAATATTTGATTGCTTGGAGCACTCCATCTTCGTAAATCTGAAACTGTTCTTTATTGAGTCCGGAGACAAGGACGCCTTTGTGGTCGTGTGCCGTGGCGTGCAGAACTACCTCGCCAACATTCACGCGGATGGTGTAGGCATCGCTCTTCTGTCTGTGCGATGGCAACGATTCTTGCGGCCGCACCGCGCTGGGTAAAGCAAGCATGGCAACAAGTGCGAGCAGGAATCGGAAAGTGAAATGGTGTCCTCCGGCAATGCCTTCTCCAGCGCCGGGATAGTCGGCATGCTGCCTCGGGCAGCCGTACAAACTTGCTCGAGCTGTAAACGGCTGAGCCATGCGCGTGGCGCTTTCATGGAGCAACGCTTCTCGCCTTCACTCCGGGATGTGGGACTTGGTTCTTTACGACGAAAGGAGGTGGCGCCTGCGCACCACCTCTTCCGTGTTTCTTACAGCTGATTGCCTTGCCTGCGATTACATTTGCTCGGTCAAAGCGGGTTTCCTAGAAATCAGTTTCAGGCCAAAGCCGACGCCTAAGCCTGCACCCAGGGATAGCAGTCCCATCATTCCGATCAGTGGCAATAAGCTGCCCGTCGCAGGCAGGTTTTCGCTGGCAATCGGCGCAGCGGCGGCGGCCGGCGCTGGTTCAACCGCCGGTTCTGTTGCAACTGCGGGAGCTGGCTCCGTTACCGGCGGCGCTTCAACAACCTGCGCCAGTTGTACCGGTTCGCCTTTTGGGTCAACGGCTTCCACCGGCGCCGTCTTCAAAGACTCAATAGGCGCCGCTGCAAGTTCGACCGGAGTAGAGAGAACTGGCTCATTGGTTATCTTTGCCAGTTCCACGGCCCTTGTCTTGTTGTAAACAAATTCCTGGCCCCAAGTTGCCCCGGGATAAAACCACGCCCGGATCGCTTCTGGCTGGCCTTCTGCTCTTTCCCGGAAAGTCATTACGGTCTTGTCGGTTGCGTGCAAACGGTAGTTCGGGATTGCCAGGATGGTTGTGTACAGATGAGTTCCATCTTCGTTGAAGATCTGAACGATGTTCCGGTCCGATGGCGAATCCATCAGCTTGAAAAGATACGTGCCGGCCGGCAAAACCTGGGCGCCCACGCCGGGCACCTCGACGGGCGCGCTGAATGTCACCGTGGTGCGCTTGTTCCAGTCATCGGCTGCTGCTCTGGGAACAGCGAGCATGCACAGCACGGCGACTGACAGTACAGTTGCAAACATCTTGAACGATTTCATGTTGACTCCTGCTTTTCTCCGAATAGCTGCACGGTCGCTGGTACGTTGTGGGACCTATTTGTGCTGTCGGCTCACAAAAGGTGTACAGCCGGGGATCCGGCATCTTCTCAACCGTGAAGAGTGTTATCCATGGCTAGTATCAAGGTCTGACTTCCAGATTACTGATCAATATTGAGCTTAACGGTTCACGTGGGCGCCAGAGATCGCTTTGTCGGCCCCTGAGCACTTATGACCAGACTTCTGAAACCGTGAAGGTTAGGATTGGATCAAGTCCCGATGCAAACCGCTGATGATTGGCGGATGGAAGCTTTGCAGGATTAGGCTCCGGCTCTTGAGGTATCCATGGCGCAGCTGATCGAATTCTACATTCCAACGAATGCCGTCTTGCCCGAAAAGGGGATTCCGCCGAGCGAGCGCGGAAAGATCATCGAGTTTCGTGCCCGCGAGGTCATGGAGGTGGAAGCATGGCTTGTCGCCATCACGCGTGAAGTCACCCAGGGGCCCCCGGCCCAATTGGATTCAGTGAACAATGCGAACGCGGACCATCCTGCAACGGCGTTCGCAAATGCTCTCGATCTCGCAGAGTCGCGCTGAGCTCCAAGCGGCGAGAAGAAGGAATGAATGACCACGTTGCTCTTCACGATAGCCATCTCCGCAGAATATCGCGGCGCCCAAGAGATCTATTCAGCGCAAGCCGTCGCGTGCAACGGAGAGAAGCTCTATCATCTGGCTGAAGCGGCGACAATCTCTGAGGCCCTGCAGAAAGTCGTACAAGAAATGCGCCTCCAGGAAAAAAACAGCGCATCCTTCCGATGAAGGCATAGACCCCATGGCTCCGAGTCATCTCAACATTTCCAAAGTTGTTCCGGAAAAGCAACCCAACCTACCTCATTAATCGTTGAAGTGTGCCGTTTTGACCAGACGTAACTGGAAAATATTTTTACCGTTGTCTGGCGTTGGGAATTCCAGTTGGATACAGCCAGCTTCTGGCGAAAGCAAGACGGAATGCTTGGTTGAAGGCGCGAAGAGAATCAGCCATGCGAGACGCCTCGCAACAGCGCGTCGTGACGCCAAGATTAGATGGGCGTCCTGGAACTGGAAGGCAAGAGGAGTATTGAACTATGCACAGCCAAGAGCAAAGTGAAGCGGGCGTCCATCAGCGGAACGAGAGTATCTGCGGGCCCCTTGCTGCCATCTGCGATCAGGACGACGAGCGCCAGTTGATTGCCAGGGCCAAAGAAGGCAGCGAACAAGCCTTTGCTGCTCTGTTCAACATGCACAAGCGGCGCGTTTACACGTTGTGCCTGCACATGTCCAAGGACACTGCCAAAGCAGAAGATTTGACTCAAGACGCGTTCATGCGAGTGTTCCGCAAACTTCATACCTTCAGGGGTGAAGCCAAGTTCTCCACGTGGCTCTACAGAATTGCGCTGAACACCGTGCTTGCGAATTTTCGCAAGGGCAAATCTGAGGCCCTTTCGGTAGACACGGAAATCCGGGTCGACTCCACGTTTGTAAGACAAGAAGTGGGCCGGGGCGATGCTCAACTCCTGGGAGTGATCGATAGGATCACCTTGCTGCGGGCGATTGAAGAATTGCCGCCCGGCTGCCGCACAATATTCATCCTGCACGACGTTGAGGGGTACGAGCATCATGAGGTTGCTGACCTGCTGGAGTGCTCCGTTGGCAACTCCAAGGCCCAACTTCACAAAGCGAGAAAAAAGATCCGCAATTGGCTGATGCTGCCTGGACGTGGCGAAGCCAGGAAAGTGTCGACCCAAGGCGCAGACCAGCAAAGCGCGGCCCGGGCGCGGTCCGTGGGCCGTCCTGATCTCAGAAGCGCGACCAACTCTTGCGGAGTTAGCGCATTGAAAGCCTCATAAAGCGCACTGAATGTACAGAGAGCGTAAACGGCGTGCCGGAAAAGATATGCAGCGGACGGAAAGGGACATAATACTGTGCCGGTTGGTGCGATTGTCGTTCTTGGTGGTCCTGCGCTGGTAGAACGCACCGCTGTGTCTGCTGGCCCTGCTGCCACGAAAACTGAACCGCTGGATTGTCTGGCCGGAACTCCGATTGCGGCCCTAGAGATCTTGGGGCAATCCGCTCTTCAGCGAACGATCAGATACTTGCAGCAGGTTGGCGTAAAGCCCATTTCGCTGACGGCCGCGGCTGGCCTGCCCGATTTGGCTGGTGCGTCAATATCTTCCGCTGTCAACGTGCTGGTTCATCAAACGGGCAAGGTCTGGCCTGTTCTCGGTCGTGTTGTTGATGAGTACATCAAGGGCGGCGTCAAAACTATCTTGCTGATCCGGCTCGGGGCCTACGTGGAATTTGATTTTGCTGACCTTGTGCAATTTCATCGAGACAAGGCACAGCCCATGACGCAGGTCACTGACGGCGATGGACCTCTGGATTTCTGGATGCTTGACGCCCTTCACTTCAGCACAATCGGGATGCACTTGCTCGAAAAGACATGCGCGGCAGGCAGGGGCTCCATTGCGTACTACGACCAGGCCACCTATGTAAATCGCCTTTCAACGGCCTCCGATGTCAGGCATCTTGTTGTGGACGCTTTCAGTTCACGGCATGCCGTCCGTCCATCGGGGACGGAAATCGGGCCAGGGGTCTGGCTGGACGACAATGCCCGCGTGCATCCCCGCGCTCGCGTTGCCGGGCCCGTCTACATAGGACGTGACACACGAGTTCAGGCAACCGCTTTGCTCGCCAGGTTCAGCAGCGTGGAACGGTCTTGCAACATAGGCTGCGGGACCGTGGTCGCCGACGCCTCGATCCTGGCACATACACACCTTGGAGCGTGGCTTGACGTATCACATGCCGTCATCTACGGCAGCAAGGTTGCCCACCTGCGTCACAACGTTACCGTGGATATTCAAGATGACCGATTGATTCGAAGGCGAACATCAGCGTTTCACCGGTTTCTGCCGTCTTTCCCTGATATTCGCGAGCCCTAGACAGAAGCAGGCTTGCAAACTTTTCTCCCGGCGTCCGGAAGTCGATGAGGCACAAATATGATCAATAAAAGAACCGTAGTCGTCATCGAACTGCCGACGCGCCTCACAACAAGGCACGTTCAACGCTTTCTGCGTGGGATAAATGTTCTCTTTAGGGCTGACCGCCCCCGTATTGTCTTCGACTTTTCTCAAGTCCAGGAGATTGATCGTGCGGGTACGGAAATGCTCTTACATTGTGTTGAGCAAGTGATCAGACAAGATGGTGAATTGAGCCTTGCCTCCGTTCCAGCAGAAGTCATGGTGGTACTGGAACTCACCTGCATTGACCGGCTCTTTGAGATCTTTGCCTCCAACTCTGAGGCCGTGGAAAAACTCTCCGGAATTGCCGGCTGATGCCAAGCAAGAAATGAGGAAAAATGAAAACAACGAAACAAGCGTGGTGGATTGGGACAAGTCTGATTCTCGTGCTGTTGAGCAGACCAGGATGGAGTTTGGCGCCGGCGCAACAGCAGGACGGTTCCGCACAAAAACAATCGGAAGAGGTAAAGCCTGCCGAAACTCAACCACAAAAAGCAGAGCCTGCAAGCCCTGATCCGACTGATGGGGTTTCCCGGAGCGAGTCCAAATCCGGTCCTGCTGAACTACCCAGCGCTCCAGTTGCCAAGACGACGCAGAGCACTGACGAGCAAAAGTCTGCAACGCCCACGCAGGCTGACGCTCAGAAGCCAAGCGGCACCGCCGCTGCGGAATCAGAGAAAATGAGCGGAGTTGCCGCGTCCACACCAACCGGAATGGCCATCGCTCCCGCGAAGCAGCATCGCCGCCGCGCTTTCTGGGTCAAACTCGGGGCCGTTGCGGGAGCGAGCGTGGCCCTGGGGACAACCCTGGCCCTCTCCAGGTCCACGTCTAGCAAACCACCGGGCGTCCGCTAAGCGGTGCCTGACAAGAGCGGCACCATCCACGCGCGGCAAATCGTGCGACGGGGCCATCCTGTCTTACTGAGCTTTTCGGGGATCGACGGGGCCGGCAAGACCACGCAGATCACTGCTCTGCGCCGTCGTCTACATGAAGCCGGCAGCCGGGTATTGCTCCTCAGCTTCTGGGATGACGTCGCGGTGCTTACGCATATCCGCAAGGAGCTAAGCCATAGCATGTTCGGCGGAGACAAAGGTGTTGGCAGTCCGGAGAAGCCTTTAAATCGGCAAGACAAGAATGTCAGATCGTGGTACATGACGGTTGCGCGGCTTGTTTTTTATTCACTGGACACCGTGAGGACCAACCTGACTGTTGCGAAAGCGCGCAGGAGCAAAGTTGACGTAGTGATCTTTGACAGGTATGCCTACGATGAATTCGCAAATCTATCTTCTCCCCGATGGCTGACGGGAATGTGCTTGAAATTCTTGCTGAGGATGACCCCCAGACCGGATATCGCCTATCTGCTCGACGCAGACCCGCGGCTGGCTCGCGAGCGCAAGCCTGAATATCCCATTGAGTTTCTCCAGACAAATCGTGCGGCTTATCTGGCGCTCAGTGCATTGGCCGGGATGACGGTGATCAACCCGCTCCCACCTCTCGAAGTGTCACAAAAGATCATGGAAGAGTTCTGCAAGCTTTGTTCCTGCGGCGACGCAGACCAGCCCTCCAGCGGAGCACAGCAGATGAATTCGTCCCGGCCAGGTGGCTCGCCCATACGCACCGCCTGAGCGGGACAACAGAGGCTCCTCCCACCCGCGCCGCGCCCGCTTGAGGCGCGTCTATACAAATCTACAGGTTCATCATCGTTCGACTTGCCATGCTATGCCGATCCCAAAGTGAGCCATTGTGAACAGACCCGGCCTCGGGAACCCTTTAACCTGATGTGTATGAGATTTAGTTTGGGTGTACTGCCACCCAGAGCCCAAAGTGGGAATTCTGGTTCGGGAACGTGAGAGCAGGGACAGGTCAATGAAAATTTGTCTGATAACCGCGTTTCCACCCAGCCGAGGTGGCTTAAGCGAATACGGGTTTCACATTGCTCGCGAGCTTCAAAATAATTCTTCTCTTAGTCTTACTATATTGGCGGACGAATTAGCGGACGCACAGCCAGAGCTGGAAGGCTTTTCAGTCTCGCGCTGCTGGTCGTTTGATGATCCCAAGAGCTTAGGCAGACTCTGGACCAAAATTCGCGAACTTGACCCTGATGTGGTCTGGTTTAATCTCATTTTTTCCACATTCGGACGTAAGCCGTTGGCGGCGTTTTGCGGACTCACTCTTCCTCTCTTGACCAGGCTCAGCGGGTTCTATACTCACGTAACCCTGCACCACTTAATGGAGGACATCAATCTCAAGGACGCCGGTGTGCGTTTCCCGCGTGCTTACCGGGCCGCCGGCGCGCTCGCCACAAAGATACTCCTCAAGTCCAACTCTGTTTCTGTTTTGGTGCCCACTTATCGGAAGCTTCTTGTGGACAAGTACGGAAGCCGCAATGTGCACGTCCGGGCCCACGGGATCCTTTCTCAGTATCCTGAATATCCAGACTTCTCAAGAAGAGGCAATCCCTCGCAAAGGGTGCTGGCATTTGGCAAATGGGGCACGTACAAGAGGTTGGAACCACTCCTGGAAGCGTTTAGCATGGTGGCCAGTTGCTTACCCAACGCCAAGCTGGTCATTGCCGGTAGCGATCATCCCAGCACGCCTGGCTATGTGGCATCCATGGCCAAGCGGTGTGAGGGCGACCCGCGGATTGAGTTCACCGGTTATGTTGCAGAAGCGGACATTCCAAATCTCTTTCAGAGCGCCTCCGTGGCCGTCATGCCCTATTCATCAGCCGCTGGTTCAAGCGGCGTCGCGCATCTTGCCTGTACTTACGGCGTTCCCATCATCTCGGCTGACATCGCGGATTTTCACGAGATGGCCGATGAAGAAGGCCTTGCGATGGAATTCTACGAAGCGGGGAACTCTCTCGATCTTGCCCGCCGCCTGATTTCTCTCCTGGAGTCTACCGAGAAACAGTTGGAAATGGCGGAGCAGAATTTCTCTGCCGCTTTGCGGATGACCATGCCCAAAGTTACTTACCGGTATCTCCGCCAATTTGATCTCGAGCAGAGGACGAAAGCCTTGAAAGCGATTGCGCGGCTCCGCAAGCTGCCGCGCTGGGTCCTGTCCGGCGCCTTGGCAAACATCTCTACCACCTGGAAGTTCGCGGTTCCCAGATATTGGAACAGCCTGCTTCAGTCTATGCCCAGTGGATTCGAAGCAACCTCACTGAATGGCAACGGATTCAGGAGCGGAACTCTGGGCGGCGCCGGATACAGCATTGGGCAGGGCCGTACAGGAGCCGGGAGAGGCTCTGATCTGCTTGAGTTGGGCCGCCGGGTCGCGCTTGTGGGAGCTGAACACAATGGCCATCAGCGGCATGGCCCTGACCACGAGACTCCCATGCAGCAACAGCCGATCTTTGCTGCCGGTGACGTCGACGCCGCCTGAGGTGGCTCCAAGCAGCACAATAACTCAACTCACGCAGTTCCTCGTGCAACCATCGGCGCTCTATTTGGATGCCGCCTCGCGTCCTCGTGCGAAATAGCCGCTCTTCGTACGGACTTGCAAGTCGTTGTGGCCGGCGGAATGCGCCACCACCTTGACGCGCCGATAACCTCCGCTGGTCTGCGGGTTGCTCGGTTTGTAGGTGATTGCGTACTGGTTGCGGATGTCGTGCGCAACTTCCTGGCTGATTGCATCTACTTCGCTCAGGTTCTGCGGGAAGTACGCCACGCCGCCGGTCTGGACTGCCAACGTCTCAAGCGCGCGCCTGGCTTGACGTTCCTTTTCTCCCCTGCCCATGATCCCGATGCAATAAACCGTTGGACCGAGGTCTTTGTCCTTTTGCACCGTGCGAATCGCGTCATCCAAGGACGCGCGGCTGAAGTTATCTTGCCCGTCAGTCACAACCAGCAGGATCTGCTTGCCGCGCCGCGCGTGGCTGGCCAGATGGTCAGCGGCGGCAATCACTGCATCATACAGCGCCGTGTTTCCCCGGGAATCGATCTGGTCAAGGGCTCGACGCAACAGATCAACGTCGCTGGTGAAATCCTGGTCGAGATAGGGCCAGTCATTGAAGTTCACAATGAAGATCTCGTCCAGGGGATGGCCGGCCTTTACAAAGTTCACGACCGCCTTGCTCACAGCGGCGCGTTTCTCCCGCATGGAGCCGGAGTTGTCCACCAAAATGCCGATGGATACCGGGACGTCTTCTCGCCTGAACAAAGTAATCCTTTGGGGTTGCCCGTCTTCATACACCACGAAATCGCCCTGTGCGAGAGTGGTAACAAGGTGTTGTTTGCCATCGACCACCGTCGCCGGAAGGCTGACCTCCTCGGATTGCACGCGTAGAGTGAAGCCGTCGCCGCGTTTGGTGACTTGACCTTCCGGGCTCGGTGGCTGAACAGCAGGTTCGCTTGGTGGAATAGATTTGGAGTTGGTCGCTGGGGCAATCGCCTGGGCAGGGCGCATCCACAACGCAACCGCCGGATCTAACGGTTCCACCCCCAACGGAAGGGACGCAGCCTGAATCTGCTGCTGGTTCTTTTGACGCGGATTGAGCTCCACCAGCCCTGCTACATCTCCTCCGGAGGGATCGACGGCATGTGCGAGTATGTTGTTGAAACCTTCCTTGAGCTCCGGATACTGAGTCACGTAGGCATTGCAAAGGTTGCGGGCATCGTCTTGTACCGCTTTGGAGTCCGCCGTGCTGGGCACAGAGTATTTAATGTTGAGATCGATATTCGTCCGTCCGCGGACGACACTCATCTCGGTAATCTTGTACGTCCGTCCGTTGGAGGAAAAAGCCGTGGCGCTTCCTTCTTCGGGGATATCTTTTGGCCGCACGATACTGGCTTCCTGGTTGATGGTGGAAAGCAGCTTGGTGCTCATAAAGTTGACCGGCGCCATCAGGTTCCAGGAATTCACGTAGTAAAACCAGGAGTTGTGGTTCTGCCCTTTGGCTTTGTAGTCCCGTGCGCGTTGCAGATACCAGAGCCCATCATGGCCGGCAGCCGATTCCGGGCGAATATAGAACCCCGCCAGCTTCCATCCACCGGCGTCCTGGAAAATCATGGTCAATGCGTGCGGCCCTTCGGCGCCGGCAAGGTCATAGATCACAATCGCGTATTTGCCGGCGGGTAGTCCCGGAATATCAAATTCAGCGCTGGTTGCCGTTTGGCCACTCGCCGCGAAGACGCCGCAATAGAAATGACCGTCTGGAGTTGGAGTCTCGCCGGTAGCCAGCATGAACAAGGTGCGAATCTGCGCGTGGTCGCCGGCGAAGACCGCCTTATGGTCGCTTACGGCCGCGGCAATGCCGCCAAAACTCGATTGCAGAGAAGTGATGGCGCTTGCCCGCATCGCGCCTACATCGCCACGAATGGCTTGATCAAGCACCTGCTGCCCGGCATTTTCTATGGCTTTCCTGGATAGTTCGGGGACCTCGTCCCTGGTTTGGCAGGTCTGCGCCCAGGCAGAAAAACTCGCGAATGCGATGACTGCTGCGACAACAGTATTTCGGGTGAGTAGTCTCATAGTGCTCCTCAAATACCCTGGTGCTCTCGTTCAGGCCTCGGCGCCGGTCTTTGCACCAAAGAAACAAGTCCTCTGGCGTTCACGGAATCAAGAACGTGCATGGGCCGACTTGCGGTTGCGTTGGCACACTGGCAGGTGGGGTTTTCCACGGCGGATTTGCAAAGTCAAAGAACTCCGTCATGTCGGGCTGGGCGGCATCGCGGGCCGTCAGCGCCGGCAGGTTGAAACGGGTCTCAATAAACTTGAGGATGGCCGTGTAGTCCATGACGGTGTGTGAAACAAAGTTCTTCCTGGCAAACGGCGAAACCACAATCAGAGGCACGCGAAAGCCGGTATGGTCGTAGGTGGCCTGGACATCGAACGCCTGCAGGAAGCGCGGTGGAATGTTATCGGGCAGTACGGCGGGCTGAGGCGGCACGTGGTCGTAAAAGTTTCCGCCTTCATCGTAGGTAAAAATGAACGCGGAATCTTTCCAGGAAGTGCTGGCCATCAGCGCATTCATCAGTCCCGCAACTTCACTGGCTCCAACTTCGAGTTCAGTATTGGGATGCTCGTCATTGCCGTCGGGCTCAATCAGAGCCACTTGGGGCAGAGTCCCATTCTGAACGTCCGTCAGGAATTGCGTGCGCGCAACGATGTGGTCCGCATGCTGGGATGCAAACGGCTGGAAATAGCTGAGATAGGTGTGTGCGGCAAGGCCCGTCAAGTCCTCTGAGCCGGCTGCGGAGTAAACCCTCCATGTGATGTGAGCATCTTCCAGCAGTTGAAAGATGTTCTTTGCCGTGGAAGGGAACGGTGTGGGGTCATTGTCGGCGGCGGTGCCTGGAGGATAAACGAAGCCGGCATTTGTTCCGCCGAGCCCAAAGATGCGGTTCAACTGCGTGCGGTTCATCACTGGCGAGAACCAGCGGTCAGAGGTTGCGAACTGAGTGGCCATGAAGTAGTAAAACGGGAGATCGGCCGCGGTATAGAAGCCCATCGCTCGCTTTCCTGCTACGTCATTTTCCAGGTTGTCCATGGCAAACTGTCCAGCAGTTTGTGCAAAGCCGTCCATCGTACCGGTGGAAGAAGTTGGGTCAGAGAGATTGAACGAGATGTGACTTTCATTCCAGAATGGGCTCAAAGACTCGCTGCACTTGTCATTGAAGTGGAAACGCGCCACGGGCCCGCTGCCATCGCGGGCCGCGTTGGTGATCCCGGCGGGCGCAACATCCACGACGGCCGGAAGGCCTTGAGACAGCCGGTAGTTATTAAGGTCCCCAAAATAGTGATCAAAAGACCGATTCTCCTGGTACATGAAAATGATGTGATTGATGGACTGGATGCCGGATGTGGTTGGCGTGGGGGAAGGAGTGGGGCTCGGAGCAAAACTTACGGCCGTTCCTCCGCAGCCCGCGACGGTCAACGCAATTGCCAGTCCAGTTGCGATGTGAAGCAGATAAGAGATGCGTTTCGTCATGAATGTTCCAGGCCCTTTGAATCGTCCAACTGACCCTTCGGTCAATAAAGTGGGAAATCCCGCTGCTGAGGTAGATCGCCTGAGGGATGGCAAGGTTGCCGTTCTCAAAACCATATTTCACTGAATTCCAGACCAGTCAGGAACGGCGCCAGCGTTTTTTCGAGTATTGCGATCATTCGCTCTCTTGAAGCCAGGGCAGCGACTGGAAGACTTTGCCGGAAAGTGACTCATTTTGAACAGACGCGCCCGGCGAAAGTTTTTACTCTTGTCATTGGGATCTCCGATTCCGGGCGCTCAATGGACTATCCGTCTGCCCATCAGTGCTCAGAATGGACATTCCGGGGCCTGCATTAGACACACGAACCGCCGGCGAGGGTCTGGAAGAACTTCACCGGCACAGCACGGCGATACCCCCTTGCTGTCATCGCCGGCCGTGCCTGTCCGTGATGGGCCATTTGCCACCAAGTGCAACGCTGGGCCGATGCGTTGACGCGTCGGCCCAGATTCGGATGCCGCCAACCAAAGAAGGGGTCTCCCCAAAGTTAGGTGACCAGTTCATGAAGTTTCTTCGCGCACTAGCTCTCCTCGGGTGTCTGGCGAGCCTTGAAGCGCTGTCTGCTCAGACCGCGTCATCTCCACAGTCAGCCCAGCCCGCATTGGCCGGTATGTCTTCAGCGGCACCGGTCAAAGACAACGCACCCTTGGATAATTTGCAACCAATGCCCCAGGGAAAGCTCTCCCTGCTGGGAGGAACAATTTACTCCGTTGATGGTGTACGGGATGAGCTTGTCCTCCAGACGTTTGGCGGCGGACGCATGAAGGTCCTCTTCGATGAGCGCACTCGCGTCTACCTTGACCGCCTGACAGTTGGCAAGCAACGCGATCTCCATCGCGGCCAGCGTATTCATCTGGATGTAGCACTCAACGGCACAAAGGTTTTTGCGCAAAGCATCTATGTGTTGAGCCAACTCCCCACCATCGAAAGCAGCGGTCAGGTGGTGAGCTACCAGGCCAGCACCCGGGAGTTGGTGATGAGAGAGTCCTCCTTGCAGACGACGGTGAGAGTGCATCTCTTGCCTGGCACAGTGATCGTCCACAAGGACCGTCCGATGTCCCCGCTGGACATTGAGCCTGGGTCGCTGATCTCGGTGGCCTTTCAGCCGGAAGGCGATGGCCGCGTGGTCGCATCCAGGATTTCCGTTGTGGCTACGGCTGGCGAAACGTTTACCTTTGCCGGCCGCGTGGTTCACCTGGATTTACGCTCTCAACTCGTCGTTCTGGAAACTCTTCAGGACCGCAAGACTTATGAGATCTACTTCGATGCCTCCAGTACGCAAGGCGTCGAGCGCCTTCGCGAGGGAGTAGCCGCCACAATATCGGCCAAGTTTGATGGTTCTCGCTATGTCGCCGGCGCCTTGGTCGTAGATCCATAGGCGCGGGGCTGGCAGTTCCGCAGAATCTGTTGATCGCGTAGCTTCTAGTAAGCGCAATGGCGCCTGGATGCGAGCTTTCAGCGCGTGGTTACGGTCCACAGTAAGAAAGGGATATATGACTTACAAGCGATTATTTCTTGCGGCCGTCATAGTGACCGTACTATGGCTCTCTCGCGATGCCGTGGGTGGAGATCTAAGAATCAGTTTGCCGCAGCGCAGCAAACCAACACCTGTCCAGCGGCTCAATCGAGAAGGGGTCGATGCCGTTCGCAGACATCATTACGAAAAGGCCAAGACCCTCTTCTACCGGGCGTATCTCTTTGATCCTGATGACCCCTTTACCTTGAACAACCTTGGATACATTGCCGAGCTGGAAGGCAACGCTGAAAGCGCGAAACGGTTCTACAGCCTGGCGTTGGAGCGGGCGAGCAACGCGGTCATCGATAAAGCCAGTGCGCCGCAAATAGAGGGTAAGTCGGTGCGAAGCGTCCTTGCCGGCACCCAGGACTTCACACAAGTCAACAGCGCGAACCGCGAGGCTGTCCGGCTCTTGTCGAGAGGCCGCGCCGGAGAGGCCCAATCTGTTTTGCAGCGGAACCAGGGAAACGTCCCCCAGAATGCATTCACCTTGAACAACATTGGCGTTGCCAGGGAAATGCAGGGCGACCTTGAAGGAGCGGCGAAATTCTACGGCGAAGCGGCCAGAGCGCCTCAATCCACGGAGCCGGTAACGATAGCGTCTGAGCCCGCCTGGCGCGGGAAACTCGTGAACGAAATGGCCATGGCTAATGCCAAAAAGGTGCAGAAGCGGCTGCAAGCCGAGAGCAACGAGCACACCCGGGCCGTGCGCCTCAGCTTGCTGGGTGTTTCAGCTCTGAACCGCAATGACCGGGCTGATGCTCGCCGGTACTTTGAAAAGGCATATGCGCTGGACAAAGACTACTCGTTTTCACTTAACAACCTCGGGTATCTTGCAGAGCTGGATGGCGACTTGGAAACAGCCCAGGACTATTACGAACGAGCCCGCAACGCCGAACGGCGTGAAGCGCGGGTCGGCCTGGCCACGAGCAGTTCGGCTGAGGGGATGAAACTGTCAAAAGTTGCCCAAGACAACGACCAAAAAGTAGACGCCAAGATCGCAGCGCAGCGTGACCTCCGGATCCGCGATAAAGTTCCGATCCAACTGAAGCAAAGAGAAGGGACCCGCGCCAACCAACAGCCCCCGCCCTCGCCTGACAACAGCATTCCGCGAAAATGAGGACGTGCGCTTCCCGGCCGGGTTGGGTACGCCCTTGCCTAACTCAACATGTTGGCGTCTATCACGGCGTGACGGCGAGATATCGGACTCTCACGTTACGCGTTGACTCCGGGCGTCTGCAGGAACGCTCTCAGCTCGCGATTGGGATCGTGGGGCATATATCGCACAAGATTCTTGGCGTAGCGCCACAAAGTCGCCACGTTGGTCTTATACCAGCAGCATTCCGTCATCCGGACTGAAAAACCACAGATAAGCCGAAATTGCTTCAGGGCAGCTGCTGGATCCATGAGCATGGCGGCTGCAATCCGGTGATTGCCATCCAGTATTGTCAAAGAAGCGTCTTTGTCGGTCCCGATCAGCAGGACCGTGCGATTGACCAGGTCATCGCGAACAAGAGGAGACAGCCGTTGCAGCTTGGAGAGGAAGCCTGGGTCGAGCTGGTTCCTGGGTGCGGAGCGAATTCTCTCCACCGTTTCCACCAGCTCAAAACTACCCTGGGCAGCTCTTCGCCATGGGGCCCGGGGGAACACTCGCAGCTTAGCCAGGTCTTGCAGAGTAAGCTCAACTTCAAACCACTCGGTGTCGGAGGGCAGTTCGCGCCACATGGAGCCGCGTCGAAGATACAGCAGGCTTCGCCGCAGGCTGTTCTCGCGATGATCGTCAAAGTTTGGCTCGTCCACCACGGCCCTGAACGCTTCTCGATATTCAGCGAATTCATCGCGGTGAAATTCATTTCTTAAGAATTCTGCGATCACCTCGTCTTCCGACAACGACCTCAAAGGCCGGACCGTACCGCGATATTGATCCGCGAGCGGAATGCTCTTAAAAGACAAAGCAAACAGAGCAACTACAACAAAGAGCAATAAGCATATGAGTATGAACTGAACCAAGACCACTTGAAATAAGTTGGCGTGAAAGAAATAGATGCCTGCTATCAGTGCGCCGCTGAATGCAAGTTGCACCCATCCTGTATTGGCGATCTTGCGCGACATCTCGTACGCAATTACCACGCTGCTCAAGGCATAAAGCCCGCTGGTAACTGCATACAACACCACCAAAGAGGAAATACGGCCATAGCTTGCAAGCTCGAATTGCGCACCGTACAGCAGTCTCCAGAGAACATTGGGCATTGCCAGCAGGCCGCCGATCAATAGGGCAAGCACCACAAAGACCAGCGCAAGAGAGATCATCAGCAATGGGGTATCTTTCTTCATTGCAGCCCTTCTGCTGGCGGATACGGGGAACATGCTGTTGACCACCGACCACGAGCAGACGTTGACAAGGCGGCCGACGAGCGCCACGGCTGCGTAGATTCCCGCTTCCTCTGAAGGGAAAAAATGCTTCACTAAAATGATGTCAAAATTGTTGATGACCACTTGTCCCGCAAAAAAGACTATGGCCTGCAAGGCTTCTCGAAAGGGAACGCTTATCGCGTGATTGATGGAGCTTGACGCCACTTTCGGTTTTGCCAGCAGATAAGCGCCGACAATGGCGGCGACACTGGCTTCAACGGCGCCGGTGATTCCCAGGCCTAATTTGATGAGCAGCAGGGCGCCCCCCAGCCGCACTAGGCCTTCGAGAAGAAAGTTTCTTGCCAGAGGAGCAAAAGCGCAGATCCCCTGGGTATATCCACGACGAACTCCCAGCGGTATGTAGAACGCGGTTCCAAGTCCAAGTAATGCTATGAGAAGCGGGTTCGGTAGATTCAGGTACCCAGAGATTGGCCCGCAAATCACGGTCAAGAGCAAGCCAAGCGTGATCCCGACCGTCCAGGACTTGCGATGCAGTTTTACATAAACCCCCGCCTTGTCCGCCGGAGAGTCATGTCCGGCCACCAACTTGGCGCACAAAATCTGAAAAGCCAGCGTGATGGCCGACACCAGCATGAGCAGCGTGAAGACCGCTGCAGCGTGGCCGTAACCGGTGGGCCCCAGCAGTCGCGCGACTGCAATATTGTGGGCAAGGTTCAGGATGCCCACAAGGCCGGTGCCGGCGAGCAAGGTGAGGCCGCCCTTGAGCAACTGGGCGCGAAGAGTGTTCAGGGACGTGGCGACCTTTGCGTTGTTTCCGCTCTCAAACGCCAAAGCGCGGCCCGCATCGTTGTTCGTGACGTAGTCGGGCATGGAGTCAGCTAAGCCTGCAACCTAAAACAGCGTGACGCGTACGACCGGCAGAAAAACATTTCTTCCTTGCCCGCCAAAGTTGTAAAACGTCTGTTGTTGGATGCCGAAGGAAAACTTAGCGGGATAGGAGACGCGCAAGTCGCCATTGCCGTCGTCAAGCGACCTGGTGACCGGCCGTACATAGGAAACCAGGAATTGGCTTCTTGCATTGTCGTAAGCATGGAACCCTTCTCCTCGGGAAAAAGTGAACTGTCCTTGCACGGTCCAATGGGTCCCCGCCTTGTACTCGATTTTTGCGCTGGGGAGAACGGCTTGTGCAATCGCAAACTGAGCGTCCTGCACCCTCCAGGACCGCGCGTATTCTCCCAGCATGGTTACCGTCAACTGCTTTCCAAATTTCCGCTGTAGCCCGATGTAAGTTGAAGTCGTGAAGTATTCGCGGATGGCGGGGCGAAACAGCAAATCTCGTGCTGAGTAACCGGTGATCAAAGCCGTCTTTCCCCAGGGGCGTCCAACAACGAACTCGACGCTCGCGGCCAGATCGCGGGAATGCAGGTTCTGTTGCTTGAACGGACCGCTTTCGTGGATCGCCGAACCATGAACTGAAATCCAGTTGAAGAAAGAATTGGTCGAAAAGTAAAGAAACTGGCGAAACAGGTTTTGATTCAGCGCCAGCGGTGAAATCGTGTCACGGCGCAAGGTGAATTGCACCCCGGGGTTAAAGGCCACGCTGTTGGACCCAAAATGAACAACCGGGGTCACTCCGCCGTTGAGCATCGTGTCGTAGGTGTTGCGATCTTGAATTAAGGAGACACTTGGCAATGACAGCCTTCCCGTCGTCATGCCTTCTCCGGCAAAACCGGTAATTGTCGGAAGACCGTGGAAATGCAGGCGATAGTGAACGGCGCCCAGGTCTTGATAGGAATGCCGTGGTGGAGGCAAGAGGGCGGCGTCCGTTACTCCCAAAAGCTTTGCATCCAGCGTGTAAATATTGATGTCTTCAAGCACGGGCTCTAGAGATGCTTGGGCCAGCAGGCTCAGCGTCTTATTGATCTGCCGGCCTTCTTCACCGGCCAATTCATATTCGGACTGCAGGGACTGCTGGCTATCGTCCTGCCCGCGCAACGCCGTGGCACGAGCAAGGCTGGTGAGCGCGTGGATTGTATCCTGGCGTTCCCGATAGATGTTGGCCTCAGCCATCGTGTAGTCGTAATCGTCCTTGTAGACGGTGCGATCGCCCAGGCTCGCCAATTGGGCCTGTGCTTTCGTGGCATCGCCTTGCGCCAGGTAAGTGTTCGCCAACCCGATGGCTACCTCACGCCGGTCGGCGCCAGCCGATTCTGCCCGTTGAAAATATGTTTCCGCGAGATCGAAATCATGAATGCTCAAGAAGATATTGGCTGCTTGGACGAGATCGTCAGGAGTCGCCGGTTCCGCCTCGCCGATTCGCGCCTCAGCAAGGCCCAGCCCAATCTGCCGTCGGGCATCGTCCCAATGGTTCTTGCGGACGAAGATCTCGGCGATCGCCAGCCGCGTGCTGAGACGGTGCCCGTCTGGAGCATCAAGGGCCGTGCCGAACCTTTGCATCGCTGCGTTTTCATCACCCAAAAACAGGAACGCATTGCCGGTGGTCATCAAGATGTCCGCTTTGCCGTTGCCCAGACGCTCCGCTTCTTGAGCGCTGCGCAGCATGTCTTCACGCTTGTGGACCCTGGCATAAGCTTCCGACATGTGGGCATAGATGAATGGGTTATCGGGAGACAGCTCCAGTGCGATGCGGAGAGTGTCGATGGAATCGCTATAAAGATGCAGATGGTATAGAGCGTCTGCAAGCGCCAACTGCGTGACCAGGTCCCTGGGTTCCTCTTTCAGGGCCGCCCGATACTCGAGCGCTGCCTCCGTCAATTGATGTTCTTGACGGAAGGCTTCCGCCCGTCCTAGATGGAAAATGCGGGACGTTCCCAGGAGTTTCTCAGCCAGATCCAATTGTTTCTTGGCCAGCTGGGCACGATGCTGCTGAAGATAAGCGTACGCCAGTCCCAGATGCGCTTCACCGTATTCGGGCTGGAGCGCGAGCGCTGCCTGAAAATCCATGACAGCTTTCGCCGGCGTGAGCAGATCGTTGAACACATACCCGCGGCTTACATACCCGGTGGCCATGTTCGGATCGCGCGCCAGTGCACGGGTGAAATCACTGAGCGCATCCTGCAGCAACCCGGAACGGGCGTGAACATAGCCCGCGATGAGCGCGAAGTCCTTGTTGTTGACGAGCCTTGGCTCATACCTGGCAGACAGCTCCAGAGCTTCCTCATAACGGCCTAAGTAGTAAAGGTCATAGGCCAGATAGACGGGAGCCTCCGCATCGTCGGGCAACTGCTCGAGCACCTTGAATCCCAGGTTCGCTGACTCCAGATAGGAGCCTTTCCAAGTCAGGTATCGCTCGCGTTCACGCATCACCTGGGGATTCTCGTTGGCCGCTCCTTTCGCGCGGTCCAGCCATTGGGCAGCCAACTCAAGATCGTGAGCTTCCAGAGCAGCGTTGGCGCCGCCCGCGATAATCAAGGGGTTATCAGGCATTCTCTTGTAGGCGGCTTCATAGTTCGCCTCCGCGGATGGGAACGCTCTTTCCGATGCAAACAAGTCCCCCAATGCTAGATACGGGGCATAGTTCTGAGGATGCTGGCGAACCACCAGGGTGAAATATTTTTCCGCGTCCTGGTTGTTGCCGGCGTCGCGGGCCAGATAGCCAAGCGAAGACAAAGCAGCGGGATTGTCAGGGTCTGCTTTGATCGCTTTTTCAAACATCGCGCGTGCGGCATCTGGCTGTTTGAGTTTCCACAACAACGAAGCGTAGCTGAGGATGGTGTTCAAATTGGCCGGCGCCAGCGCCAGCGCTTCTTTCAAGTCTCTCTCCGCGCTGACCAGGTCCCCTGAAGCGGCCTCAATGGCGCCGCGCAGCCGCAGAAACTCGGCTTTCGGTGCGCCCTCGCCTTGCGTCGCTTGGATTTCACCGGCGGCCAAGCGGAGCTGCTCTTTCGCGTTGTCAGGGTCGCCGCTTGAGTCGCACACCTGATAAAGATCAAACCGAAGCTGGATCCGATACAAAGGTCCTTCCGGAACAACGGGCGGAAGGTTGCGCAACGCAAGCTGAAACTCGCGAATGGCGCCCGAAGTATTGTTTGCCTGTTTCTCAATCTGCGCCAGAACCGCGTGGAGACGATAATGATTGGGATTCAGTTCCTGGGCTCTTTGCAGAAAGCCGCGTGCAGCATCCAGGCGGTCTACGTTGATCAAGGCCTGCGCAACGCTGAGTTGCAGCTCGACATTTCCTTTTTCAAGTTTTGCAGCCTGCAGATACGTATCTGCCGCTTGCTGCTTTTTCCCCGCAAGCTCATAGGTGTAGGCCAACTCAGCCAGCACGCCAACCGGTTTGGAAGGCAGGGCCAGCAACATAGAGATGGCCAGCTCGTATTGCTGATTGTCGCGATACTGGCCTGCGATGGCCCGCAGGATCTCCGGATCATGGGGAGCGCGGTTCCTGGCCTGCGTCAAATATCGTCTGGCTTCTTCCGTTCGGCCGGAACGCTGATACGCGCGGGCAAGCAACAACTCAGTGCGCGCCGCAGGACGCAAGCTATTGCTGCGTAACAGAACTTCCGCCGCCCGGCTGGGATCAGAATTCACCATCAACTCGCCTGCAAGTGTGAGGGTATTAACGTCATTCGGAGCAGCCTCAATCACTTGTAGCAACAGCTGGCGGGCCTCATCCGTGCGGCCGGACTTGGCATACGTCTGCGCCAGGCCGCTTAGCCCCTGCGCGGACCTGGGCTGAAGCTGCAGTCCGCGTTTGTAAGCATCGATCGATGTAGGGTACCGCCCGGCGAGCCGCGCCGCATAACCCAGCAAGAACCATAGGTTCGCATCTTGGGGCGCAAGTCTTACGGCCTGTTGCGCGTGACTGGCTGCGGCGGCATAGTCGTTCTTGCCCAGGCTATTTTGTGCGGCCCGAGCTTCGCGGGTGACGTCAATGTTTGATCCCCAGCCGAGGCTTTGCGCTTCCGAGCTTGCATGCTTGGTACCGTTGGGCGGATTATGCTTGTCGGTCCCGTGAACGTCAAACGTCTGCGCTTGGACAAGACCGGCGAGCAGTAAAACGCTAAAACCTGCGTAGCACGAATGGGGCTTCATGCTGTCACCATCCGTTGGCGGATAGGGCATGGTTCAAAAGGACATGGTTCAGGGGCGTTTGCGTGAAGCTGCCGCCGCGGATTGAAGTCAATAACTTGAGTTTGAACCGACCGATACAAGAAGCACCTTTTTCCCCAAAACTCTTCGCGCTATTCCGCAGAGAACGCAAACACAGACCTGCTGCAGACCTCCATTGGATGCCCCTGGCGTGATTTTCGGCCATCTGCCGCCAGCGCCAATATCCGGATTCACGCAAAATAAATGTTGAAAAGATGAGTAAACCAAATGGCCGTTCCAGGGCTCGTATATGTTGCCCACAAATGCATCGCATTTGTTGAGCACCCTATGAACGGTGCAAACCCCTACTCGTTTCGTGCGATTCCGCTGCCCGTTATCGTGCTGGTGGCCCTCATGGTGCACGCGCCGCTGCTGCTGATGCAGCTTCCGGCAGGATCGTTTGACGCGAATTTCCACATCTTCTTTGCGTCGCACTACGCCCATCATTGGTTCAGTCCGTGGAATGACAAATGGTTTGCGGGGTTTTCGCAGACCACCTATCCGCCTCTCACGCACCAGTGGATTGCCCTGCTGTCGAGCGTGTTTGGCCTGAACGCCGGTTACGGGTTGGTTCAGCTCGCCGCTCTGCTGTTGTTGCCGGTGGGCGTCTATCGCTTTGGAAAGCTGTGGGTTGACGATCGTTCGGCCAGTTACGCCGCCTTGGGCAGCATCTTTCTCGGCGCGGTGGCGTTCATGGTCTACCAGGCTGGCCAGTTGGCAACCGTAGCCGCTACGGCGCTCTATCTGAATGCCCTACCTTATTTATATGAATGGTCGCGCCTTGCGGAGTGGCGTTCTCTGGCCAAGGGGCTGGCCATGAGTCTTGCCGCCGCCGCTGCGCATCACGTCTCGCTAATTTTTGGTTTGGTTTTCTTTGCGCTGCCGGTTCTAGGGCTCGCCATGATGGATGCTTCAGCCGGCCAGGATAAGGACAAGAAGAGCTCAACTGGCGTTGCGTTACGCGCAGCTGCATTTGCCGCCTTGGCGGGAGTTGGAATTGGCGTCCTGTTGCTTCCCTATTGGATTTCTCTCATTCGGCATCCTGTCCAACAAATGCCGATCCCTCACGACAGCCGCAGCAATTTCTTGCTCAACTCAATCACCGGATTGAACTATTTTGTTATTCCTTACGGACTGCTGATCCTGGCGCTGCCGTTCATCGTGGTTCGTGGCATGGCAGTCCGACGTTTGCGGCCGCTGTTGCTGGGCTTTTGGCTGGCTTTTATCTTCGGACTGGGTGGCACCACGCCTCTTCCAAGATGGTTATTAGGCCGCGCGTTTGAAGTTCTCACCTTTGAGCGGTTCGCGTTCTGGGCCGCACTGCTGGCCATGCCGATCGCAGGTTTGCTGTTCGTGAAGCTGCTGGACCGCTTCGGAGGCAAAGGCGCCGTCGGGCTTGCGCTCGCATCCGTGGCAACATTCGGAGCGGCGCTGGCTTGGGCCACCAACAACCCTTACCGTCCTGCTTCGGTGCTGGACGTGAACCCAGTGATCTCGTTTTTGAACCGCGACGGTCACGGTGATTATCGCTATCTGACCCTGGGATTTGGGAGCGCGCTGGCCAAAGTATCAACCTACGCGGACGCGAACAGTGTGGACGGAGACTACAACTCCGCGCGACTTCTGCCCGAGATGACTCATCACGGCTCAGCCCAGCTCACGAATGCCAAGTTTTACGGAACTGCCGGCATGGATTCGCTGCGAGACATGCTGAAGCACGCGAATCGCTACGGGCTGAAATATGTCTTCGTGCATGACCCGTACTACGAGCCGCTGTTGACGTTTGCCGGATGGCGAAAGATTGAGACCTATGGCGGAGGAGAAATTACAGCGTGGTCTAAAGGTGACGTGCCGCCGGCGCGGAGTATTGAGTCAGACGCCATGCCAACCCGGTGGGAAGGCTTGATGTGGGGCATCTTGCCCATGGCCAGCAGCGTGCTCGTTATTTTCCTGGAACTGCTGTGGCCCGCTTGGAAACGTTCATTCAAAACCGCGGGCGCTCCCGTTTATGTGCCGGAAAGGTCAATCGCCTAGGTGCATCCATGAAGATTGCTGGTCCTATTCTGATTGTCCTGGCGACCGCCATTCTCGTGGCTCTGGGGTTTGTGCAGCCCAGTCGCGGCGGCACCTCCGTGGGCACTACGTCAGGATCAACATTATCTGTTTTGAAGCCGGCAGCCGCCACGCCGGAACAAGGGATCGCCAATTTTCTGTCTGACGTGCGCCGGCGCGACTGGAGCGCAGCCTATCTCCAGCTTGCTAATTCCGGCGAAGGCGATTCGGGACAACTGGCACGGTCCATTGGCGGCAGTGATGGCAGTCTGCGCTCGCTATCCACCCTGGAGAGATGGGAGCTATCCCCGCTTGGTGAGTCGGCGAATGCTGCCGAGGTTCGCGCTGTCTTGCATTGGTCCACGCCAGTGGGGCCGGCCGATGAAGTTCGCGATGTGAAGACGATAAAGTCAGGCAACATCTGGAAAGTGACGTGGCCCGCGGCACATTCCACCAACGTGCCGGTGCAAATCATTTCCGTCAACTATCTCCGTTGGGACCTTGTCACTCCGCCAACCAGCAAAGACGAATGGGGCGGACAAAACATGGATTCACCCCGAGTCCGCATCCTATCCATGAATGCTGTCGAATACCAGGGTGGATCGGTGGTGATGGGAGAGGTGGTTAACGAAGACACGATTCCGGCCTTCGTAAACGTCAACGCGTCTTTGATTGGCGAAGGCGGCCAGGCTATCGACGAAGAGAGCAGCTTTGACAAAATCTCGCACGTCCTCTTGCCGAAGCAGGTGTCCCCCTATCGCATCGATTTTCCAACAGTGCGGCTGCAGACCGTGAAGAACGTGCACATGGACGTAAACGTGAGCGTGGTTCCGGCAGCGGCTGACCCGGTCATTGGGGTGATGGACCAAAAGCAAGAGACTGATGTTCTTGCAAAATCGGTCCTTCGTGGGACGTTGTTGAATGAAAGCGGCCAGGTAGTGAATGTGCCGCATGTGATTGCCAGCTTTTATGACAACAGCGGGAAAATCATCTGGGTTTCTGATGGATACGTGCAACGAGCTTTATATCCACAAACACCAGAGCCTTTTGCTGTGGAGATTCCGGAACAGATTGCCGGCAAGGTGAAAACGTACCATGTGCTCGTTAATCAGTACAGCATCGGCAAGGACTAGCGCCCTGGGGTTGGCCCTTCTGGTATTTATGGTGATGGCGCTCGCACCGGCATCTTCCGCCCAGGTTGAGGGCCTGCGCGTCCCTGATACTGTGGTCGCGTATAGAGCGTTTTCTGTTGCAACATCCGGGAGTGGCAAAGCCACTTTTTATCTAATCGGACCGAGCCATTCCAGCAAACAAGAGATTCAATTGGGGCAAGAAGTGCACATCCTGGGTGATGAGGCAGCGAGTGCCGGCCGCTATCTGGTCGTCCTGTGCGCGAAGACGTGCCGCAGCGAATCGTTCTATGTGGCGCCCACAAAAATTGCCAGTTTGAGTTTCATGGCCCATCCTTCGCGCGTTCCCGTCCGGGCCGAAAATGCTATCAGCGGAGTTGTGTTCGCTTTCGATGAAGGCGACAACTTGATATTGGCGCCCATGGTAATCGATTTCAAGTTCACCGCCGGCGTCAAGGACCTGGGTTCTCGATCTGTCTCGACGAAGAATGGAGTTGCCTGGTTCAGAGCCAACTCTGGGAGCGTTGCCGAAACCCTACAACTGGCCGCCTCATCGGGAAACATCGTTGTTCAGCGGCTTGTGCGTCAAGTTGCCGCCGATGCCTGTAACCTGCGCCTCAAGGCCACTCGCACTCCACGGGGAGTCGCTCTGGAGACCGATGTAGTACGAGACTGCTCAGGAAACCTTGTGCCTGACGGCACAATCGTCACTTTTACCAAGACTGACGAGAACGGGCAGAGCACCGTGGATGCGCCCGTTAAGCAAGGTGTGGCCCGCGCCCAGATGACGTCGTCACGAGGCGTAGTTTCAGTTGCGTCAGGCGTAGTCCTGGGCAACTCCGTTCGGCTGGGTGAGTAGCCGTGGGTACCCGGCTCAAACAGAAATTCTCGAAGGGCATCTCCACCCGCCGGCTGCTGGTGATGGCGATGCTCAGCGTGTTAGCAGCGGGTTTTGGGGCGGCGCGTGCATTGTCAGGCGAGCCACGGGCACGGGTGGAAACAGACTTCACCAGGGCCGCACCCCGTACCGTGGAAGAGCTTACGCAACGCAGCATTACTCGTGACTATGCCTACGCTTGGGACAATCTTGCCGCCGCCTTGAGTTCCATTTCTCCTGAACTATTGAATGGTTACTTTGTTGGTCCGGCAAAAGCCGGATTTGAGAATGCGATCGCCAGTCAAAAGCGCCAGGGGATCCGCTGCTACTATCTTGAGCCACACCACAAACTGAAGGCGGTCTTCTACGCGCCGGAAGGCGACGTGATGGAGTTACATGACACCGCTGAGCTAGACCTGCGCCTGACTGCTGATGGAAGAGTGATTCACGAGGAACACGTGGTTTTGCACTATGTGGTCCTGATGACACCGGCGGCTGACCGTTGGGTGATTCGTCAACTGCAGGCTGTACCCCAGTTCTGATGCATGCGGAGCCCGATTCTTGCCACCAATGAACATTCGAGGGAAAAAGCTGACACTACCAATGGATAAGTCATGTGCTGATCCGGCCGCCGGACGCCGGCGTCTTCCATGCATCCGCGGACGAGGCCTGCGCCGGCAACAGACGGCCCTTGCGATTCTGCTGATGGGCCTTGTGGTCACCGGTGTCTGCACGACGCGTACATTCGCGCAAGACACGCCGCAAACTCCGCAAGCGTCTCCCAGGAAAATAGCCGTCTACATGCCGTGGTTCGGCGATTCCAGACATATTGACGTGGGGTATTCAAGCCAGGACCGCCATGTCCTTCGTCGTCAAATTGAAGCCGCCCGCCGCGCTGGCATCTCGGCGTTCCTTGTGGATTGGTACGGCGATCGTGGTCCATTCCTCGACAAGAGTTTCAAACTGCTGCAACGCGAGGCCCGAGCGAATCATTTTCAGGTTGCGCTGATGTATGACGAAACCGAGGAGAACAACGGGAACGCCACGGAAGACGCGATAAGCGCTCTCAATAAAGCTTACAAGGAATACATCGGTCCAAAAGCGCGGGACCGCGACGCTTATCTCACCTACAACGGCCGGCCGGTGATTGTTATCTTCCCTAAGCGCGGCAAGACGAATTGGAATTTGGTGCGCGAACAAGTGAACACATGGCCGACGCCGCCGCTGCTGTTCTACAAAGATGGGCCCCCGTCAGAATTCGTCAGCGCTTTTGACGGTTACTATGCGTGGATTCATCCCGGAGATAAAGGGTGGACCGCAGACGGAAGTGACTGGGGCAAACAGTATCTGGAAGAGTTTTACAAGAACATGAAGTCCAAGTATCCCGGGAAAATAGCAATGGGAGCAGCGTGGCCTGGTTTCGACGATTCGAAGGCGCCTTGGGGCCTGAATCGCCACATGGATACACGCTGCGGACAAACCCTTAGCGACACTCTGGAACTCTACCTCCGGTATTACGATGACTCTGCGCCGCTGCCCTTTCTGTTGATCGAAACATGGAATGACTACGAAGAGGGTACGGCCATTGAGCAAGCCAATCTTCTTCACTGCGCATCAGCTGATCAACGTAAGTAGTAACAGCGGTGCATTCCCCTGCGTTCCGCTTCGGACCCATTCATCACTGTCCCAAGAGCGGCGTTTCCCGTCAAAGCGATCAATTATGAACAGAACTGGATTGGAAGCTTCGTTTACGGTTGTTCTTGTGATGAGGAGAAATCATGAAACTCAGCGTAAAAGACACAACAGAAGGTACGATTCACCAGATCAAGGGCAGCGTCAAGGAAAAGACAGGAAAAGTGACGAACAATCCTGATTTGGAATCCGAGGGTGAAGGTGAAAAAGTGGCCGGAAAAGTTCAAAAGAAGATTGGGCAGTTGGAGAAAGCGGTCGGCGAATAACGCGGCTTGCGTTTTGCTCAAACCGGGGAGCCCGGGCGTAACTCAGGATTTGTTCTAAGAAGTGGAGACAGTGATGAGTCCAGCGACAATGTTTTTGCTGATCGTTCTTGCGGTGATCGTGGTGGCGGGCATTGCAGCCCTGATGTTTTTCCAAAAGCGACGGACGGAACGGCTGCGCACACGCTTTGGCAGCCCGGAGTATACCCGCGCCATTGAGGAAAGTGGAAGCCGCAAAATCGCGGAGGCTGGCCTCAACGCGCGTCAGGAGCGAGTCGAGGCTTTGGATATCCGACCGATGTCGGCGGTCGATCACGCACGCTTCACGGAGTCCTGGCGCAAGACCCAGACCCGCTTTGTTGATAGCCCCGGAGGCGCTGTGACCGAAGCCGACCAGCTCCTGAGCGATGTGATGGCCACGCGTGGTTACCCGGTAAGCGACTTTGCGCAGCGCGCGGCAGATATTTCCGTGGACCATCCATCGGTGATGACAAATTACCGCCTGGCCCATGACATCGCGCTACGGCAAACACAAGGTACGGCCAGCACGGAAGAATTGCGCCAGGCCATGATCCACTACAGGACGCTCTTTGAAGAGCTGGTTGGCGAGCCAGAGGCTGCCAACTTAAGGACGGCTTCGTGAGCTCATCTGTACAAGCAACCCGGTGGCCCGTGCCGTCGTGTCAAACCCGGTGCTAGACATGCCACGGCGTGCACGGAAATGAACAACCTGGCTCTTCTCTCCACACTCTTGTTAAACGACGGGAAAGTCCATCAGTCCCGGTCGGTTGAATCAAACGCTGAGAACCGGCAAAAGGCTCTGGCAAGTCTCGTCCGTTTCAGTCCGGCAGATTTCTTGTCCCTCACGAAGTTTGCCAATGATCATCACGTGATCGTGCGTTCTCTGGAGATTCTCGCCGACCTAGTACGCGAAGGCAAAGATCAAAGCCGGATAAAGCGGGTTGACAGCGTTCTCAATAACGAACGAGCACGCATAGCTCACGCTCTGTTTGTCCTGGAGAGCATTTGTCGAGGCTGTGAGGCCAAGGGTCTTGAAGTGGTGGTCATCAAGTCGCTGGACCATTGGCCCGATTTGGGCAGCGACCTGGATCTGTACACGAATGCTGGTCCCGCCGATGTATGCCGCATCATGACCCACGACTTCAACGCCAGGCCCGAAGCGCGCAGCTGGGGAGACCGCCTGGCCGGCAAGTGGAATTTTCGGGTACCTGGGTTGCCGGAGTTGGTTGAATTTCACGTGGGCCGTCTGGGGCAGACCGGAGAGCAAGTCCGCTTCGCCCGGCGCGTGATTGATCGGGCTGTCTTCGCGCAGATGGGTGGCCATCAGTTCAGCGTTCCTGCTCCCGAGGACCGGCTGATGATCAGCACCTTGCAACGAATGTACCGGCATTTCTATTTTCGTTTATGTGACATCGTGGATACGGTGCATCTTCTGGAGCACCAGACCGTTGACTTCAACGAGTTGCGCACGTCCGCGGAGAGGGCCGGCATTTGGCATGGCACGGCGACTTATCTGGCGATTGCGTCAGACTATTCGACAAGATATCGCGGCAAGAGTCTGGATCTCCCGGCATTTGTAACCGCGGCGGCCCGCTTTGGGGGCGATGACGTGAGGTTCAAAAAGGGATTTCTCCGCGTGCCGATCGTGCCCCATTCTATCAAGCTATTCGCGGCCCAGTTGGCGTCCGTTGTCGGGAGCAGAAACATCCGCGGCGCGGCAAGATTGATTTTATTACCGTGGCTTGCCACCACCGCCGCGGTCGCTCAAAAATTGAGCGGGAGCGACAAGGGAATCTGGTAGGTATAGGACTGGCCCCTCGCAGGTGTGCTGTCCCGGTGGTCAAAACCAGGATCGTGGACAAGTATCACCAATAACTAAGAGTTACGTTGTCCAGCCACGCCGAATACGGGTGCTGCGCGAAATCTCCATCCATCTGGAAGGCCACGTTGATTTCTGACGCCGTCACCGGTTTGGCGTTGTAGGTCTGATTGACCAGATGTTTTTGTCCGTCCAGAGTTAAAGCCACGAAAGTGGTTTGATTGCTGTTTCTCTGGAACTCCCAGGTCAAGTGGTGCCAGACACCGGCGGCCGGGACCGGACATGGAACGGCGGTAGCGCGCCACGCGCCGTTGGCGGTGTCCCAAACGTCCCACATGCCGTTACCGCGGAAGTCGCATTGAGTGCCAAAAATGAACTTTGTTGTGCCGTTGGATTGATTCACATCAAACTCCAGCGCCTGCGCAAGTTCGGGAGCGGCGAGATAGAAATCCAAGTCGTACTTGAAATTAGTCGCGCTATTGTTTGCAGCCAGCTGTTTCCACCAAAGCGCGTTGGAATAAGGAGTAGCTCCCCAGATGTTGAACTGCGCTGACTGGCCACTGATGGAAGGAGTCGACTGGTTTTGCAGGAGGGAAAACCCTGCGACAGGCCCGGCGCCATTCGAACCGGCACAAGCAGAGCAGCCTTGCCAGTTGGGCATAGCTTGTATCGACGTGGTTGTGAATGCGCCCGCGGAAGGGGTCGGAGTTGGAATGAGCGGGCTGCTGGCCGTGGCGGGATTTCCTCCGCCGCAAGAGACGAAGGCAAGTATAAGGACGAAAAATGATAAGTAACCGACCGCAATTGGTAGATGCCGCAAAGCGCCTCCTTCAAAACGAGAGATTTGCTCTGGACGAGTGGCTGAAACAATGTACGCGCCATGAGGCGGATTTTAGTTACGTGGAAAGCCTTACATCGGGTAACGAAAGACCGGCTGCGGATTGTCCCAGTCTTTGAATTTGCGGCCAATTGCAATTTCACCGCAAGGGTGGCCAAAGGCACACCCCTGCGATGAACTTTGTTGCGGTGGATCCGGATTTACCAATAGCTGAGGGTCACGTTGTCCAGCCATGCGGAATATGGGTGTTGGGCAAAGTCACCGTCCAACTGGAAGGCAACGTTGATCTCGGTGGCATTCATGGGCTTGGCGTTGTAGGTCTGATTGACAAAAGACTTTTGTCCATCCAGCGTCACAGCAATAAAGATTGTCTGGGTTGCGTTTCGTTGAAATTCCCAAGTCAGGTGGTGCCACACGCCGGCGGCTGGGACCGGACATGGAACAGCCGTGGCACGCCATATGCTGTTTTGGGTATCCCAGATGTCCCACTTGCCGTCACCCCGGATATTGCATTGAGTGCCAAAAATGAACTTTGTAGTGCCATTGGATTGGTTCACGTCAAACTCCAGCGCCTGGGCAAGTTGCGGCGCCGTAAGGTAAAAATCCACGTCATATTTGAAATTGGTGACGGAATTCACTCCGCCGAGTTGTTTCCACCATAGCGCGTCAGCGTAGGGTGTGGTGCCCCAGATGTTGAATTGAGCTGACTTGCCGGTGAGCGCGGGCGCCGCCTGGTTTTGGACAAGAGAGAATCCGGCAACCGGCCCTGTGCCGCCCGGGCCGGCACAAACAGTGCAGTTTTCCCAGCCGGCCATCGCTTGAATTGCGGTCTTTGTGACGACGTTTGCAGGGAGACTCGAATCAACCGTGATGGCCAGCGCCTGTTTGTAAACTGTTCCGGCTGAGTCCCAGGCTTGCACGACCAGAGAATGGGGACCCGCGGCGGCGGTAACAGGCGTATCGAGACTGCTGGCTGGCGTCATGAAAACATTGTTGTTGTCCAGATAGATGGCCATCTGGGTAATGGGCAAGGCAGCTGAAGCGGAGGCAACAACTCGCACGGGAGAAGAAACCGATGAACTGTTGAGTGGCGAGCTGACGCTTAGACCGCCAGCGACCGTCAGGTTTTGCGAAGCCTTGAAGACGGCGCCGCTGGAGTCCCAAGCCTGAATGACCACCAGGTGAGTTCCGTTGGCCAAAGGCACGAGCACATCGAGGGCATTGCTTGAATTTGCGTAAACGCTGACGTTGTCCACGTAGATGCGCATCGCCGTGACCGGCAATGTGGAAGAAGCTGAAGCCACAAAGTGGACCGGCGATCCGGAAACGGACGCAGGCAAAGGAGAATTGACCGTAACCCCAGCCCATGCAGCTGTGGCCAGAGATAAGATTCCCAGTGAGATTCGACCTAGATTTTTTATCAAAACATGAACTCCTATAAAGTCCAAGATTGACCAGACTGGCGCGCCAATATAGCTCCCACAAAGTCACAAGACACGCCGACAAGTCATGAGCGATCAAAAAACAGTACAGCACCCCAAAAGTGAGAGCAGGAACGGTGAAGAAGTCCATCAGCAGCGATGGCTTCGTAATGGTTCTGCGAAAGACCGCAGCGGCTGGCAGGCCCCTGATCTCCTGGAAGAGTTGCTCCGGATGATCAGCGGGTTGCCCCGGGACGAATGGTGTGTGACAAGTGTACTGGGGACGCGCGATTCTCTAGTACGCCAAACGCCTGAGATTATGCGATTAAAGACAACTATGCCTGCCCCTAGTGGTTTCGGCGTGAAACTGTCCCTAAGTGGCCACTTTCAAGGGCATTACGGGTTGCGATGGCAGCTTGCGGCCGAAGAAAAACAATGCACCCCGTCGCTCAATCGGCAAAAGTGTCCCGGATTGCACAGATTGGAGATAAGAAACGCCGATAGAATTAGGGTGGAGCCCGCCGTGGACAGCCAGGGCAGGAGGTATCCAAAATGCCCCCAAAGAAGAAAATCCGCGCGGCATCCCTAAAAAAGCTGCCTAAAGCTGCCACCGGCATCCAGGGTTTCGACGAAATTACCTGGGGCGGGTTGCCGCAAGGCCGCCCCACCCTGATCAGCGGAGGGGCCGGATCTGGAAAGACGCTTTTCGGACTGGAGTTCCTGGTCCGGGGCGCAACCCAATTCCACGAGCCCGGCGTACTCATTTCGTTTGAGGAAACAGCCCAGGACCTGAGCAAGAATGCAGCTTCTCTGGGTTTCGATCTGGACCGGCTGGTTGCGGCCAAGAAGATCTTCGTTGACTACGTTCATATTGAGCGAAGCGAGATTGCGGAAACCGGCGAGTATGATCTTGACGGCCTCTTCATTCGCATTGCCGACGCGGTCAAGCGGGTGGGGGCGCGGCGCGTTGTCCTGGACACCATTGAAGCGCTCTTCGGCGAGTTGCCCAGCCCGAATATCCTGCGTGCCGAAATCCGCCGGCTGTTTCGTTGGCTAAAGGAACAGGGGCTGACCACCGTCATTACCTCTGAGCGCGACCGGGAAGACAAACTGACGCGGCATGGCATCGAGGAGTTTGTCTCTGACTGTGTGATTCTGCTGGACCTGCGCGTCCGGGAAGAGATTGCCACCCGGCGACTGCGCATCGTCAAGTACCGGGGCTCCACGCACGGCACCAATGAGTACCCGTTCCTGATTGATGAACACGGCATTTCAGTTTTCCCCATCTCCTCACTGGGCCTGGACCATTTGGCGACCGCCGAACGAATGTCGAGCGGCTTGGTCCGGTTGGATGGCATGCTGGGCGACAAGGGTTTTTATCGCGGCAGCAGCATTTTGGTGTCCGGCACCTCCGGTACCGGCAAGACCAGCGTTGCGGCACATATGGTGGACGCGGCCTGCCGCCGCGGTGAGCGCTGCTTGTTCTTCGCGTTTGAGGAATCGCCCCGGCAGATCATCCGCAACATGCGTTCGATCGGCGTTGATCTTGATGTGTGGGCGAACAAAGGGCTGCTGGAATTCCATGCGGCGCGTCCCACCTTTGGGGGGATCGAGCAGCACCTGGCAACCACCCACCAGCACATTTCAAGTTTCAAGCCCAGCGTGGTTGTGGTGGACCCTGTGACCAATCTGCTCATGGTCGGCAGCTCGAATGAAGTGCGGTCCATGCTTACCCGGCTCGTGGATTTCCTGAAGACCCAGCGGATTACTTCAGTCTTCACGAGCCTCACAGTTGGAGGCGGCCCCCTGGAAGCCAGCGAGGTAGAGGTCTCCTCTCTGATGGATACCTGGCTTCTTCTGGAAAGCATCAAGGTGGGTGGAGAGAGGAACCGCGTGCTGTGCGTGCTGAAATCGAGGGGCATGGATCATTCCAATCAAATTCGGGAATTCGTGCTCACGGACGACGGCCTGCGATTGCTGGATGTTTACCTGGGACCGGAGGGCGTGCTGACCGGATCCGCGCGGCTGGCGCAAGAAGAACGCGAGAAATCCGTTGCCTCATCCGGGCGGCAGGAACTGGAAAGCCGCCAGCGCGAACTGGAACGCAAGCAGCAGATCTTTGACGCCCGTATGACCATGCTCCGGGCGGAGTTTGAAACGGAGCAGGAGAGACTTCAACAGATCATCGCCGACACAGAATCATCCGAGAAGAAAGTCGTGCTGGACCGCGCCGTGATGGGACGGAGCCGCCAGGCGGACTCTCCACCCGGGGAAAAAAACGGGCACGCCAAACCAGGGCGGAGGCACTGAAATGCGGGTAGCGATAAAAAAGAGACAGACGAAAAGCCTGGCGCGGGGCCGCAAGCAGGACCGGCAAAGCCCGGAGGTCTGGGACCTGCGTCTCTACGTCGCAGGGCAAACTCCCAAGTCGATTCGCGCCTTTGCCAACCTCAAGATGATGTGCGAAGAACGGCTGAAGGGCCGCTATCGAATCAAGGTGGTTGATCTTCTGGAGAATCCGCGACTAGCGCGCGGCGACCAGATCGTTGCCATTCCAACGCTGGTAAGAAAACTTCCTGCGCCGGTCCGGAAGATCATCGGCGACCTCTCCAACACCACCGGGTTGTTAGTGGGCCTGGATTTGCGAAAGTCTGATTGAAGCAGCTCAAGAAGGTCCGCGTGAAGAAGTCTCCGAAAAGAAGCAGCCCGGCAGCGAAGCGGAAGTCCGTGCGTCGTCCCAGCACAACGGCATTTGCCGCGAAGCTGGAGCGGGCCGGCTCCCAGGCTTTCCATCCAAAGTACGTGTTGCGTTTGTACGTAAGTGGGTCCACGGCAAAATCTGCGCGGGCCGTGGAAAACATCAAGCGGATTTGTGAGGAGCGCTTGCCCAACAGGTACGAACTGGAAGTCATTGATATCTACCAACAGCCCCAACTGGCCCGAGGCGAGCAGATTGTGGTGGCGCCAACGCTCATCAAACGGCTCCCTCCCCCCCTGCGCAGGCTTATTGGGGACATGTCAGACCAGGAGCAAGTGCTCATGGGGCTGGCACTGAAGAAGCGAGAGTAGCAGCCGATGGAAGGTGGAAAGAAGTTGGCGAAGAGCAAGAAAAACGGCGCTTCGCAAAAACCCGCAGGGCTGTCGCGCCGGGAGCTGCTCGTACGCTTGCACGAAGCCGAGACCACCCTCCACGCCATTCGTTCCGGCGAAGTGGATGCCATTGTTGTGGAGGGCCCCGGCGGGGAAAAGGTGTTCACGCTCGAAGGGGCCGATCATATCTACCGGGTTTTCGTGGAGCGGATGAACGAGGGCGCCGCCGTCCTAAGCAGTGACCACACCGTGTTGCACTGCAACAACCGGTTTGCCCAGTTGCTGGGCAGCGAACTCCAGAGTGTCATCGGTTCTTCCATGGAGGGCGTGGTTTGGCCCGACGACCTTGCCAGGTTCAACGCCTTACTGCGTTCCGCGGGCCAAAAGCCCTGCCGGGGGGAGATCCATTTGCAGTCGCAGGATGGGGCCCGTTTGCCGGTCCGCCTCTCCTTGAATCCTCTCCGCCAGGGAGGCACGCGAACTGTCTGCATGATCGCCATGGACCTCTCCGAAGTGCACCGCGCGGAGCAGGAACTGCGTACGTCCAACAGGCAATTGCGGGTTCTTGCGGCGCATTTGCTCTCGGTCCGCGAGGAGGAGCGGACCAGGATCGCCCGCGAAATCCACGATGAACTGGGCCAGTCGTTGACTGCGGTCAAAATCGACCTCTCCTGGATTGCGAGCCGCATGTCTTCGCTCGACATCCCGACGCTCAGCAGGATCCGCTCCACTCTGCAACTGGCGGACAACCTCATCAAATCTGTTCGCAAAATCTCCACGGAGCTACGGCCGGGCATTCTGGATATGGGTTTGGCGGCCGCCATGGAATGGCAGGTCCATGACTTTCAGGCCCGAACCGGAATCCAGTCCACACTCATTCTGCTTACCCGGGAGGTCTTTGCACCGGACGTTTCTACCACCGTGTTTCGTATTCTGCAGGAGACTCTGACCAATGTCGCACGGCACGCCGGGGCCACGCGGGTCCAAGTGGTCAAACGGAAACGTCGCGGCCATCTGGTCCTGACAGTCCGCGATAACGGACGGGGCTTCGATCCAGCGGCCGCTTCCGCGTCGAAATCCCTGGGTCTGGTTGGCATGCGGGAACGCGCGGCGATGCTGGGCGGCAAGGTGGAAGTCTCCAGTGCTCCGGGAAAAGGGGCCAGCGTGAACGTCTGGATTCCGCTCCTGTCCGTGAAGAAACGCGGGGCGACGGCATGATGCGAGTCCTCATTGTTGACGACCACGCGATTCTCCGGCGTGGTTTGAAGGACCTGCTCGCCGATGAATTCCACGGGGCCGCGTTTGGCGAAGCCGCCGATGCCCGTCAGGCGATCGAACAGCTTCAGAAAAAGGACTGGGACATGCTACTGCTCGACATAACTCTGCCGGGCAAGAACGGCCTGGACCTTCTCAAGGAAGTGAGGATCGCGTGGCCCAAGCTCCCGATTCTGGTCCTGAGTGTCTACTCTGAAGATCAATTTGCCGTTCGTGTGCTGAAGGCGGGGGCTCAGGGTTACATGACAAAGGAAAGCGCTCCTGAGGAGTTGGTGAATGCGGTCCGCAAGATTCTGGCCGGGGGACGGTACGTAAGTCCCGGGCTGGCCGAAAAACTGGCCCAGACGGTAGGTCACGATTTCACGCGCACCCCGCATGAGACACTTTCCGACCGCGAGTATGAAGTCATGTGCCGCATCGCTGCAGGCAAAACGGTGACGGAAATCTCCGGAGAGCTGTCGCTTAGCGCAAAGACGGTCAGCACCTATCGCACGCGGATCCTGCAAAAACTGGACGTTAAGAACAACGCCGAAATTACCCGATACGCGATCCAAAACAAATTGGTGATCTGAGACCGTTCTCGGGGTTCGCGGTGCGCAGCATCTCGTGCCACGTTCTCGTACCGAAACAGCCTCAGGTGCTCCAAGCTACCTCAGTGCTCCAAAAAAATGCTTCAGTACTCCAAACTACCTCAGTCCTCCAAGCTGCCCCCATTCTAGTTGGCGACGTGAGCCATGGGTCCGAAGGCGACGGGATACATGTACTTCTTCGCACTCGACATAGCGAATAAAAAGAGGTAAAATACTTCACTCAATCAGGGCCGATGGAAGACAAGAAGGCCACTCATTCCGCCGAGGCGGGATGTAAGACGGCCTTTGACAATAAGCCGGCTTTTGGTCTGTGGTCTTTGGCCAGGAGCAACACAGTAAAGCACATATTATCAGTAGGTTAGACGGTAAATTTACTTGCTGGTTAACAGTTGGGTGACCGTTGGGTCGAATGAGATAAGGGCAATAATATACTTGACTGACAGGGGGTAAATTTGCTAAAGTTTCGGTATGAAATCAAGAGAGCCGGAAACGCTTCAGCAAGCAATCGCCCACTTCTCAGAGTACGAAAACTGCCATCGCTTCATGGTAGAGCTTCGCTGGCCCGATGGCAAAGTGAAATGCCCACGGTGCGGCTCTGAGGAAGTCCAATGGCTTCCGAATGCCAAGGTCTTCAAGTGCTACCAGAAGCACGAGAAACAAAAATTCTCACTCAAGGTTGGAACGATCTTTGAAGATTCTCCGATTCCTCTTGAGAAGTGGCTTGTTGCTGTCTGGCTCATGGTCAACTGCAAGAACGGAATCAGCTCTTACGAGATTCACCGCGACCTGGGCGTGACGCAGAAATCGGCATGGTTCATGGCGCATCGCATTCGGCTGGCAATGAAGAATAACTCGCTGATGAAACTCGGCTCTGAGGGTGGCCCGGTCGAAGCAGATGAAACCTTTGTCGGCCCTGACCCGCGCAGGATGCACAAAGACCGCAGAGCGCGGATTCTGTCCATTGCTGGCAATGACCGCGAGAAGAATCACCGCGCACCGGGAAAAACTATTGTTATGGGAATGCTTGACCGGAACATGAGACAGGTTCGGGCGATGGTCATTCCCAACGTAAAACGTGCCACGTTGCAAGAGAAAATCCTTGGGAACATCGAAGCGGGAGCGCACGTCATTACCGATGATTTTCCAACTTACCGCTACGCGCTAGCTGACAAATTCGCGCATGACGTAATCAATCATGTAGAGTCTTACGTGCAAGGGCAGGTTCACACAAACGGGATTGAAAACTTCTGGTCGTTGTTCAAGCGCACTTTGCGCGGGACTTACGTCGCGGTCGAGCCGTTCCATCTTGATCGTTACGCGGATGAGCAAACATTCCGTTTTAACAATCGGGCGACGAAAGACAACCCGCTGAATGACTCAGATCGCTTTACCCTTGCAATGTCTCAGATCGTGGGTAAGCGTTTGACCTATCAAGAACTCACAGGAAAAACCGCAGATGGCCGCAGTCAGGCGTTCTAAGTTTTGGATGCCCGGTCGCGGGAAGCGTGGGAGGCGGGCGAAGTCTTAGCCCGCTTTGATTTCTTGTTTTTCTCTGGCAAAATCGCTGATTTAGGAACGGAAATGATTTGCTTCATTGCGTTGCGGAATCTCGCGTAAGCCTCTGGCCCCTCGTGCATCTCATTTCTTTTGGTGCTGCTCATTGCTTTATCCTAGCACGGTTCAAAAAACAGAAAGGCACAATATGTCAACGCTTAGAAACCCATTCCTTGGGCATGGAAACCTCACGCCATCGTGTGGAGAACTCATCGATGTCATTGCTGCCGATATAGAGTTGCGGCGGCCAAAGGACTGGCGTTCCATCGCTGGGCCACAGTTTGACAGTGGCACCCCGCCAGTGGTTTCCCTCCGCGAGTCCTGGAAACCTCCCGAGGACAGCGGAGAGGTGGGGATTGCTCCATCGCGAAGCAACCACTTGGATACCGAAGTACCCGATAGCGAATGTACCCATGTACATATCGAAACGTTGGATGACTTCCGCTGGCAAGCGCCCTAAATAGCCATTCACTTTCGCGGTTAGCCTGCCGGGAGTGTTAAGAGCAAAAAGCCACATTTGAACGCCGTCTGGCACCTTCAGAGTCTTTGCAAAACCGTAACGATCTGCTTCGCTGAAATAGGGTTGATTCTGATAACCCGTGTAGTTGGCGATCGCTGCCATTTTGAATCCAAAAGCTGCAATTGAAGCAATGCCCCTCGGGAGAAGCGAGATAGCTCCTCCGTATCGAATCATGTCAGTGAGTGTTGGCTTAGCCTCATTGTGCTCAAACGCGCTCATCCATCCGTTGTTGCATTTAGCGCAAGCGACTTTGGCTGTGTAGTTAACCCCGAACGTTGTCCATTCTTTCATTGGGCCATCGGGTGAAGTTCTTCTCCGGTTAGTTGTAGGAGTTGGCGGAATGATTCTGTTAATCCAATCGCCAAAAATATGCTCGCGGGTCAACTTAGTGGAAGGGCAGAATGCGCACTTTCGCATAGCATCAAGTGGAGCATAGAACCGTTTTGTCAGGCAAGTATATTATTGCCGAGATAAGTCCCTTTGTTCGCAACGGAGCAGGGAGGGGGAGGGTGGGGTGTGGGTTTATCAGATGATTGATGGCGATTTAGTTAATGGGTAACGGTCGTCGTTTGTTGGCTCGCGAAGCGCAGCGGAACTGATCCGTCCAGCTCAGCGTTGTAGGACAAACACCTACAAGCCATTCAGGCGCCGTCCTACAAAACAATCATCCTGTACTGATGGCACCCGGCAGAGACGGGATTTACTCTTGAACAGTCGGCGCCATACAGCGCCGGTTGTATCCAAGGGGCGCGTAGCCCCTTTGCAGGCGGAGACTGGCTCTCCGCAGGGAAGCCAGGCTTCCAAGGGAAAATGGGGCAAATATGGTGTTTGCAACGAACCGGTACGCTAAAGAAATAGTGGGATCATGACTGCTGTTAGAGCAATTGGCGCGACGCGTGGGTTCAATCTTGACGGATTTCTGGCAACGATCGGCGAGGGCAAGAGAATCTCGCCTTTTCAGAAGAAACAGGCGATCTTCACACAAGGCGACGAGGCGGACGCTATCTTCTATGTCCAAAAAGGCAAAGTCCGGCTGACCGTGGTATCAACAGGCGGCAAGGAAGCGACCATCGGCATTTTGAATGAAGGGGATTTTTTCGGGGAAGGCGCTCTGGCAGGCCAGGTCATTCGCATGGGATCTGCGATGGCCATGACGGATTGCGAGGTCCTGCAGATTAAGAAGAAGCCAATGATGGCCGCGCTTCATCGCGAACACGACTTATCCGATATGTTCGTTGCGTATTTGCTGGCGCGCAACATACGGTATGAAGAAGACCTGGTTGACCAGTTGTTTAATTCCAGCGAAAAACGGCTGGCCCGTATTCTTCTCTTACTCGCTCACTTCGGCAAAGAAGGAATACCCGAGACCGTGGTCCCCAAGATCAGCCAGGAAACGCTGGCAGAGATGGTCGGCACCACTCGATCGCGCGTATGCTTCTTCATGAACCGGTTTAGAAAACTGGGCTTCATTGACTACGCCAGCGGTGAAGAAGGCGGGTTGCAAGTCCACAGCTCGCTGCTCAACGTGGTTCTCCACGACTAGTTCCCGTGTCGCTGCTATTCGCGATGCATGCAGGTGGAAAGAATCAGGACCGCAACCTGCGGCTTTTACTGGGACGACGTTCCAGCTACCGCCCCGCCCAGACGTTCCTGCTTTTTATATGCGCGATTTCGATCGCGTCCTGAGCAGGTATTCATACTCAATGTGCACTAGTGGGCAGATTCAAGCGCTTCAGGCTGGCTAAGATTCGAGTGTCAACAAAGTTCTAACAAAAAGGAGTACCCCATGCCTCTCAGTCCAAAAGAAAATTGGGATGAAAGCGCTTCGCCAGAGCTGGACATTCAGCAAACCACGGACAAGGCTGCGGTGGAAGAGACAACGTCTGGATTCGAAAATGCGCTGGTTGCGGCATCCAGTGTGCCCCGGTTCGGCTATCGCATTCTGGTGGTGGATGACGAACCGGCCGTGTGCGAGACCACAAAGCTCATTTTAGAACGTGAAGGTTATGAAGTTCTTACCGCGGCAGACGGGCTGAATGGCTTAGAGGCCCTCAGCAAGTCGTTGCCCGATTTGATTATTTCTGATCTGAATATGCCGCGCATGAGTGGATTCGAATTTCTGGCGATCGTACGGACGCGGTTTCCTCACATCGCAACCATAGCGATGAGTGCAGCATATTCACCCGGGAAAGTTGGGAGCCTGTCCGACGCATTCCTGTCCAAAGGGCAATTCACAGTCAAAGAGCTTTTCCAGCAGGTCAAGAGGCTTCTGGCGGCTTCGCCTATCAGGTCCCAAAGAGAGAAAAGGGACATTGCTCCACTCTACGTGCCGCGAGACAGCGCAGGATACCTGATACTCACCTGCCCCAGATGCTTGCGTCCCAACAAGCTTGCGGCGATGAGCTTGGATGGCGGAATCCACCAAACTACTTGCCAGTCCTGCCGCATGCCCGTGAAATTTGAAATCAATCACGAAGTCGAGCCGTTGATGAAACGCGAGTCGCTCGAGTAGTCACTTCTCCAGTCCACATCCCAGACAACTTGTTGCCGTATTCAGACCCGCCTGGGGCCTTTGGTGGCCACCAGCACCGCCAATATCGTGGCGGTGTTGCGAAGGCTTCTGGCGATGGCTACGAGCGCTTCTGAGACCGGCGGATGCAGCTCCGCCAGGTCTTCAAGGCGCGTGCTGGCGCCATGGATCTGCTCAATTTCAGTCAGGATCGCGTCAAAAGGCATGGATACACCGCTCTTCGAAAGCAACCTAAGATGAGGAAAAACTTCAGATGGACTGGCTTAGGTCAGAAGACCTGAAAGAGGGGAAGGTGGTAACCACCTCAATTCAAACATAACACACCCTGCGGATGTCGGGGGTCCAAATCCGACTTTGGTTCTGTAAACGCATCGCGCAGCCGCCTTCGAGTGCTTCGGCGTTCTGCGGCCAGAGGCCCATTGTGTCAAGCGCAGGTGTTGGGAAATGGTCCAATTTCACGCCGCACACGGATCCGATTGTCACTCGCTGCAAGGCGCGCACACCGGACCTGAACAACTGGGTACTAAGGTTCGAGACAATGCCCCTGGTCAATCAGACGAAGAAGTAGATTGCCGACTAACGAGCCGTCGCACTGGCTTCAGCGCGAATCTCAATCAGAATTCCGTGCAGTTTAACGGCGCCACGGCCGCGATAATCTCAGCCTCATCCAACCAACTGGTAGTAACAGTTCCGAATGGAGCCACTACCGGGCCCATCTCTGTGACATCGCCAGCGGGTTCAGCCACCACCGCGTCCAACTTCACCGTGGTTGCTCCGGCCGGACCGCCGGCGATATCTGGCTTTGCGCCTGTCATTGCCATGCCCGGCACAGCCGTGACAATTAATGGAACAAATTTCGATCCGAATCTCCTGAACGACCGGATCAGAGTTAACGTGTCAGCGGCCCTCCCCGCGTCGGCTACGCCAACCTCTATAGCCACAACAGCTCCGCCTGTGTTCACCTCAGGCCGGGTAACGGTTGTGACTCCAGCAGGAATAGCGGTTAGCAGCCAGGATTTGTTCGTTCCGTTTCTGGCTCACGTCATAACGGACGTCGCGTATACGGGCCGCAGTGCCTTCGGCTCGAACCAGACCGTAGCGCTCCCGGCTGGCAAGATCGGGCTGTTGCTCTTCGACGCCACCGCCGGACAGCGCGTCAGTCTCAACCTGACCAGCTCAACCTACCCGACGTCATGTTCTCTCTATCTCTTCGCGCCAGACGGATCGCAAATGCTGCGTTGGTCGTTGGCGACGTTGGCGATCCCCTACCCCTCCCCGGTCATCCCCGGAAAATAAGGACTTAACTCAAGTCATCCCCGGCGATGATTTTTCCCATCACGCGATCATAATCCGATCACCGATCTTGAGGGGAGTACCCCTCCCCCCCGGTTTCACCCAATTTCACCCAACCTCACCCAATGTCACCCAAGAATCGGCTGAGGGTTACCACTTTTTGCCACTTGCAGAATTTCATAGATCCTTTACAGTCTGCCCTAGGGTAGAAAAAGCCAATTGCGTCTTTAGTTTACCATTTATTCGCCTATATATCCACAGCGAAAAAGGACAACGCCAAGGTCATGTTTTGCCACTCCCTAAAAACACCTTGACAACGTCTAGTTCGCGCATTAAGGTTCGCGTGCTTCACCTTGCTGGCTCACCCCCACGATGCCCGCGGACACCGCAACCCTACCGTCATGGTCGTGGCCGGGCCCAAGATAGTCCTCGCGATCACCAACACGGTAGTCGGCAGCCAAAGTTACAACTAGGTGATTCCCGTTCTGTCGTTGCCCGGTCGCAATGGCCTGGACTTGAATCTCAATCTTTATTACAACAGCCGCATTTGGGACGTCGACACCGCCGGCGGAACTATCACCTTCAATGCAGACCGCGACTTTCCTAGTTACGGTTTCAGACTGGATTTCGGATATATCGAGCATATTTACACGGCTGGTGCTTGGATTCTCACAGAGGGCGACGGGACCAAACGTCCGCTGCCGTCCATGGACGGCAGTTACATCGTTTTCAACGATGTCTCCAATGTCTCGACCTATAAGAACGGAACAACCGTCCAATATGAAGTGTTCCCCAGTCAGGTCGGTCAGCAACATCCCGCTCTCTTTCGCCCCATCAAGATCAAAGACACCAACGGCAACTTTATTTCAATACAGTATTTATCTGGGCACGACCAGTTCATCCAGTATGTCACTGACACTTTGGGCCGCGTTGTGACGTTCAACTATGACCCAAACACCAATCAGCTGTTGAGCATCAGTCAAAACGTGCAGGGTGGCGTTCATACTTATGTGAATTTTACTTGGACGTCCAACAGTCTGTACGCGCCTAATCAGCTGTGGTACGGCTTTTCCGGTCTTACCGTGAATGGCGCTCCCTCCAACGATCAGGTCAAGGTCCTGACAGGTTGCACTTACGCCAACGGCGCAGGATACAGGTTTAACTACGGCGACTGGGCCATCATCAACAAGATTGAGACCCTCAGCGCCAGCGGGGCCACGCGCAGTTATGTCAGCTACAACTTTCCGTTGCGCAGTCAAGGCGTACTCACCGATGCGCCTCCTTACACCCAGCAAACCGTGTCCCCGGACGGCACCGCTAATAACCTGTCAGCCTGGACTTATACTCCCACCAAAACAGGGACCGGCGTGGTCACCAGCATGACGGTCGCCGATCCTTTGGGCAACAGTTCCATTGTCAACCTTGATCAGTCTACTGGCTTGGTCTCTTCCGTACAGATCAAGGAGGGCGCGAACACGCTTCGCACTCTGAATTACACCTGGCTGCCTTTGCCTGTCGGCAACGTGGTGGCCAGCCTCACCACCGTGCTCAATGACACCGGGCAGCAGTCTTCGGTCTCATACAGCTATGATTCTTTCGGAAGCGTCAGTGACGTTTACCAATATGATTTCGATGGACTACTGAAGCGCCACACGGTTACCACTTACTCCACGGCAACCCATTCATGCTCCGCAACATGGACAATCTGCCCGCGCAAATCCTGGTCAAAGACGGCAACGGCAACATCGTGGCCCGCACAGATTTTGCTTATGACGCCACCGATCTCACCTCCATCACTGGCGTCAGCAATCACGATGACACCAACTATGGCTCGGGCATGACCACGCGTGGCAACGTCACCTCAATCACGCGCTACTCCAACGCGGCGGCTGGCACGGGCGCGGTCACGCGCAACTTCACATATGACTCGCTGGGCAACCTCCTGACGGCCCAATTGGATTGCTGCAATCAGGAATCAGTTCACTACGTCGTCGGCAACCAATACAGCTATCCCGACACCGTCACGCGCGGCCCCGCCGGCGGGCCGCAGTTCGCCACCAGCGCCACTTACAATTTCGATTACGGCCTGGTAACAAGCTCCACCGACGAAAACAGCCAAACCACGCAGTATCAGTATGACAACATGATGCGGCTGATCGGGACCACCCTGCCGCCCCAGAACGGCGTCGCCGTACAGCTCAATACCGTTTTTGATGACGCCGCGCAGGTACCCACGGTCACCAATTCCACCGCCAACAGCGGCAATACGGGCATCAGTGTGGCCACTCTTGATGGCCTGGGCCACGTCATGCAAGTGGACAACAAAGACGGCACCACGCTCATCAGCACCGTCAAGAACGTCTATGACCAGATCTGGCGGCGCACCCAGGTTTCCAACCCATTTACCACCGGGAACCCGCTCTACACCACGTTCATCTATGACGGCCTCAGTCGCATCAAGCAAGTGACTCCGCCCAGTGCCGGATTCACGCAGTACCAGTATTCCGGCAACTCCGTCCTGGTCACCGATCCTGCGGGCAAACAGCGAAAGAACTTCAGTGACGCTTTAGGCCGCCTGATTGAGGTGGATGAACCCGGATGGGGTGATGCTCTGACCAGCCACGGTTCCGTCATCATTGATGGATTTGAGGGCTCGACCTGCCTGTTGGTGGATGGCTGCGACTTCCCCTGGCAGTACGTTTACGATACCGGCACGGTGAGCATCACGGTTAATTCGTCCACGAAATCGGCCAGCTATTTCAGCTCCAGTACCCCTTCCAGCATCGCCGTAGACTTGGCCAACGCTATCAACGCTGATTCCGCTTACCCTGTAACCGCCAGCATCACCGGAGCCACCGTCTATCTCACCTCCCGGCAAGGCGGTACCAGCGCCAATTACTCGCTTTCGGCTTCTTCGTCCACCAACGATCCCGGCGACTTCGGCTCGGCGTCATTCAACGGTACCCGCTCCGGGCCCAATCTCACCGGCGGCCAGGACGCCGTGTCCCCGGGTACTCCCAGCATCAGCCGCCCGCTCATGACCACCTACGGCTATGACGCCCTGGACCACCTGCTGTCGGTCTCTCAGGCAGCCATGCAACTCCTGAATGGCAATCCTGTTTCCGGGCAGCCCCGCGGCTACAGCTATGACAGCCTGGGCCGTCTCACAAGCACGACGACTCCGGAGTCTGGGACCGTGAGCACCTACTACACCACGTCAGGCGGGGCCAACTGCGCTGGGGACCCCTCGCGGCCTTGCCGCGTTCAGGACGCGCGCAACATTTGGAAAACCTTCACCTATGACGGCATCAACCGCCCCTCGGGCGTCTCCTACAGTGACGGGACTCCGAGTGTGACCTACACTTATGACAACGGGTCTTTTGCCCTGGACCGTCTCACCAAGATCACTGAAGGTGCAAACTCGCAGACGTTTACTTACGACAATTTCGGCCGCATCACGCAAGTGGACAACCTCATTGACACCACCCATTACCTGATCGGGTATGCGTACAACAAGCTCAGTCAGCCCACGTCCATTACTTATCCCAGCGGCCGCGTCGTCGCGCAGAGCTTTGACAGTGTCGGCCGTTTGTGTGCCATAGGCGCTGCCGGCAGCACTTGTACCGCGGGAACCAGTTACTTGAACGGGCTCAGCTACAACGCCGCCGGTGAGGCCCTGGGTTTCACGCTGGGCAACAACGTGCAAAGCCAATTTACGTACAATGACCACTTGCAGCTTGCTTCGCTCCGCTATTTCAAGTCCGGCAGCCCGGACATTTTGAACCTCGGCTACGACTACACTTCAACCGCAGTTCCCGGCAACAACGGCCAGATCCAGGCCGTGCATTTTTACACTGCACCCGGTACTGAAGACGCCACCAAGTCCGAATACTTCACTTACGACGCGTGGTCGCGCCTCAAGGCCGCCAACACCGGCACCGTGAGCGCCAGCGTTCCCGGAACGTGGAGCCTCACTTGGGGGTATGATCGTTTGGGCAACCGCCTCACCCAGGCTTTTGTTGGGGGCAACCTGCCGGGCGGCATCGGCCAGCCCAATTTATCCATTGATACGGCCACCAACCGTATCCAGACCAGCCCCTACGTTTTTGATAACGCTGGCAACATGACGCACGACGCGACAGCTGCATACTCCTTCGACGGCGCCAACCGCATGACCAGCGCCAACAGCGGCGCTGCGACCTACACATATTTCGGCCCCTTGCGCATCAAGAAGGCAGTCGGCGGGACCACCACAACGTACGTCTATTCCGGCGTCAAGCCCATTGCCGAGTACGTTGGCGCCAGCCTCAGCAAAGAGTACATTTACTCGGGCGGACGGCTTCTGGCCACCATTGCCGGCAGCACCACCACGTATCACCATCCTGACCATCTCTCCAACCGAGCAGAGACCGATGCGACCGGAAACATTGTCCGTTCTTTCAACCATTTCCCTTATGGCGAAACTTGGTACGAGCCCACGGGGACAGACAAGGACAAGTTCACCAGCTATGAGCGCGATTCAGCCACCGGCGAGACCGGCCTTGACTACGCGATGTTCCGAGGCTATTCATCTGGGCTGGCCAGATTCATGAGCGCTGATCTCCTGAGTGGGCGGTTGGATGCTCCGCAATCTCTGAACCGGTACGGCTATACCGGTAACGATCCGATTAACTGGATAGATCCGCTGGGGCTGGAAACCGTGTATTTTATGCTAGGGAACTGTGTCTATTCGTACGAATCGACGAGTTCGGTAGGATCAGACGGCAAGACAACGGTTACCGCTGGTCCCAACCACCTGGAAAACTGCTCACCAGGAAGCACTCCCGGTAGCACCCCCGGCGAGAACCCACCCGGGGTCGGGGGCGCCACGGGATCTCCCCATCCGCCGCTTCAGGACAGTCCTAGTGGCCCCGGCGGCGGAAACCCAAAGGGTAAGCAAAAGTCGGCGCCACGGCAAAAGTGCGAACAAGATGCACAGCAGAAACACGCCAATGCGCGAGCAAAAGTACCGGTGATTGCCCTCAACGGAGCTGCAATCGCCATGTGGGTGGGAATCGGACTTGCGGCAGGTGGTGGCTGTGCAATCGGAGCTACTGGAGGTGGGGTCGTGGGCGGGATCATATTGAACGCACCTGGGGCAGGCCTAGGGGCGGTAGGAGGATGCATCGACGGGGCCGCTCTTGCAGTCACAGCAGCGGCTCCCGAGATCATTCTGACGATGACTCTAGTTGGCGGAATCACCTATGTGGTGGAAAGGCACGACGCCGAGTTAGAGTTTCGAGACGACTTGGCAGTTTGTGCCCAGATTCCGTAAGGAAACAAAACATGCGAAGTACAACCAGATTGGAAATATGGCAAGCAACACGGGCGGCGGTACGAACAATGATACATCAGACGCGCCTCCCCCGGATCGCGGCACTGATATTGCTGATCCCGATATGGGTGGTGTTGAGTAGGTACGAACCATTTCGGTCTCACATGTGGATGGCCTTCCTTGGTTCTGTGGTGTCGGGAATTATCGCTGGGATCTTCATCTATTGGTATTGGAGTAGCCGCAAAAAACGCGGCAGCCCGGCAGCATGAACGAGCTTCCGAGACCGGCCTCATTGCAAGGACCGGGCGGGTGGCCCACCCTTCCCCCGATTCTTTCTCTGTCTCTCACCATACTCGTGGGTGCCCCATCCTTTCGCGGAAGTTGGCTGTTGGTTTTTCAGCTTCGGCGAAAGGGCGGGATATTAAGTCTGGCGGTATTGGCCAGCCCAATTTGTCCATTGATGCGGCCACCAACCGTATCCAGACCAGCCCCTACGTGTTTGACAACGCTGGCAACATGACTCACGACGCAACGGCAGCCTACACTTTTGACGGTGCCAATCGGATGACTAGCGCCAACAGCGGCGCCGCGACGTATACTTATTTCGGCCCCTTGCGCATCAAGAAGGCCGTCGGCGGGGTCACAACAACGTACGTCTATTCCGGCGCCAAACCCATTGCCGAGTATGTGGGCACGACCATCAGCAAAGAGTACATTTATGTCGGCGGACAACTCCTGGCGACCATTGTCGGCAGCAGCATCACGTATCACCACCCTGATCATCTCTCCAACCGCGCCGAGACCGATGCGACCGGAAACATTGTCCGTTTTTTCGGCCATTTCCCTTACGGCGAAACCTGGTACGAGCCCACGGGGACAGACAAAGACAAGTTCACCAGCTACGAGCGCGATTTGGGCGCCGGCGAGACCGGCCTTGACTACACGATGTTTCGAGGGTATTCATCTGGGTTGGCCCGGTTCATGAGCGCCGATCTCCTAGGCGGGCATCTGGGTACGCCACAGTCGCTCAACCGCTACTCGTATGCCTTAAATGATCCGATCAACCTAGTTGACCCGACGGGTCTGGATGGGGATCACGAAGATGCTCACTTTACTGGATCCGGCTGCATGTATACCACTGACGGAGTGCTTATTGAGTGTTGGGGCATGGATCAGGAGGGCAACCTCAGTTTTCAGGATTGGGGAGATCCTGGGATATCCAGTGTAAGCGCCCCTCCTTCAGGCGGCGGCATTCCTGCGGACCCATGCGGCGGCGGGCCTTGCGGCGATAGCAGCAACTCCGGCGGAGGTGACGTCAAAGGTGCCAATAAGCAGATAGTATGCGTTGATAAGAACGTACTTAGTTGGATCGAAAAGGCACAGTTGGATGCCGCCGAAACTTATGCAAAGCTCACAGGATGGACTTTCGGTTTTGGAGCAGGGTTGGACGCCGCGGGCGGCATAGGACCCGGCAAGCTGAATTTCGGAGTTGGGGGTTCCGCATCGACCGTCATCGTAGCTGATCAGACAGGCAATAGCGGAATACTCAACTCATGGTCAATCGGGGGTGCTGGTTTTAAGGGTTCGAGCGGCTCCCGTTGGGGAGCCGGTGGTGCCCTCGGCCTGACGGTGCTAACCTCGCCTAATCCGATTGATGATATTAGCGGTCCGAGTTTCAGTATAAGTGCGGCAGGAGGGGCTGTTCTCGGTGCTGGCGGGACCATTACAAGTAGCGGGGCAATCACGGGGACCTTTGGCCTCGGTGCTGGTGCTGAAGTGGGTATTGGTGGTCAAATCGGTCCTAGCATCTTCATACCCTTCTGCAAGAAATGAGGTTTCAAATGGGCTCCAGGCTCGAACAGCGCGCATATCAGCGAGCGGTTAGGTCATATCATGCTTTGCCTGCATTTACCGTGGTCCTTTTGGTTGCGCTGTACATTACTGCGTTTTATCTGACAGGAAATACGGTTCTATCCGGGGTTGTAGCAGGGATCCCTTCGCTCTTCTTGCTGTGGCGCTGGATTGTTGTGGCTCGACAGATAGATGAACGAGTATGCCCGCAGTGTGGGCAGTCGTTCAAGAAAGCAATACCTTGGATCTATCCTCCTAAGATTTGCAGGCATTGCGGCAAGTCAATCTTTGAGGACAAGTGAAAAACAAGGGATGGGTGTTCTATAAAAGGGAATGGCGGGTGGTCCACCCTTCCCCCGATTCTTTCTCTGTCTCTCACCATACTCGTGGGTGCCCCATCCTTTCGCCGAAGTTGGCTGTTGGTTTTTCAGCTTCGGCGAAAGGGTGGGATATAAAGTCAAGTCGTGTCCAGAGCGATGTTCTGCAGAGATGAGCCGCCAAGACGGCAATCCTGAATGCCAGGCCCTGATCCAGATAAAAGACCGCTACGGCAATACCATCAAATTCACCCGCGTGCCGGCCCCGTCATGTGCGCTCACGAGAATTACCTCGCCAACGGCCGCTACATCAACCTGGCTTATGATGCGCAGAAGCGCATCACCCAGGCGACCGACATTTCCGGACGGACTGTCGGCTACACCTACGACCTGGCAGGCAGGCTCTCGGACCACCGCTCGCTATGCGGCGACTGGTTGCGCGTGGGGTCTGTTCGGGGGCGCTTTCGGGTGGGCAGTTCAAGTCACTGCTGAGGCGGCCTTTCGCTTAGGGGCAGCGGCAATTGTTTCCGTCGAAGCATGGGCGTCCGCCGATGCGGCTGCTGGACAAACTGCCAACGAGATTGGCGTAGCTGGGGAGAATATCGTGTCCGACACCATCGGTATTCCAAGGAATATCGGGCCTGGCCAAGCGACGGTGCCTGGAACGGGGCCAGGAGGATATCGCGTTCCAGACTTCGATCCAGATCTGACAGTTCAATCGCGTGGAACCGTCGTGGAAGTCAAAAATGTACAGGATCTTCAAACTCGCAAAAGAAATTGGACGCAGTTTGCTCCTCAATGAAGAAGCTGAGCGCAAACTGCTTCTTTTTTGTGGACCGCTGTTGCGCGACATCATTATTTTGCTGCGTGATACAGGAATGCGACCAAAGAAAGAACTGTTTCCAATGCGGATCGAGAATCTGGATTGGACTAGCCGGGTCATTTTTGTTCCTGACAGTAAGACTCCGACCGGGCGCCGGTTCATTCCGATGAGTGATCGGGTGCTGGATCTACTGATGGTGCGATGTGCCGGCAGGCGTGAGGGCTGGGTCTTTCCCGCTGACTCTGCGTCAGGCCACATCACCACCATCGATAAACAGTTCCGAAAAGCACGAGCAGATGCCGATTTGCCATCTGGACTAAAGCTCTACTGTAGCCGTCACGATTTCGGAACAGAGATGCTACAACGCACTGGCAACCTCGCCTTGGTAATGCGAGTCATGGGACAGACCAGCACCAAGGCAGCAATGCAGTATCAACACCCCGACCTGGAACACGTAAGGACGGCGCTGAACGCGGCGCGCGCCAAACCTGAGCAGGAAAATCGGGTCAATTGAAAACTACGTCACATTTTACGTCACAGTTACTAAACAGTAAACTCGGTAACTTATTGATTCATATGGTGGGCGGTCACGGACTCGAACCGTGGACCTCCTGCTTGTAAGGCAGGCGCTCTAACCAGCTGAGCTAACCGCCCCGCCGCCAGCGCGGTGCTGCATTGAAGTATAGAAGTACCGCCGCCCCTGGTCAAAACGCTGGGGAAGGACCCCGAACCCTCCAGCCCGCTGTGCTGAGGGGTGTTTTCGCTGGTTACTAAAGTGACTGGTGGCCCGCCGTAAGGTCTATGTCCCCCTGAGACCCCTGTGCTACGCTCGGCCCAGCCTTGAGTTGGGCGCAAGATGCCTGCATTATTCGACAAACTTCCCACGATTTTAGTACTGGCCGTACTGGTGGGAATCTTCGTGGCCCTGCGTCGCCGGGTAAATTCGGCGCGCATGAATCTGTGGACCGTGGCCTGGATCCTGATCTTTGTCCACTTCGTCGTGGGCATCTTTGAGCCCGCGGACCGCAACCTGACTCCTGAGCAGTTCATCGCGGACCAAGGCGCTCTTCTGCTGGCATCGTTGTTCTTCATTGCTTCACTGACCTCTTTCTTTGAGAACAAGAAGCTGACTGCCGGGTTGGTGGCTCTGGCAGGTGTGCCCATGCTGGGATACACGGTGGCCTATGCGTTTGAGAGCCACTGGCGCGCCCTCTATATCGTCTGCATTGCCTTGATCTTTTATGGCGCTCCGGTCTTCGTGACCACGTTCAGAAAGCCTACGGGTGAGGCCCTGATCTGGATGCCGCCGGTCATTGTTGCGGGCACGTTCTCTATTTATCGAATCTGGCATCATGACTACGACTTCGGCCTGCTGGCGTTGCTGACGGCCGGCTTTGGCCTGCCAGCTTTCCTCTATTGGCGGCGCTACCGCCGCTGGACTCCCGGCGTCATCACCAGCGCAGGCGGCTTTTTGCTGTGGGGCATGGTATTTCCCCTGGGGCAATTCCTTGACGTCCACTTCCCGAACCTAAAGATCAGCCCTGAACTTTGGAATACACCCAAGCTCTTCGTGGCATTCGGCATGATTCTCACCTTGCTGGAAGAGAAGTCAGAAGTGTTGCAGGTGGCCATCAATCGCGAATACGAAGTCAACGAGCAGATGCAGAAGTTTGCCGGCATCACTTCGCGCCTGCTGACTGGCGTGGACGTAAACTCGCTGAGCCAAGAGATTGCCCTGGCCATCAGTGAGACCAGCACTTTCCGGCGCGTGAGCATCGTGCTCTGCAGTGACAGCCGCAACCTTTATTCGGCCGGGTGCGCGGGCATGACCGAGACAGAGGTGGAGCAGATCAGAAACAACTGCGTCAGCCTGTGGACCATGGAAGATCTCGTCAAGATCTTTCATAAAGGGACCCGGTTGGGCGGGACCTCACGCCTGGTCCGAGCACACGAACTCACCGCGTATCACTTGACGGTGAGCGAACTTGAGATTCCTGATGACCCGCGCTGGAGCAAAGGAGACCGGCTGTTTGTGCCGCTACAATCCACACGCGGGGCCTACGTGGGCGTGATTTCCCTCGACGATCCCCGCGACCTTGCGCGCGTGAACGCGGAAGAGATGTCCAAGATTGAACTGCTGGCCGGCGACTTGGCGGTGACGGTGGACAATGCCGCTCTGCACCGCCAACTGGTGCGCTCAGAAAAAATGGCGGCGATTGGCCAGTTGGTGGCCGGCGTGGCCCACGAGCTGAACAACCCGCTGGCTTCCATCATCGGCTACTCCGAACTTATGACCGACGACCTCAAGTCCGGTCCGGCCCGCCACAAGCTGGACAAGATGATCCGTGAAGCCCAGCGCATGCGGCGCATCATTGAGAACCTGTTGCGCTTCGCCCGGAAAAACAGTTTGGAAAAGAAGTCGGCCAACCTGCAAACGCTGCTGGTGGAGGTGCTGGCGCTGCGCGAATACCACATCCGCAACAATGATGTTGACGTGCAAATGAACGTGGCCTCTGATCTCCCGCAGGTGGCGCTCGATGAAGACCAGTTCAAGCAGATCCTGCTCAACCTGCTGAATAATTCCATGGACGCCCTGGAGAGCAACCGCCAAAAACGCATTCGCATAGAGGCGGCCCGCCGCGGCGACCGCGTGGTCATGTTCTTTGACGATAACGGCCCCGGATTTACCGATCCCAACCGCGTTTTCGATCCTTTCTATACCACCAAGCCCGTCGGCAAGGGCACCGGGCTGGGCTTGAGCATCTGCTACGGCATTGTGAAAGAGCATGGTGGTGAAATTCACGCCGTGAACCTGGAACCCGGCGGCGCCCGCGTCGCTCTTGAACTGCCGGTGCTGGCGGTGGCCAGCGCGGAAGCGGCCGTGGCGTCCTGATCGCCGGCATTCTGTCTTAAATCCCTTCGCAAAAAATCAGAACACTTTCCGTTCTCCTGCAGTCCTTCTATTCAGGAAGGCATAATGGCTGGGCAGGCAATTCTGGGAGAGACGGTCCTGAAACAGACAAGCGTCAGCGCGGCGCAAACCCCGGGAGTAATCGTGGAATCCCTGGTGGCCGAGCACACGCTGATGGTTTTCCGCATCGCCTACTCCATCCTGCGCAACCATCATGACGCGGAAGATGCCGCGCAGGAATGCTTCCTCAAGGCGCTGAAGTCGGCGCAGCGATCCAAAGATCTCTTAGCGCAAGTGCGCAATACCAAAACGTGGCTGGCGCGCGTCGCCTGGACCACCGCGCTGGACCGCCGTTCGCGACGGGCTGTATCCGGAGACCATGAGGTTTCAGCGGAAGCCGCAGTCGAAGCATCTGGCGATGATTTCTTAGGACACGCGGCGCTGGAACAAATTCCTGACAGCGCGGTGGCGCCTGACGAGCAAGCTGCCGGACGCCAGATGGCGCAACTGCTGGAAAAGCTGATCGCCGGCCTTCCGGAAGATTTGCGCCAGCCGCTGGAGCTTTCCACCGTGCAGGAACTGAATTCGGCGGAGATCGCTGACGTGATGGGCATTCCGGAAAGCTCGGTGCGCACCCGGCTGATGCGCGCGCGCCGCCTGCTGAAAGAGAAGTTTTCCGCATTGCTGGAGGTGAAGAACCGTGCCTGAACAGAGAAAAGACAAGCAGGATAAAGACGAAAAGCTGGACGCAATGCTGGACAGCCTGCTCTCGTCGTACTCTTTGGCGGAGCCGCGTCCCGGACTGGAGACCCGCATTCTGGCGAATCTGCAGGAAGAGTCCGTAAAGACCAGCGGGGGATGGAACCTGATCTGGATGTGGGCTGGAGGGGCGGCCGCCGCGGTGGCTGCAATTCTGCTGGCAGCTTATCTCTTCCGGCCGGCGCCGCAGCAGGCGCCGCAAGTCGTGGTCAATCCGACAGCGCCCCAGATTGTCGCGCCAACCCATACGCCGCCGCAGGAAAGCGCAAGCCAGAAAAGCACAAAAGAAGCGCAGCCGCGCGCGGCTCATCGCAAACTGAGTCCGGAAGTCCAAGTGGCGGATGTACGGAAGGATGTCTTTCCTTCACCCTCGCCGTTGTCCGAGCAGGAAAAGCTGTTGCTCAGCTACCTGAGGGCGACGCCGCGGGAAGAACTGGTCGCTCAGAGCCATCCCGATGAGCCGCCGGCCGACGGGGCGCCGCAAGATCAATCGGCCTTGCCGGCTCGCGGATCTACAAATCAACCCAGCAATACTCGATAGGAGAGGTTTATGAAATCACTATGGAAAATTGTGGTTATCCTTGGATTAGTCCCTGCGCTGTTTGCCCAACCCCCGGCCAAAAGCGCAGACCAGTCCGCCAAGAAAGACGCCCCGGAGCAAGAATCCAAAGCGTCCTCTACAGAAAACTTCTACAAATTAAGTTTTGTCATCTCTGAAGCGGAAGACGGCAAACGCATCAACCAGCGCGAATACAGCATGATCAGGAGTACCAGCGGCGGTCCTCCGGCGACCATCCGCGTGTCTACGCGGGTGCCTATCTACGTGGAGGAAAAGAAGCTCCAGTACATTGATGCCGGCCTGGAGCTTCGTTGCTGGCTGAAAGAGCCCCTGGCCGGCAAACTGCCCGTGCAGTGCGACATCAACATCAGCAACTTTGTACTGGAGCAGCAGTTTGCTGACCCTAAGAACAGCGCAGGACCGATGCTGCGAACTGCCAGCGTCAGCACCGGGACTGTTGTGATTCCGGGAAAGCCTACCATTCTCTCTACCATCGATGACGTCAACAGCAAAAAGCGTACGCAGATTGAAGTTACGGTAACCAAGGTTGACTAGAGTAAGAGCGGAACCGGGGGCCGGCTGCGCCCCCGGTTGGTTAGTCTAACCTTCTAGTTTGCTAGAATTTGCCCTTAGCCGCTCGGTAGCTTTGTTGTAAGATGACCGCATGATTCCCCGCATAGTGCTCGTATTGTGTCTTTCTGCCGCTGCCTGGAGTCAAGTTGCCTCTGGTGGCAAGCTGGCCGATCCTTCCTCACCGCCGCCGGCTGTTTCCTCCGCCGCTGAGAGCCCGCTTGCGTCCGCACGGGCTTTGTTCAAAAAGGGCAATTACCAAGATGCCGCCGGCGCATTTAAGGCCGTTGTAGAAAAAACTCCTGAGTCCCCTGAGGCCCAAGCCGGGCTGATTCGCAGCTTGTTGCGCGCCCACAAGGTTGATGAGGCCGGAGAAGCCGGCAAGAAAGCGGTGGCTGCTATTGGCGCGTCGGACCTGGTGCAGGCTGCGGTAGGGGACGTAGCTTTCCGCGCAGGCAAACTCGGCGACGCGGAGTCCGCCTACCGGGCAGCTGTCAAGGCGGATGCGAACTCCGCCCGCGGTTTGTATGGCATGGGCCGCATTTATGACACGGTATCAATGCACAAGCGCGCCAGGGACGTCTTTGCCCGGGCGCACGAACTAGCTCCTGATGACGATGAGATCTACGAGCACTGGCTGGAGCTTCTGACTCCTGCGGAACAGCTCGACAACGAAAAAAAACGGAACGGCGACCATCCTTCCGGTCGGGAAGGCGAGAGGATCAAGTACCTTACTGCCATCACGCAGAAGAAACCTTGGGTGATGTCCAGCGAGCTCAAGCCGATGGAAATGAAAATGTTGCCATACGGCAGACAGGAAACCGGCGTCTATGACATTAGACGCAGCGGGCCGGTGACGATCAGCAAAGGATACGGCCTGCAAGTGAAGTTCAACGATCGCGCATCCGCTGTGCTCCTGCTGGACACGGGAGCCGGCGGCATTACCATTGGGAACAAGCTGGCGGAGCGGGCCGGCGCAGTCAGGATCGCGGAAACCCGTATTGGAGGCATCGGCGATCAGGGTCCGGTACGCAGCTACGTGGCCTGGGTGGACAAGATAAACATCGGCGGCCTGGAATTCCGCAATTGTACAGTCATCGTCTCCAGCAAAAACAATGTGGCGGACGAAGCTGGGCTGATTGGTCCTGATGTTTTTGACAAATTCCTGATTACGCTCGATTTTCACGACTGGAAAATGAACCTCACGCCCTTGCCCAGGAGTCCGACGGCGCCAGACGATGACATGGCCGCGCAGGACCGCTACATCGCTCCTGAGATGCAGGCATTTACCAAGTTCTACAGTTTTGGGCATGACCTGGTAGTTCCCGTGGTTGTCAGCGACAAAGCCGTTGCCAACTTCATCCTGGACACTGGATCAGAGCTCAACGTGATGAGCCCCACAATCGCCGCGCAAGTTACTACGGCTAGTTATGACGGCGACTATGAAATGAAGGGCGTCAGTGGCAAGGTGCAAAAAGTCATGACCGGCAAGAAAGCGATCTTGCAGTTTGCCAAAATGCGGGTTGAGAGCCACGACATACCGGTGTTCTCCACGGACTCCATCAGCAATTCTGAAGGTACGGAGATCGCCGGCCTCATCGGGATCAGGACCCTGGTGCAAATGAAGATGACCATTGACTATCGTGACGGGCTCGTCAATCTTGAGGTGTATCAATTCAAGAAGGCCCAGGAATAGACAATTTCACCCAAACTCCGAGCTGCAAGAAGTCGGTCCGCTCAAGGTCCGCTGCGCTTCGTTCGGCCGCTTTGGCGGGCGTATTTCTTCTGGCTGTAGTGTTATTGCCAGGGCAAGGGAGTGGTCCCCGGCCAACTCCGTCCCCGGTTGAACCACAGGTATTGTTTCGCCACGGCGACTTCCGCGCCGCTGCCGACGCATATCGCGTGCTGGCAAGCCGTAACCCTTCGCCGGATCCGTACGCCGGCCTGGTGCAGAGCCTGCTCAAACTGGATGACGTGGCAAGCGCGGAAGACGAATCGCGCAGAGCGCTGGAACATTTTCCCCAGTCCGCGCTGCTACACTCGACGCGCGGCGACGTTTACTTCCGCCGCGGGCTGATGGCGGAAGCCGAAGCGGAGTACGAGTCCGCCAGTAAACTGGACGCGAAGTGTCCCCGTGCGTGGCTGGGGAAAGGGAAGCTCTTGCTGGCGATGTCTCGCCAGGCCCAGGCCCAGGCGGCGTTCACAAAGGCTCATGAGTTGGCCCCGGATGACGGAGACATCCTCTACAACTGGGCGGCGCTGCTGCCGTATCCGGAGAACGTCCGCGGGCTGGAAAAGCATCTGGCGGAATACCGCTCTGACCGCGACCAAGAGCGCCGCGAGCGCGATTTTGTGGAACTGCTCCGGCACATTGCCGGCCGCAAGTTCTGGGTCGCGGCGAAAGACGTGAGCCAGGCGGAAATCAAAATGGAAATCGTCACGCCCCGCCCGCGGATGGTGCGGGGCGCGGGCCTGCGCGTCAGGTTCAATGATTCCACCAGCGCCACTCTGCTGCTCGACACCGGCGCCACATGGGTCACCATTCCTCGCAAGCTGGCCGAAAAAATTGGCGCCAGGAGGATTTCCGACTACGGACTGGAAGGCGCCGGCGAGTCCGGGCCGGCAGCCGGGTATTTTGCCTGGGTGGACAAGGTGGCCATCGGCGAACTGGAATTCCACGATTGCCTGGTCCACGTCTCCATGAAGGGCGACATGGGAGACATTGAAGGCATCGTGGGTGTCAACGTTCTTGCTCAGCATCTGGTCACGCTGGATTTTCCCGCGCACCGCCTGCGCCTGACACCGTTGCCCGCGCCTTCCGCCGCGCCAAGTGAAGCCCGCGTCCGCGCCGATGCTCCGGCAGAGCGGGTGCGGCTGTTCTTCAGCTTTGGACATCTCCTCCTTCTTCCCACGCTGGTGAATGGCTCTGCCAACGGCCTCTTCCTCCTGGACACGGGGGCCAATGCCAGTTCCATCACCACTGCATTGGCCCGGCAAGCCGGCAAACTGCGTGACGCTACGCCCCACGTCAGCGGCATGAGCGGCGAAGTAAAAAAGGTATTTGCCCTGGACGACGCCGCGCTGCGCTTTTCTCCCGCAACCCAAACGGTGGACACTCTCGTGGCCTTTGATCGCCCGTCGCTCAGCAAGGAGCTGGGGACGGAAGTCTCCGGCTTCATCGGATACGATCTTCTGCAAAAGATGAAGGTGACGCTCAATTATCGCGACGGCGTGGTGGAGCTAGGCAAGTAGCAATTGGCAATTAGCAATTGGCCAGATCATCGCCACGATTCAATTGGCAATTGTTTCCTGCCGTTCTGGTCCGGCTGCGCCCGTCGAAACACTCCTATTGTTCTTCGGCTAATTGCTAGTCGCCAATTGCTATTTGCTCCTTCCCCCCATTTGCTAATTGCCAATCGCCCTCTTATCATGGCTCGCCTGATCCTGAGGAGCGCCACCTGCCATGAACTTCCGGAAATTAGTTGTCGTCGCCACTCTTGCTGCTTGTGGAACGCTCGGTTTTGGTCAGCCGAAACCGAAACCGCCAAAAGCAACTGCAACTCCGCAGCCTCCACAGATTGACGAAAAGCTGTTCAACGCCATGCGCTGGCGGCAAGTGGGCCCGTTTCGCGGCGGGAGAGTGCTGGCCGTGACCGGCGTGCCGGGCGAGCCTAGCGTCTTCTATTTTGGCGGAGCGTCCAGCGGCGTCTGGAAGTCCAGTGACGCCGGCGCCAACTGGCAGCCCATCTTCGATAAGCAGCCGATTGCGTCCATCGGGGCCATCGCGGTTGCGCCCTCGGACCACAACATTATCTATGTCGGCTCCGGCGAGGCCTGTATCCGCGGCAACATTTCTTACGGCAACGGCGTGTACAAGAGCCTGGATGGCGGAAAGACCTGGAAGAACATTGGCCTGAAGGACACGCGGCACATCGGCGCCCTGATTGTTGATCCCAAGAACGCGAACATCGTCTTTGTCGCGGCGCTGGGCCACGCTTATGGTCCCAATGAAGAGCGCGGCGTCTTCCGCAGCACTGACGGGGGAACTACCTGGCAGAAAGTTCTCTTCAAAGATGCGAAGACCGGCGCGATTGATGTGGTCTTTGATCCCAGCAATTCCAGCACGCTGTTCGCCGCGATGTGGGAGGTCTATCGCACGCCGTGGAGCCTGAACAGCGGCGGCGCCGGCAGCGGTCTCTACAAATCCACGGACAGCGGCAGCACATGGACGCACCTGGAAGGGAACGGCCTTCCCGCGGGCCTTCTGGGACGCATTGGCGTCTCGGTTTCCGGAGCCGACTCCAGCCGCGTGTACGCCATGATTGAGAACAAAGATAACGGCGGCCTGTATCGCTCTGACGACGGCGGCGAAAACTGGGCTCGCGTGAACGACGAAGGCCGTTTCCGCCAGCGTGCCTGGTACTTTACCCACATCTTTGCCGATCCCAAGTCGCCCGACACGGTATACGCCCTGAACACGGGACTGTTTCGTTCCACTGACGGCGGCAAGACGTTCACCCTGTTGCCCGCGCCGCACGGTGATCATCACGGCCTGTGGATTGATCCTGACAATCCGCAGCGCTTGATCAACGGTAACGACGGCGGAGCAACGGTCTCCACCGACGGCGGCGCCACCTGGAGCACGCAATACAACCAGCCCACCGCGCAGTTTTACCACGTGATTACCGACAAGCGCTGGCCGTATTACATCTATGGCGCGCAGCAGGACAACTCCACCATCGCCATCAAGAGTTATGACGATGACGGCGTCATCGGGCGGCAAGACTGGTTCGCCGTCGGCGGCGGTGAAAGCGGATACATCGCGCCCTACCCGCCGGATCCCAGCATCACTTTCGCCGGAGCTGAGGCTTTCATCTCGCGCTTTGACAAGCGCACCGAGCAACTGGTGGACATTTCCGTGATGCCGCTCGACGTTTCCGGCAACGGCGCTGAAAGCCTGCCGCTGCGCTTCAACTGGACTTCACCGCTGCTGATTTCGCCGCACGATCCCAACACCCTTTACTGGGCGGGCGAGAAACTTTTCAAGTCCACCAATGCAGGGCAAAGCTGGGACGCCATCAGTCCGGACCTGACACGCAATGACAAATCCAAGCAGAAGCCGTCCGGAGGGCCCATCACGCTGGACATTACGAGCGTGGAGTATTTTGACACCATCTTTGCCGTGGCCGAATCGCCGGTAAAGAAAGACACCATCTGGGCGGGCACCGACGATGGCCTGGTCCAATTGAGCGCGGACGGCGGCCAGCACTGGAGCAACGTTACGCCCAAAGACATGCCGGAATGGAGCTTGATCAGCATCATTGAGGCATCGCATTACGATGCGGGCACGGCCTACGTCGCCGTGGACCGCCATAAGCTGGACGACTTCCGCCCGCTGATCTTCCGCACTCGCGATTCCGGCAAAACGTGGATCCTCACCGCTGGCGGCATTCCAGAAGGTTCGTACGTGCGTTCCGTGCGGGAAGATCCCAAGCGCAAAGGCCTGCTCTTTGCCGGCACGGAGACCGGCGTCTATTTCTCCACCGACGACGGCGGCCACTGGCAGGCCCTGAAGCTCAACTTGCCCGTAGTCCCCATTCACGACCTGGAAATCCATGATGACGATCTGATTGCCGCCACCCACGGCCGCTCGTTCTGGGTGCTGGATGACATCACCCCTCTGCGTCAGGTGGAACCAGGCATGGCTGTCGCCGAGATGACGCTCTATAAGCCGCAGATCGCACTGCGCCTGCACTTGCCCACGGACATTGAGCGCCGTGGTCCGGTAGGCGACAACCCGCCGCCCGGCGCCATCATTAATTACTACTTCAAGACCGCGCCCAAGGACGAGGCGACGCTGGAGATCTTTGACAGCGGCGGCAAGCTGGTGCGCCGGCTTTCCAGCAAAGAGAAGAAAGAATTTGAGCAGCCGCAGGAATGGCCCGACCAGGTGAAAGAAGTCACCACCATTCCCGCCGCGGCCGGCATGAATCGATATGCCTGGAACCTGCGCTGGGAGCAGCCGGTAAAAATTCCCGGAGCCTTTTACAGCGGACAAGGCCCCCAGGGGCCTATCGCCATGCCAGGGCAATACACGGTGAAGCTCACCGCGGGCGGCCAAAGCCAGACACAAACGCTGGAACTGGCGCTTGATCCGCGCACGAAAGACATGAAGCTGGACGACCTGCAGAAACAATTTGACCTGGCCATGCAGGTGCGCGACGCCAACACCGATCTGCACCGCGGCGTAAACCAGATTCGCGCCCTGCGTGCTGAACTCAAAGCCCTGCATCAGCGGCTGGAGAGCGATGCCGCCATGAAGCCGCTGCTCTCCCAGGCGGACGCCCTCGACAAAAAGATGACTCCGGTGGAAGAACGGCTGATTCAGGTGAACATGAAGGGATCGGAGGGCAACCTGGCGTTCCCCAACATGTTCAACGAGCAGTTGGACACCTTCAGCACCATCGTCCAGTTCGGCGACGGCGCACCAACCAGACAGCAGTATGAAGTCTTCAAAATGCTGCGCGGCCAGGTGGACGAACAACTGGCAGCATGGAAGCAGATCATGTTCACCGACGTCCCGGCATTCAACGAACTGGTGAAGACCAGCAACGTGCCGGCGTTGTACCTGCGGCCGGGAGAGTAGCGCTGGAAGCGCTTTACCACAGAGGGCACAGAGGGCACGGAGGCAAAGCTCAACTTGGCCCTTTCGCCCCTTCTAGCGGTGCGAAGCGAAAATAGCGATCTTTCTTCTGTGTGCGGTGAGCTACTCACATGACTCGTACGGTCGCGGTGTGAGGTCGCGGTTCACTTTGCCCACTCCGTGTTCCTCTGTGCCCTCTGTGGTAAATCGCCTTTTGTTAGACTTCACCAGTGCGCCGCCTGATCATCAACGCTGACGATTTTGGCCTGACCCAGGGCGTAAACCGCGCCATTAGGGAGGCCAGCCGTTCCGGCGTGGTGACCTCGGCCACCATCATGGCCAACTCGCGAGCGTTTGATGAAGCAGTAGCGTCGGCGAAGGCTTTGCCCGGACTCAAAACCGGTTGCCACGTCGTGCTGATTGACGGTGAGCCTGTTTCTTCCGGCTTGGCGTCTCTTACCAACGGTGGAACGCGATTTCGCTCCAGCCTGAAGCAATTTGCGCTGGCGGCAGTACGCAAGAAGATCTCCGCCGACGAAATCGAGCGTGAAGCCGCGGCGCAGATTCGCAAGATCCAAGCCGCCGGCATCGCGCTCACCCACGTAGACACCCACAAACACACGCACATGTTCCCGCATGTGTTGCGTCCGGTGTTGCGCGCGGCGAGAGCTTGCGGGCTGCGCGCGGTGCGCAATCCCTTTGAGCCGCGGCGCAGTTGGCCCGTAGGAAAAGTTCTGGGCGCGCCGGCGCTGTGGGTGCGAGCTGCCGAAGTTTTCATGCTGCGTACGTTTGTAGCCGAATTTCACAAGGCTGTTCGCGAAGCCAACATGCTCACCACCGACGGCACGGTGGGCATTGCCGCCACCGGGGTGCTTGATCAGAAAATGCTGGCGGCGATTCTCAAAGGGTTGCCGGAAGGCATCTGGGAACTGGTTTGCCATCCCGGATACGCGGACGCCGATCTGCAGTCAGCGGGCACGAGGTTGCTGGGGTCACGCGAAGCCGAGTTGCAGGCGCTTACGTCGGCGGAGACCAAGAGTCTAATCTCACGCTGCGGGATTGAGTTGATTTCGTATGCGGACCTGTCGTGAGACAGCCCAACAATTGTGAATCCGCGCGCACTTCCCGGAATCAAACCATGGCGCACGTCATGTGTCTGAGGAGTTAGACCAAGGCCCAATCGAATCTGCCCGCAGGGCCGGCTTGCGCGCCGAGCGGGCTGTCGGAAGTGCGGAAGAAGCCAGGGGCTTCACTCGTCACTATAGCGGTGTGGAGCGGAGCGACATAGACAATGAAAATCGGTATTACCTGCTATCCCACCTACGGCGGCAGCGGCGTGGTCGGCACCGAGCTGGGCATTGAGCTGGCGGCGCGCGGCCATGAAGTTCACTTCATCGCCTACCAGCAGCCTATTCGTCTGACTAACGCGCACCCCCAGATTTTCTTTCACGAAGTTACGGTGTCGCAATACCCGCTGTTTGAGTATCCTCCGTATGATCTGGCGCTGGCCACGCGCATGGCGGAAGTGGCGGAGATCTACGAGCTGGATATTCTCCACGTGCATTACGCCATTCCGCATTCGGTGAGCGCGCTGCTGGCGCGGCAAATGCTCGCGGCGCAGGAAGGTAGCAAGGCGCGCAAACTGCCGTTTGTGACCACGCTGCACGGCACGGACATTACGATCGTTGGCGCGGACCGCTCCTATCTTCCGGTGACGCGCTATGCCATCGAACAGAGCGACGGTGTTACCGCCATTTCCAATTACCTGAAGAAGGTCACGCTGCAAGAGTTTGCGATCCGGCGTCCCATTGAAGTGATTTACAACTTCGTCAACTGTGATACCTACATGCGTGATCCCAAGGCGGCCGAAAAGCGCGCGGAATTTGCCGACAAAGACGAGCGGATCCTGGTACACGTTTCCAATTTCCGTCCCGTCAAGCGCATCTGTGACGTGATTGAAATCTTTGACCGCGTGCACAAGAAAATGCCTTCGCGGCTGCTGCTGATGGGCGATGGCCCGGATCGCTCGCGCGCCGAATGGCTGGTGAGCCAAAAGGGGCTGCGCGACAAGGTGGAATTTCTGGGCAAAGTGGACCGCGTGAATGAAAAGCTGGCATTCGCGGATCTGATGCTGGTGCCCAGCGAGATGGAATCATTCGGCCTGGCGGCCCTGGAAGCCATGGCGAGCGAGGTGCCGACGGTAGGAACCTCGGTCGGCGGCGTGCCGGAAGTGATTGAGCACGAACGCACCGGCTTTCTCGCCCCGGTGGGCGACGTGGAAACCATGGCCGGTTACGCGATTGATATTTTGTCCGACGAGAAGCGCCTGCGCGAAATGGGCAAGCTGGCGCGATGGGAAGCGCAATCGCGCTTCTGCACCACGAGGATCATTCCGGAATACGAGGAGTTTTACAAGCGCGTGCTGGAGCGCGCGGCGTAGATCGCGGCGGACGCGCTTTCCCCCAGCATCTCCTGCTGGAGCACCGGCACTTCCAGCATCACCAGCGTGCCTTGGCCGTCGCGGCTTTGGACCGTCATCTTGCCGGCGTCGCCAAAGAGCACGTGCAGGCGCTCCGCTACATTCATCATGCCAATGCCGCGTCCTGAGCCTTTGGTCTGTGCGGCCACAGCCGGCGGAGAACTCATGCCCACGCCGTCGTCCTCCACCTGAATCATCAGCTTGCCGTCCTGCAACCGGCTGCGGATGGTGATGCTGCCGCCATCCACTTTGGGCGCCAGACCGTGCTTGATGCTGTTTTCCACCAGCGGCTGCAGAATGATGGCGGGCACCACAATGTCCAGCGTGTCAGGGTCCAGATGTTTGTACACGCGCAGCTTGTCGCGGCCAAAGCGGACCACTTCAATGTCCAGGTAGTCGTCCACGAATTCTATTTCTTCGCGGAGTTGCACGAACTCATCGTGCCGGCCCAGCAGCCGGCGGAGAATCTTGGAAAGCTTGACGATCAGTTCGCGCGCGCGGTCGGGATCAAAGCGCACCAGCGACGAAATAGAGTTTAGCGTGTTGAACAAAAAATGCGGATTGATCTGGCTTTGCAGCGCGTCCAGGCGCGCTTCCAGCAGAAGCTTTTCCTGCTCTTCCAGCTTCATTTCAATGCGCGTGAGGTTCCATATCTTGATCGGCGTGGCGATGGTGGCCACAGTAAAGGCGAACACCGCCAGCAAGGCCCACGGCGATTGCAAGGACAAAACCCAAAGCGCATGCGGAGCTACGTAATGAAGCTCCAGCCGCGCAGCCTGTAGGGCAATAATGATGAGAAAAAACGCCGTCTGCCAGTCAATGCGCGGATGGCGCAGATTACGCTTGAACCAGCGATAGATACTGAGATCCACAAATGGCGAAAACGTCCATATTTCTTCTTCGTTGCGGCAGAAGTGGCGCAGCGATCCGGCCAGCATTCCGGCCAGCACGTTGACCGGAAGCGTGAGGTACTCGCCGTAAAATACCGCGGGCAGCGCGGTGATGGCCCCGGCCAGCGTTCCGGCCACGCGGCCGCCCATCACGCCGATCAGGATAGAGGCCTCAAATCCCATGTCCGCGGCCATGAACGTCTTGACCCGGCAACGGATGTAAACGCCCAGCGCGAAGGGAATGGAAGTGAACAGGACGAAAAGGATGTTCTTCTGCCGCGAACGGCGCTCGGTGAAGAGCAGCTTCTTGAATTCGCGTGCGCGTCCCAGTGTACTGGAAACGGCCGTAGCCGCAGCCAGCTTGACCAAAAGCTGGATCATCAGTAATTCAAGATTCACACCGCTATTTTTTCACGGATTCGCGGCAGGGAGGAGTTTTGTTTTGAGAGCATTCTCCGCCTTATTGGTCTTTGCCCGCGAAGCGCAGCGGCGAAAACGCTGAGATGTCCGTCCCCGGAGGCTTGCCCATCACCAGATTGGCCATGATTTGCGCGGTCAAAGGCGCCAGCAGGATGCCGTTGCGGAAGTGTCCGCTGGCCACAAAGACGCCCGGTGTCTCGGTTTCGCCCATAAGCGGCAGATCGTCGGGCGAACCGGGGCGTAGCCCGGTCCAGGTGGCGGTCACCGGGGCCGAGGCCAGTTCAGGAAAGTAGCGCGCAGCGGCCGCGTGGAGCTTCTGGATGGTGGCAGGCACTACGCTCTTGTCGAACCCGGCATCTTCCACCGTGGTGCCGAGAAGAACCTTGCCGTTGCTGCGCGGGACCATGTAGGAATCCGGTGCGCGCACCACGTGTTGCATCAATCCGGCGCGCTGCGGCTGCACGTAAAGCATCTGGCCCTTGCGTGGTGCGACCGGCGCACCCGACCACGATCCGCAACAGTTCACCGTTGCCTTGGCGACGAGCGGCCCAGCGTTGGTAACCACTTCGATCAGACCTCCCGTACTTCGCCCCGGAACCGCGCGCATCTCCCGCATGGCGACGCCTCTTCTGATTTCTATTCCCCTCAACTCGGCGGTTCGCACAAGGGCCTGCATCAGCAAATCAGGATCAACGCAGTCTTCCTGGACAAAAAACGCCTTCAGATTACGCGACTGGAGAGCAGGTTCCAGATCGCTCAACTCGGCGAGAGACAGCGCGCGGAATTCTTCAGGCAGCGCAGCATCACCGTCTTCCGGATCCAGCGCAATCGTTCCCTGGCGGCGATGGTCCACGCGAATTCCCGAAGCGCCCTCCACCTTCGCCACAAAGCCCGGATAAACCCGCGCGCATTCGCGGGCCATGTCCCTCAAGCGCAAGGGCGTCTCCGGATCAACCCCGCACAGCATGCCGGCCGCGGCGGACGAAGCTTCGCGGCCCGGCTCACCGCGGTCCAGCAGCAGCACTTCAGCGCCGCGCTCGCGCAGCTCCAGCGCCGTGGCCACGCCAATGATGCCCGCGCCGGCGATAATCGCGTCCCAGCATTTCACGTGGATATTCTAACAACGCGTCACCGCGCTCCCTTCATCACCAGCTCCCCTCGTCACATTGACACAAAGCAAATTCTCTTGAACAATGTCTCAAGTCCTCCCCAAAACCTGTTTTCGAATGGAGAATCTATGTCCGATATGCCTCAGGGCGACGGCGGCAGTCCTATGGTCCGCAACATTTTGATGGTAGTAGCAGGCATCTTTATGGTGGGGACTGTCATTTTTATGGTCCAGGCCCACAACCGTCTCAACGATATAGAGGAAAACCAGAAAAAGACCCTGAAAGAGATCGCCAAGAGGCTGGAGGACACCACCGGCCGGACGCAGGCCCAGGTGAACGTGCTGGCCGACAAAGTCGGCATGACCCACAAAGAGTTGAGCAAGAAGGCCACCGACCTGCAGGCACAGGAACAGGCCACGCAGGCGCGGCTCAAGGCCGACGAAGAATCCACCAAGCAGCAATTCGGGCAGGTGGCGGGCGAAGTCAGCGGCGTGAAGGGCGAAGTCAGCAAGGTGAGCGCCGACGTCACCGACACCAAGGCTGACCTGGCCACCACCAAGGGCAAGCTGGAACACGCCATCGGCGACTTGAACAAGCACAGCGAACTGATCGCCACTTCGCATGACGAACTGGAGTTCCTCAAGCATCGCGGCGACCGCGACTACTTTGAATTCACGCTGCACAAAGGCAAAGCGCCCACGCACGTCTCCATCATCAGCCTGGAATTGAAGAAGACTGATCCCAAGAAGAGCAAGTTCACGCTGAACGTGCTGGCCGAGGACAAGAAGATCGAAAAGAAAGACCGCAACATCAACGAGCCTTTGCAGTTCTATACCGGACGCGAGCGCGCGCTATTTGAAGTGGTGATCAACACCGTGACCAAGGACCAGGTCATCGGGTATCTCTCCACCCCCAAGAACGTGGCCACCACGCAGCTGCCCAGCCACCCGGCGACTCCGCAGTAGGGAAGCGGGCGTCACGGATAAAGACCGCACTCTTGCCAGAAGACGTGGCACTGCCACGTCTCCGATGCGACGCCCTTGGCGGTGTTCTTCCCGATTACGGCGATCACGTGCGATCTCGGCGATTGCCTACCCCAGCCCCCTCTGCCTTCAACTAGGATTCTAAAGGGCTTACACGACTTGACCCCAGGTGATCCCGGTTTACTAGAACGTTAATTACCGCTTGGACAATCCACCGCCCACCCCTCCCCATAGCCCTCTGCTGCAAACAAAGGGGTTGCGCTATTCGACCCAACGGTCACCCAACTGTTTACCACAGAGCAGGATTATTCACTTGACCAAGGGGACAACTGTGCCTATTATCCAAGGAGACGGCAAGAAAGACCGCTGCCTTGGAGGACTCCCGTGACGATAGCCGCAGGGTTCATTTTTAAAGATGGAATTCTGTTATGTGCCGACAAAAAGCATTCAGCGCAGATGAAACTATCAGCCTCCAAGATATTCCATGAAACTTATAGCGATGGTTCCAAGTCTGTAATCGTTATTGCTGGCGATGTGATGTATGCACGAATGGGTATGCAGGCGATTGAATCTGGCATTAAGGCTATTCCAGCGGCAAAACGTACTACGCTGGGGATGGCCAAGATTGTAAGAGATACTGTGAGAACTTTGCATCATGGATATCTCTTTCCCCATCCCGACAAGCCGGAAGTCCAATACCTAATTGGCCTCTGGTCTCCATCAGGCGGCTTAAAATTACTTACTACTCAAGACACTGCCGTTAATGAATTACGCGGTTACGATTGTGTAGGGGCTGGTGCATATTTAGCACACTATCTCATTCGCTCCCTTTACCAAGAGTCAGACAAAGATTTTGATGAAGTTTTGACGATTGCCATAAACGCTCTCCAAAGAATCAAGAGTTATGACGATGCTTGTGGTGGAGATAGTGAGTTTGTAAAACTGATGGCAACCGGCGAAATGAGCAGCGTAGAAACCTATCAAATCACTATTGCCGAGCAGCAATCCGCAGACATTGATGAAGCTGTATCGGATTTATTATTGGCTATATCTCGGCCTAGTGCTACATCTGAATCCGCCGAATCTGCACTAAAAACATTTGATTCCTCAATGCAAATTCTAATTCAACGCATGAAGGTATCTGAGACTATCCAATCATTTTCAAAGAAGCTGGAATCGCCCGGTCCAGCGTTCACAGATCAAGTCAATAAAGTGTTTAAGAAAATGCAACAACGGCGGGAACGTAAAAAACTCTCTGAAACAAAAACCCGAGATGCGAAACGAGGTCTCCCCTAAATGAACTTACAGATTATACGTTGGCTGAATCCTAGAAGACGGACTATTGAACAGGCCCTTTGTAGGCTCGCAGAAATGATTCAAAGTCTGCCTCCTCCTTGGAGCTACGCAGCTTCTCCAAAGTTTCTCGAAGCTTCTGAAAATCGGGAAGAGCCTCAAGTCGGCCCTTCTCCGCCAGAAAAGCCCGCTCTGTGAATGCATGGTGATCTATGCACATGTTGAACATGGCAGCAAAGCCTACCTGCAAGTCGTAGAGTTTGTCGCCGAACATCTGAAATATGGCTCGAAGAGTTTCATTATCCATGCACAGGTTCCTCTTTAGACGCAGCAGTTAAATTTTCAAAAGTTAACGGATTGGCTGTAATCATATGACGCAAGGTATCAACAAACAAATCGGAGCGCTTCCGGCGGTTAAATCGGAATTCCATTTCCTCAAGGTATGCGGCGAGATGCTTCGCGCTGATTTTATGCCACGTACCAATAATGCCGCGCTTCAAGAGAGAGAATGCGGATTCCACCGTGTTCGTGTGAATGTCTCCGCGAACATATTCCTTGGCTGTGTGATTGACGGTTTCATGTTTGGCTTTTCCAACGGCTTTCTGATATGCAGGGAGATCGTCAGTCACGATCACGTCCACATCTGTGCTGATATTTTCTTTGATGTACTTGGCCAGGGTTCCGGTTTTGGCGTCTTCTGCATGGAAAAATCGCACGTCTCCGCTGCGCTGTCTGATTCCAATGACTACTTGCTTTGTTTTGCGTGTGCGCCATCCGTGCCCAAGGCCGCGTTGCTTTCCACCCACATAGGTTTCGTCCATTTCAATCGTTCCGTCCAGCATGGGCTTGTGCGCTCCGGCCATAGCTTTCCGGATGCGGTGACACAGATACCACGCGGTTTTGTAGCCCATGCCAATTGTGCGTTGCAACTGTTTCGCGCTGATTCCCTTACGGGCTTCAACCAGAAGCAGGACGGCAAGAAACCACTTTGTAAGGGGCAAGTGAGAGTCATGGAAAATAGTTCCGCTGGTAACCGTGAACTGGTACTCACATCCAACACACTCAAACCGGCCATAGTCCTGAAGCACAGAAACTCGCGTGTCTTTGCAGCGCGGACACATAACACCTTCCGGCCAGCGCAGACGTTGAAGCAACGCACGGCAACGTGCATCTGTAGGAAAAAGAATATTGATTTCAGGGATGGTCATTATGCAGCCTCGTAAGCAGAAGAAACCCAAGTCGCCTTTGGAGCGAGTACCGACCCGTAAACTGGTCGCAGGGATAAAGCGCGACCTTCGCAGAATGCTACGCGAGTCAGAAACCGATAAGCCAAAGAAAGGAAATGGGTAACGTCCATGATTAAAAACGTTACCAAAGACGGCACCCTTTGTCAAGTGAATAATCATCCCACAGAGTAAATTTAATCGCTTAACCATTTGGTTCTTTGCGTAGTTAGCGTCTTTTGCGGTAAACCAGCGGGTTTGCAGTTTTCCAACTCCTAAGTGCTTTCCTATTCAGTTGTCAAAGATCGCTCCAGCCAGTCCGCTGGTGGCCGATTTGGCCTTTGCCCATATTAACGTGTTTTGTTCGCCATGTCAAGCGCGAAATGGTTCATCGCCCGGATTCGTGCGCGCCCGCAGCCCGCCCTCGCCGTCCATTACACTGTTACTTCATGACCCGCGCTGACCAGCCATCGTTTCCCCGCAGCCACTTGGTGGGCTATGTTGCGCTTTGCCTGATCTGGGGAAGCACCTGGCTGGCCATCCGCATCGCGGTGCAGGACATTCCTCCACTGGAAGCCGCGGCCATCCGCTTTTTTGCCGCAGCTGCTCTGCTCACGGCGCTGGCCGCAGCGCAAAGGAAACGCTGGCCGCGTGATCCCGGCCAATGGATCGCGTTGCTGGTCTTGAGCGTGACCATGATTGCCATCCCCTACGGGCTGCTGTTTTGGGCCGAACAGTACGTCACGTCTTCGATGACCGCCGTCCTCTATTCGGCCATGCCCCTGGCTGTGGCCCTGTTCACGCCGATGATGACCCATCGCACCGTCCCGCGACGCGCGGTGTTCGCCATGGTGGTTGCCTTTGGCGGTCTGCTCACCGTTTTCATTGACGGTCTGAGCTACAGCGGGCGGGCCATGATGGGCGGAGCCGCGGTGCTGCTGGCCATGCTGATGAGTTCCTGGTCCGCGATATACGCCAAAGCTCGCTTGCACGACGTGGACTCCGTGGTGGCCACGGCGCTGCAACTGTTGTTCGGCGGCGTGATGCTGGCGTGGGCCACCTGGGCGCTGGAAGCCCATCGCCACGCGGTGTGGACCCATCCGGCGCTGTGGGCCATGGTCTTCCTCACCTTGTTTGGCTCGTGCGCCGCCTTCGTCATTTATTATTGGTTGCTGAAAAAAATGCAGCCCTATCAACTCTCCACCATCAGCCTGATCGTCCCCGTGATTGCCGTCCTGGAAGGCGCGTTGATCCGGCAGGAGCCGGTACCGCTCTTGGTTGCGCTGGCAATCATCGTAATTCTGGGCGCGGTGGGCGCCGTGCTTTTGGCGCGCAATCAAAACGAACAACCGAAAGACGCAAGCGGCAGGGTCTTGATAAGCCAGGAAGAAGCGGCAGCAAGCCAAGAACCAGCAGTTCAAAGGCCAGCCGTTCAAAGGAACTCCGAATGAGTCTGGGAATCTTGCTGGCCCTGGTGGCCATCGGCTTCTTTGCCGGCGGTTTTGGCGCCGTTGCCGGCGTCGGCGGAGGCGTGATCATCACGCCGCTCCTGGCCATCTATTTTGGATTGCCGTTGCAGCAAGCCATCGGTGTGACGCTGGTGGCGGTGATCGCCACGTCCACCGCGACCTCGTCTCTTTTTGTGGAGCGCCATGTAACCGACATTCGCCTGGGCATGACCTTGGAGATTGCCACCACCGTCGGTGCGATGATCGCCGCCCTGCTGGCGCCCAGCATCAATCGCCGGACCCTGGCGCTGTTGTTTGCCAGCTTCCTGACGTACACGGCGCTGTCCCTGGTGAAGAAGGCCTGGGGCACGCGCAAAGAGAAGGTTCCGGAGACGCCCGGCGACTACACCGTCCACAACTATCCGCTGGGATTGGGCGCGTCGTTTGTTGCCGGAGGACTTTCCGGGCTGCTGGGCATTGGCGGCGGGCCAATCAAAGTCCCGGTGATGTACCTGTTTATGAAAGTTCCGCTGCGCGTGGCCGCGGCCACCAGCAACTTCATGATCGGCGTTACCGCCGCCACCAGCGCGCTGATCTACTGGGGACGCGGCGACGTGAACACCGCCGTGGCCACGCCGCTGGTGGCGGGCGTCTTCGCGGGATCGCTGCTGGGCGCGCGCTTGGCGCCCAAAGTCCGTCCGGCGTACGTCCTGATGCTGCTGGTGGTCCTGCTGGGCTGGCTGGGCGTGCAGATGTTCTACCGCATCATGACCGGAGGCGTGCATTGAACTCGACGCCCCAGTCGCCGCAAACGCCGCCGCCAATACTGCCGCCGCACCGCACCGATCCCGCCGCTGATCGCGTGGTAGCGTTGACCCTGAAGATTGGGGCCTACACCGCGTTTGTGCTGATTGTCACCGGGTTGGTTTTATTGCCATTTGTTCCCGGCTCAGCAAAAATTGCCGCGGCCGGATTACTGGTGCTGCTGGCGACGCCGGTGGTGCGCATTGTGGTTGCGGGCGCGCAATTCGTCCATGAGCGCGATTGGAAATACGCGCTGGTCTCCCTGGTGGTGCTGGGAATCATGGTGCTGGCCTACGCCCTGGGCATCAAAGTGTGACAAACTAGTTGCCCCAAGATGCTCCAGCGCCGTAGGCGCGAAATGAGTTAGCCCAGGCCGGGAGGCCTGAGTAGACTTTACCACGTGCCGGCGGACTCTGACGACGATGCATGCAACACGATGCTCCAGCGCCGTAGGCGCGAAATGAGTTAGCCCAGGCCGGGAGGCCTGGGTAGACGAGAAAAGAGATTGAGCCCCGTAGGGGCGGCACCAAGAAACTAGACCCAGCGCGAAATAGGAAACACCAACATGAAAACTCGTTTTGTCATTCTCTTTTGCTTATTGAGCGTTTCAACTTTCGCTTTCCCTCAAACTCTCCCCACGGTCTCCACCTTCTCCATCGTGGCCATTGACCCGCAAAACGGAGACCTGGGAATCGCCGTGGCGTCGCGCTATTTCTCCGTGGGCTCGGTGGTGCCGTGGGCCATGGCGGACGTGGGCGCGGTCGCCACGCAGGCCAACGTCAACGTCGGCTACGGGCAGCAGGCGATTGACCTTCTTCGCAACGGAATGTCCGCCCCGGAAGTCCTCAAGAAGATTCTGGCTGACGACAAATTCGAAGGCAAAGACGGACGCCAGGTAGCAATCGTGGACGCCAAAGGTAACGTGGCCGCTTACACCGGGCCAAACGCGCCCAAGTGGGCAGGCGACCGCCAGGGCAAAACCTGGTCGGCGCAGGGAAATATATTGGTCGGGCCGCAGGTGCCGGAGGCCATGGGCAAAGCGTTTGAATCCACGTCCGGCGAGCTGGCGGAAAAACTCTTCGCCGCGCTCAAAGCCGGAGACGCCGCCGGTGGCGACGCACGCGGCCGCCAGTCGGCTTCCATTTTGGTCGTCCGCAAGCGCGGCGGGCGCAACATCAACAATGACCGCTACGTTTACATCAACGTGGACGACAGCACGGACCCCTTCGCCGAACTGCGCCGCTTGCTCGACCTGAACCTTGCTTACATTTGCGTTGATCAAATGTACAAAGCGCTGCCGGAGTCGGGCGCGATGGATGCCAAGAAAGCCCAGGCCGCCGGGGTGAAAGCCGCGTCGTACGCGCCGAACAATTACGGCATTCACATGAACGTTGCGTTTGTTCATTACCTGGCGGGCGACAAGCAGGCGGCGCTGGATGAGTTCGCCAAGGCCCGCGCGCTGAATCCGACGGCCTTCAACAAAGATTGGAAGGAAGAAGCCGACTACGCTCCCTTCAAGCCGATGGTCGCCGACAAAGAGTTTTTGCAGAAGCTGTTCCCCAACGGAGTGCCTGAATAACGTCGCTGAGTCAGAGAGTGATGAACGCATCCATCAACGTTCCGCAAAACGCAAGGTCGCTCGCCGCAGAAGCCCCGCCGCCTCCACCGAGCCTGCGTGCGCGCATCCTCACGGCGATCGTCCGGCGCGTGCTGAAGGGCTGGCCGCGCCGCGGCCCGCAGGACGCCCTGCGCTGGGCGCGACGGTTTTTCAATAGTCCCGGGTTCATGAGTTTTCTCCATTTGCACGGCCTTGAAGTCACCAGCGTGAGCGAGGGCGGAGTTCGCGGCGAGTGGCTCGTCCCCAAATCAGGCGCGCCACAAAGAAAAGTTCTTCTCTATTTGCACGGCGGCGGTTACGTGAGTTGTTCTCCGCGCTCGCACCGGCCTATCACGGCGAACCTGGCGCGCCTGCTGGGGCAGCGCGTCTTTTCTCTGGAATATCGTCTGGCGCCGGAGCATCCGTTCCCTGCCGCCGTGGACGACGCGTCGGCGGCCTATCGCTGGCTTTTAAGCCAGGGCTTTGCGCCGCGCAACATCGCCATTGCGGGCGACTCCGCCGGCGGCGGCCTGACTGTCGCCACGTTGCTTCGGCTGCGCCGGGAAAAGCAGCCTCTGCCGGCGTGTGCGGCGTGTCTTTCTCCCTGGGTGGATTTGACCGGAAAGTTTGCGTATCGCAACGCCGAGTCATGCGCCATGTTCCGGCCCAGCGACATCGCCAACTTTGCGTCGCTCTACCTGAACGGCGCGCCCGCGGAGGCGGAAGAAGCTTCGCCCTTGTTTGCCGACCTTGGCGGCCTGCCTCCTTTATTCATTCTGGCGAGCGCCAGCGAGATGCTTCTCGACGATGCCGCTCGTCTGCACGAAAAGGCCCTGAGCTGCGGCGTCCCGAGCAAGCTGCGTGCTTATCCCGGCCTGCCGCATGATTGGCCCCTGGCCGTGGGGCTGATTCCGGAGGCCATGCTGGCCCTGCGGGAAGTGGCGGGCTTTGTGGCCGCCGGGCTAAAAGAAGGATGAAAATCGGGCGAAAGTGGGTTTGTGGGTCAGTTTCGACTGAGCCACTACCCGTATCAGCGTCTAGCGATTCGCTTGCGAATTGCGGGCCTTTAGGCAGACGTCATCGCGATAGCGATGAAGGCCAGAGGAAAGTGGTGAAAAACCTAGACTAACCCGCCACCCGAAAGTGTGGTATGATGTAATTGCGTTAGAAATTGAATGGTTGATCTTCTGCAATCGCGACAACCCTCGCTCTGCCGAACACTTCGATATTTAATTCCAGCGTCAAATCAAACAATAGGATAAAAAGAAACAAATGGAACAAGGAACAGTAAAGTGGTTCAACGCCGCAAAAGGTTTTGGTTTTATTTCACGCCAGAGCGGAGAAGATGTCTTCGTGCATTTTTCCGCCATCCAGAGCGGCGGATACCGCAGCCTGGAAGAAGGACAGGCTGTTGAATTCACTGTAACCAAAGGTCAAAAGGGCTGGCAGGCAGAGAACGTTCGCGTCCTCTAACTCTCGCGCAACCGCGCTGCAGACGGAAGCAATGAAGATCGGCTCCGTCAGTTCGTTCAGCTCGCAATGAAACACCGCCGCCTGGTTCTTCAGCCAGGCGGCAATCTAAAAAGCGGCCATGTGCCGCTTTTTGTCGTTCAGGACGATTTTCCGCCGTCGTCGCAAGGCAAGTTCGCTGCAGGATCTCTTCTGGTTGATGGATACTCGGCGTCAGGCAGCTTTGGCCGGCGCTCCATCCAGCAACGCGCGGATTGGCTTGGCGTACTCGGCGCTTTCTTTGTCGCCGGTGACCAACTCAATCTGCTTGGGGCTGCCCACGCCAATGCCCAGCTGCACGGCGCGCGCAATCTGCTCCTGATCAAAGATGGCGCCCTGGCTCACTTCCGGCGTGGTGCCAAAGTAGCGCAGCAAGGCCACGCCCACGGCGTCAATGGCCACGCGGTCTGTCCCTGCCAGGATTACGTTGGCGCTCACCAGCTTGCCCTGGTCCGGACCGCCGTTCACGAATGCCTGCACGCCATCCAGGACGATCAGGTCTGGCTTGTACCCGGCGTTGATCTCGGCGATCATCCGCCGCTGGTTCGATGACGAGTGCAGTTCGCGCATAAAATTGTAGCTGTCGCCTGGAACCAGCTTGGCCGCCAGTCCCACGGAATTCTTCAGCGACAAAGTAAAATGCCCGCCGTAGCGATGCGTCTTCAGGCAGCAGGTTTGCACCACGCCGCCGGCTTTGCGCACCACGCGCGGCAGGGCGAAGCCTTGTTGCCAGTGGCTGTCAGGATGCTTCAGCAGCTCCCAGTCGCCGGCGCCGAGTTCGTCGAACACCACCACTTTGGCGTCCAGCTCTTTGCCCATCACGAAGGCGTGTTTCTTCTCCATGACCTCGCGCGTGTTGCCCATGCCGCTGCGGTCGCCGATGGTCAGCGGCCCGGCGCCCAGGGCTTTCAACTTGCGCACCACCGCGGCCAAGGTGTCTTCATGTGTGGAGCCGGGGGTCACGTCCGCGCTGTTGAAGTTGGGCTTGATGAAAAGGTCTTTGCCGTGAAACTTGTCCTTGGCCAGCAGGTCAATGGCCCGGCTCACGCCCGCCGCGCGATCCGTAGTTTTCACAAAAGCCACGCGTGCTACCGTGCCCGGCGCGGGAGCGAATTCCAACGCCTTCAGGAGCGAGGGCGCCAGCAACGCCGCGCCTCCCAGGGTTGTTGCGTCTTGGAGAAATCGTCTGCGATTCATGGAGCCACCTCAAGCCAACTGTTGACCGGCGCGTTTTGCAGAAACCCACTCAATATTGACGTCCGCACGCTCCATCCGTTATCCGAACGCGAGCCGGATGCAAACGTCAAACTACTGCTATTGTGCTCCCATTTTGCGTTGCTTGCCAGCGCCGAAATGCCAAGAGCGAAGATGCGGATTGGGCAACGCCGGTGAGCTTGCCGTATCCTAAATACACATGTGCGGACGCTACCGACTCACGGCCAAAGAGCGCTACCTGCGCGACCACTTCGGCATTGAAGACGAGCTGGAGTGGGCGCCGCGTTACAACATTGCACCCAGCCAGCCGGTGCTCGCGGTCCGCCAGAATCCGTCCGAACCCAAGCGCAGCTTCAGCCTGCTGCGCTGGGGCTTGATTCCGTATTGGGCCAAGGACCCCGCGATTGGTTTCAAGACCGTCAACGCCATGTCGGAAACTGCCGCGGAAAAACCTGCGTTTCGTGAAGCCATGCGCAAGAGCCGGTGCCTGCTTCCCGCGGACGGCTTCTATGAATGGCAGAAGCTGGCCAAGAGCAAGCAGCCCTACAACATCGGCATGGCGGATGGCTCCGTCTTCGCCTTTGCCGGACTGTGGGACCGCTGGCGCAGCCCCGCGGGCGACCTGCTGGAAACCTGTACCGTTCTCACCACTGACAGCAACGCGCTGGTGCGCGAAATCCACGATCGCATGCCGGTCATCCTGCGCCCCGGCGACTACGACCTATGGCTCGACCCCGGAGTGACTGATCCAGCGCGCGTCGCCCGCCTGCTCCAGCCGTTCGATGCCCGCTTGATGAAAAAGTATCCGGTCAGCACGCGCGTGAACAACGTGAAGTATGATGATCCGGAGTGCGCGGCGGAGATTGTCTTGGCGCCTGCGCAACGAATGACCCTCTTCGACTAACGCGAAAGGCAACCACGGCATGAGCGACAAAGCCACTGAGCAATCCTTGCAGCGCATCCGCAAGTTCGTTGAAAAATACTGCGAGAAATCCGGCACCACCACCCACCCTGACCCGGAAGTATTGGAATGCGTGGTCGTCGGGCTGGCCAAGCATCTTGACACGCTGGGCAAGCCGCTCTGTCCCTGCCGTTTCTATCCCGACAAGAAAGAAGAGATCACCCATCGCACATGGATTTGCGCCTGCGATGACATGCAGATCTACAAGTACTGCCACTGTCTGTTGTTCGTGAACAAAGATGGCCTGCCCATCACCGAATACCTCCCTGAAGACCACGACGGACGCAAAGCCTACGGCCTGGTGCCTGATCCCACTCCGGACAAAGGCCGCGCCCTGCGCGATAAAGCCGCCGAACGCGAGAAGGAGCGGAAAGAAAGGCCTTCGTGACTCTCTCTCGACATGGGTACCAACAACTGCCCGTGAACGGCACCCCTATCGGGGACGCTCGATGAGCGACAAAGCCGATGCCGCGAAGCATCAGCCACAGGCAAGCAGAGTAAAGGATGGCAGGAACCCACAGAATAACGCACTGACCGATGAGTGCTTCCAACCATCGCGGGTGAACGCTTCCGAACCAGCTGCGGTCTAGAAGCCAAGCCCAAGGTGCGCCAAATAGAAAGCCATATCCGGCGATGTGTTCATGTCGCCAGTGAAATCGGTCAGCTACATTTATGAGTATGGTTAAAACAGCAGCAACCATAAAAGGCGATGCTACGATAAGTCTTTTAATCCAAATCACAGTTGCTCCTCCAGAACCTGCTGCGAGAGGCTAACATTTACAGACACGCAAGTGCGCCTATCTCTTATCGGGCAGACTGCTAGAGCCATCCTCATTATGACAGATACACCTACGCAGCGAAGTGTCCACTTGATTCGATCGCGCTCACTGTATGCGCCCATGCTCTCTTTGATCGCCCTGGCGCTGCTGGTCTGTTGTACCAAGAACGCGTCGTCGCCGCCGGATCATCCCCGCCTCACTCCCGGCGTGATAATGCGCGATGTCACGTTCCACAACGCCGCTCTCAATCGCGACATGCCATACCGCGTCATATTGCCTGCCAAGATTTCCTCGGGCCAGAAGCTGCCTGTGGTTTATTTGCTCCATGGTGGGGGCGAAGGTTTTCGCAGTTGGTCGAACGACTCCGACGTTGCGCGTTTCGCCGAGCCTCACTTTGCCGAACGGGGCTTGATCCTGGTGATGCCGGAAGGCCATTCTTCTTACTACACCAATTCCGCCGATCATCAGCAGGAACGATACGAAGACTACATTGTTCATGATCTGATCGCTGATGTTGAGAGCAAATTTCCCGCGGCTCCCGGCCGCGCCAGCCGCGCCATCATCGGTGTCTCGATGGGCGGATTCGGCGCAGTGAACATGGCGTTGAAACATCCTGACTTGTTCTTCTTTGCTGCTGGCGTCAGCCCGGCCATTGACGTTCCCAGCCGTCCGTTTTCCATCAAGCGCGTTGACCAGTGGCGCCATCACAGTTCCATCTTTGGCCCGTGGGGAAGCCAGACGCGACGGGACAACGATCCCTTCGTCCTGGCCCGGTCCGCCGAGCCAGCCAAGGTCCCATACCTGTATCTCTCATGCGGCGACAAAGAAGGTCTGTTGCCGGCAAACCGCAAGTTCGCGCTGCTGCTGGATCCGCGCCATTTGCGCTACGAGTTTCACGTCAATCCCGGCGGGCACGACTGGAACCAGTGGAACGCCCATTTAGATCGCATCTTCGCAAGCCTGGTTGAGCATATGGCCAAAGCGAACTGAAGCCTCTTCGGCCATCTCTTGGAACAGCGAACGGGCTTTTGCTGCAAGCGGGCTTTTCATTTCCACGCCGCCCCGGCCTTCTGATAAAGTGAGTCTGGCAAACAAGACTCTTTCTTCATGTGGCTGAAACGACATTTTGGAGCGCGCTCCGCCGCCGTGGACCAACTGGGAAAGCTGGAGTCGGAGGTCATGGAGCGCATCTGGGCGCGCGGCGAGATCAGCGTCCGCGATCTCCATCAGGAATTCTCTGGCCGCCTGGCCTACACCACGGTGATGACCACCTTGGATCGTCTCTACAAGAAGGGCCTGTTGCAGCGGCGCAAAGTGGGCAAAGCCTATTTCTATGTCCCCGCGTTCACGGAGAAGGAATACCAGGAGCGCGTGGCGCAGCATCTGTTCGGGATGGTGTTGCATGAAGGCGTTAACAGCCAGGCGGTCCTTTCCAGTTTTGTGGACGCCGTGAGTGAGCGCGACCAGCGGATGCTCGACCGTCTGGAGCAACTGGTGAAAGCCAAGCGGCGCGCGCTGCGCCGTCCGGAGTAGCCCCATGTTTTACGCGCTGGCGATTGCGCTCTGCCTGGCGGTCCTGTTCATCGTGCTGGCCGCCGCCTCTATACTTTGCCTGCCTGCGGTGAAACTTTTCCGCCAGCGGGCAGGGGCCATCGCGCCGGCGCACAGCGCCAATCTGCTGTTTGCCATCCGCATGCTGCCCTTGGCCTTGGCCTCACTGGTGACGGTGGGATTTGTCTTGCCGGCCTTTGTGGAGTTTGAACCGGCATCCACCGGTGAAGGCATGAGTCTGCGGCTGGCGGCCCTGGCGACGGCTGGCGCTCTGGTGCTGATCGTCATGCTGGTCCGCGGCTTGCGTATTCTTCGCGCCACGCGCCTGGCGCAGGATCAGTGGCTGGCGAACAGCGAGCCTCTGCACCTCCCCGGCATGACATTTCCCATCTACCGGGTTGCAGGCTGCGCTTCACTCCTGGCGGTTACAGGGTTTCTGCGTCCCCGGGTATTTATTGCTAAAGAAATCTTGGAAACGCTCTCCGCCGAGGAGTTGTCTGCGGCGCTGGCCCATGAGATGGCCCACGTAAAATCTTTTGATAACCTGCGCCGGCTGCTGCTGGGAATCACCCGGCTGCCGGAGCAAATCACAATGGTCCGCGCCGTGGACACCGCGTGGACCCAAGCGTCAGAAGTCGCCGCCGATCAAGCTGCTTTGACCGCGGGCGCTTCGGCGCTGGACCTGTCATCGGCCCTGGTCAAGGTTGGGCGACTCAGCCGGCCTCCGTTGCCCATGGGTCCTCTGGCAGCTTCCCATCTGCTTCCATGCGGAAGCTCACTGGAAGCCCGCGTCATGCACTTGCAGGAACTCCTGGAAGAAGGCGGCGGCAATCTGGCCAGGCCCGCGCAACGTGGACCCCTGAGCGCCCGGCTTCTTCTTTTCGCTACCCTGGCTGTGCTCGGCTATGCCATCGCTGTTCCGGTTGTTCTGCCGGCGATCCACGACATTCTGGAATTTCTCGTTCGCTGAGCTCCTCCGCTCGGCTAGCTGACCTGTTGCGTGTGCAATATACTTGCCCTGACCGTGCCTAGACTTCTTGCATTCCTGATATTGGCCTCAGTGATCTGGTCCGCAGGACTGCCAGCCCCTGCGGCGCAGGATGCTTCGTCCGATATCAAAGCCCAGATCGAAAAGGCCAAGTCTTTGCGCGTCGCAAACTCCCCGGACGAAGCGCAGAAAGTGTTCCAGTCCCTTCTGCCGCAGCTTCGTTCCCGCGGGCCCAGCCAGGACCTTGCTACCGTTCTGAACAATCTGAGTGACATCGCTAATTCCGCCGGCGATTACGACCAGGCGGTGGCCCTGGCGCGCGAGAGCACGAGAGTTTGCCAGAAATTGCAGGACAAGAATTGCGAAGCCGAAGCCCGCAATGATGCCGGTTTCGCCTTCTTGAACGCCGGAAAATATCCTGAGGCCGCTGAAGAGCTGGAACTGGCCTTGAAGCTGGCCGGCGAGGGCAGCGACCCGCAAACCGCTGTGCTCATCCTCAACAATCTGGGCAACGTGCAGTATTACGAAGCCAAATACTCTGAGGCGCTGCGCACGTATGAATCGGCCATGCAGTATGTGGAGAAAGGCGCGGGCCAGCCGTGGACCGCGTTCTGGCGCCAGATCACGCAGGCCAATCTGGCTACGTTGTATCAGCGCATCGGAAATAACCGCCGGGCCATCGCCATTTACCAGGACATCCTCGAATCCGGGAAGGCCCAGGGGCTTTCGCCGCGCGACGTGGCGCAAATGCACATCAACCTGGGTGTGGCGTTTCGACGCTTGGAAGACATCCACAGCACGCTGGTCAATTACCAGCAGGCGGAACTTGCTTACGCTCGCGAAAAAGATGCTGACGGCGAAATCGGCGTTCTTAAGAACCGAGGCATTGTCGAGGTCATGGACCTGCGCAAGCCGCAGGAGGCCCTCAAGACGTTTGATCGCGCGCGGGCGCGGGCGGAGAAGACGGGGAACCGGCGTGAAGTCATGCAAACCACGCTCTATCGCGGAGAAGCGCTGCGCCAGTTGCAACGGTTCCCGGAGGCGTCCAAGGAGTTGGAAGCTGCGCTGGCTGCTGCTGAGCAACTGAACACGGTGGAAGAACAATGGAAGGCCCTCTACGCCCTGGGACAGATCGCGCAAAGCCAGGGCCGCGCGGACGTGGCCGAGCAGAAGTTTCGTGACGCCATCAAGCGCATTGAAAGTTTGCGTTTCAAACTGCAGTTATCGCGTTTGCGGACTGATTTTCTCGCCGACAAGCGCGAGGTTTATGACGCGCTCATCCAGTTGCTGCTGGACCGCAATGACTCTGGCGCTGCGTTTGAGTTCATGGAACGCAGCCGCGCGCGCGTCTTTCAGGACCGCTTCTTCACCGGCACGGTAGCGCCATCTTTGCTCACGGTGGCGTCAATCCAGGGCCGCTTGCCGGCTGGCACGGCGCTGGTTGAATTCTGGCAAGGCAAAGATGCGGTGGCGGCTGTCTGGGTGACTCGCGACTCCACCGGGATCGCGCTGAAAAAGTTCGCGCCAGGCGAAGTTGACCAGCTCGCCCAGTTGGTTTCCAGCATGCCGGAAAATCTTGGATCGGACTGGAAGAATGATTTTCAGAAGATCAGCGCGCTGCTGCCCAGCGGAATCGCCCCGCTGTCTGACGTCCGCTACCCCCATCTCCTGATCGTGCCGGACGGCTTCCTCAGCATGGTTCCGTTCGAACTCCTGCCGATCTCGCAAGGGAGCGCCGTGCTGGAGAGTCACGACGTAACGTATTTGCCCAGCGCGATCTTGCTTTTGCGCGGAGCCTTGCAGAAGTCGGCAGGCCTGGGATATCCATGGCAGAGACAACTGGTGGCCTTCGGTGATCCCTCGGTAGTCGGCAGCGGAGAGAGCTCGCTGGTGGGCGCCTCGCGCGGCGAGCTTGGCCGCCTTCCCAGTTCGGCAGATGAGATTCGCGCCATTGCCGGTATGAGCGCCGGTCGCGCCAAGCTGTTCCTTGGTCCGGAGGACGTTAAGCCGAGTTTTTTTGATTCCACCCGTTCGCGCGCCGCACTGCTGCACGTGAGCACGCACGCCGTGGCTGACATGGACAACCCGGAGCGCTCGCGACTGCTTTTTTCGCCCGACCAGCCGGGTGAGCCCAACAACTATCTCTTCCTGAAAGAACTGTATGACCTGGACCTGCGCGGCGTGGACCTGGCAACGCTCTCGGCGTGCGATACGGAACGCGGGCGTCTGGTGCCGGGCGAAGGCGTGCAGGCTTTCAGCCGCGCGCTGCTGGCCGCGGGATCACGCTCCGCGCTGACCACGCTGTGGCGCGTGCCGGACGGCCCCACTGCCGAGTTCATGAAGCAGTTTTATTATTTCCTGCTGAAGAAGCATAAATCCAAGGCGGAAGCCTTGCGCCTCACCAAGCTGGAGTTCCTGCGATCGGGGACGGAATTGAGCCATCCCAAATACTGGGCGGCGTTCGTCCTGAATGGCGACGGCATGGATCCCGTGCCCAGATTCATTCCCTGGCAAATGCTGTTGCTTCCCCTGCTGGTTGTGCTGGCCGCTGTGCTTGTGTTGTTTCAGGTTCGCGCCAAGCGCAGATCAGCAGAGACCGTCCAGGGGACTGTGAACAGGTCCTAGAAGGAGTTGCGGCATTTGCTGTTCTGCGCTCAGCTCGCTTTACTACTTCGCTGTGACTTCAAATCTCTGCGCGCCCGACGCGGCAATCTCTTTGCCTGCGGCGTCGTATGCCGTCACTTTCCACTCCAGGGGCTTGTGGGGAATCGCGGCCAGGGTCTTCACTTCAGATGCGGCGGCCAGAGAAGTCTGAGACGTTTGTCCAGTCCAATCTACGTGGCCATCCACTTCCATGACTTCCACGGTGTAGCTGGCGGCGCCGGCAACGGCTTCCCATTGCAACTGCTGCGGAACTTGAGGCACGTTGCCAATCGGACCGACCAGATGAATGCTTCCCGATCTCATGTTTCCCGTGCCCACCTGTCCATTGATCGGCCCCGGGCCGGAACGGTCATACAGCGATACTCCCAGAGTGATGGCGATGATCAATGCTGCCGCGGCCGCCATGTAAGGGACTTTGAATAAACTGCGCCACGCCAGCACCCTCCCTTTGGGTTGAACAGCAGGATTCTGGTTGCGCTGCAACTGGGCGGTGATCCAGGCCACGGCGGCGCCTTCGTCGGCAGAAGGAGTCGCTGCTTCAAAGCTTCTCAGCATGGCCAATTCGGTCTGGCAGTGCGCACAGCCGGCCACATGCTGGGCCTTGGGATCGGCGGAGCCCAGCTCCACGTTCTCCAGCATTTCAATTGGAGGACAATCTTTGGTGGCGGATACTGCTTCCTGCCAGATTTTCGTGTTGTTCGCGTTGTCGGCCATGTTACTTCTCCTGAGGACCCGGGTTACTGACTTGCCTTCCATCTCTTTGTGGCTCGTTCCAGCTTTCTCTTGGCGCTTACCAGGTAAGCCTTGGCTCCGCTGGCGTTGTCCAATTTCAACATGCGGGTAATCACATCCAGGGGGACCTCTTCTGCATAATGAAGCGTGAAGACCGTCTTTTCGGTTTCTTCCAGCGTTTCATTGATCAGTTGGCGCGCAAGTCCCGCCAGTTGGTTGCGTTCCACTGTTTTCAGGGGATTGTCGCTGACCAGGTCGGGCAGGGTTTCCATGACCGTCTCGTCAGTTTCCATCACCGGAGCGTTGGCTCGCGACCGCACACTATTAAGACAGTGGTTCCGGGCCACGGAGAACAACCAAGTTGAAAATTTTGAATCTCCTTTGAACAAGGAGAGTTTTTGGTAGGCTTTGGCGCAGATTTCCTGGGCCAGGTCGGCCGCCGATTCTCGGTCCGGCGCGAATGACAAGCACCAGCGGGCCACCTTCACGTGGTGGCGTCGAAACAGTTCGTTTACATACTGTTCCGCGGTCTGCTTGTCGGCTTCCTCGCGGTATTTTGCGATTAGGGCCTCGTCTGCAAGCTCTTCCCAGGCCATCGCCGGGATTATAGCAACCCCGCCCCTTCTGCGGGCCTCCAGTGAAGCGGCGTTGCCACGTGCCGGTGACAACGCCAGTTCACCAGTGTGGTGACTAGCCGTAGCGCCTCCCGCCCGCTCCAGCGAGCAGTCCTGGCAAGGTTCTGCCCGCAAGGAGCCGATTGAAGGTGCCATGGTAGTCTGCGCAGCCACGCCGTAAATTCCTCCCAACATGATTAAGACCCATCACCAATCCGTGCGGAACAGCTTTTTGGTGCTTTTGGGCCTCTTTGTTGAGGATGGTTCAGGGGCTGTTTGTGGCGACCATAAGCAGCCTCTCAATCCCTCCAAATCATTGATTTAACAAAGGATCGTGCCTAGTGGTAATGTATTGGGGTCTATTGGAGCCATTGCCATGCCGCCCAGTTCTCTTACGGCGCAAGACCGCGAAATGCTGATCGCCGCCGCCCGCAAGGCGCTGGAACGCGCTTACGCCCGTTATTCCAACTTCCGCGTGGGAGCCGCTGTGCTCACCGACCAAGGTGAAGTCTTCACCGGAGTCAACGTGGAAAATGCCTCTTACGGGCTTACCAATTGTGCTGAACGTTCAGCCATCTTCACCGCCGTCCAGCTGACCAAAGCGGCCAAGCTCTCCATCCGCGCCGTGGCAGTCGTCACCGGCGACGACGTTCCATGTTCGCCCTGCGGTGCCTGCCGCCAGGTGATTTTTGAGTTCGGCGACCATGCCGTGGTCATCTTCAAGGGGCAGCAGGGGTATCTAGAGATGTCCATTGAGGATTTACTGCCGCACAGCTTCCGTTTATCCTGACCTTCAGATGCACGTCACTGACCTGATCCGGCGCAAGCGCGATGGCGGCGAACTCCAGCGCGAAGAAATCGAATTCCTGATCAACGGCTACACCCGCGACGCCATCCCTGACTACCAGATGTCCGCGTGGCTGATGGCGGTTGTCATTCGCGGGATGACCCGCGCCGAGCTGGCCGCGCTCACCGAATCCATGCTGAACTCCGGCCAGGTGCTGGACCTCTCCGACCTTCCCGCGCCCAAAGTGGACAAGCACTCCACCGGCGGCGTGGGCGATAAGACTTCACTCGTCCTGGCCCCTGTGGCTGCCGCCGGAGGTCTGTACGTGCCCATGATCAGCGGACGAGGCCTGGGCCACACCGGAGGCACGCTCGACAAACTGGAGTCCATCCCCGGCTTCAACGTGAATCTCTCCGTCACCGAATTTCGCCGCGTCTTGGCGCAGTGCGGCGCGGGGATGATCGGCCAGACGGCGGAGATTGCTCCCGCGGACAAGCGCATTTACGCGCTGCGCGATGTGACCGGCACGGTAGAAAGCCCATACCTGATCTGCGCGTCCATCATGAGCAAGAAACTGGCGGAAGGCATTGACGCGCTGGTGCTCGATGTGAAGACCGGCAGCGGAGCGTTCATGAAGTCAGAGAAAGACGCCGCGTTCCTCGCAGAGTTGATGGTCGAAACCGGCCAGCGACTGGGCAAGCGCATCGTGGCCCTGATTACCGACATGGACCAGCCGCTGGGCCGGGCCGTGGGCAACGCCAATGAAGTCGCCGAGTGCATTGACGTCCTCAACGGCAAAGGCCCTGACGATCTGCGCGAACTTTGCCTGGCGCTCAGCGCCTGGATGTTCCTGCTGGGCAAACGCGTGGCCACGGTGGACGAAGGTAGAAAGCTGGCAGAAGAGCTTATCGCCGGCGGAAAAGCGCGCGAGAAATTCCGCGAGATGATCCGCCTCCAGGGCGGCAACCCGGCGGTGATGGACAATCCCGCTCTGCTGCCGCAAGCCAAGCAGCAAGCTGACATCGCCAGCCCGGGACCAGGCTACGTTACCAGCATCATGTGCGAGCAAATCGGCACGGCCTGCGTGCTTCTCGGCGGCGGAAGAGAAAAGAAGGAAGATTCTGTGGACCCCGCAGTCGGAATCATCGTGCATAAAAAGCTCGGCGACAAGGTGTCCGCCGGAGAGCCGCTATGCACCGTCTACTACAATTCGCAGGAACGGCTTGAGCAAGCGCGGCCACTTATTCTGCAAAGCTACAAGATTGACGCGACGCCGCCTACGCAGACCAGGCAACTGGTGAAACGCATTATTGGGGACCAGAGCAGCTAAGCATTCGATACATCCTGCGCAATCCGCGGCACCACTTCGCGCAATAAGGCCTTGAACTGCCCGGATATCTTTTGCCCGGTCTCCAGCACTTCCTGGTGACTGATCTGCTGGTCCAGGATTCCCGCGGCCATGTTGGTCACGCAGGAAATGGCCAGGACTTTGATGCCCAACTGACGCGCGGCAATCACTTCCGCCACCGTGGACATCCCGACCAGATCGGCGCCGATGGCGCGCAAGAAACGAATCTCCGCCGGAGTCTCATAGCTGGGGCCGAGCATCCCGGCATACACGCCCTGGCCCAGTTCAATGGCCAGTCGCTTGCCGGCTTCCAGCGCGATCTGGCGATAGCTCTTTGAATAAGCTTCCGTCATATCAATGAACCGCGCGCCAAGCCGTGGATCTTCCGCGCCAACCAACGGGTTCTGGCCCTGCAGATTGATGTGGTCGGTGACCACCACCAGCCGTCCTTGTCCGTACTCGAGCTTGATGCCGCCGGCGGCGTTGGTAAGCACGGCGGCGCGGACGCCCATGCGCGCAAAGACTCGCATAGGGAAGACGACGGTTTCAGCCGGATAGCCTTCATACAGATGGAACCGGCCTTGCATCACCACCGCCGGGCTGCCGGCAATGTTGCCGATCACCAACTGGCCGGCGTGGCCGATCGCAGTGGAACGCGCGAAGTGAGGTATCTCCTGATAAGGGACGCGGACCGCGTCTGCCATCTCGTCGGCGAATCCTCCCAGCCCCGATCCCAGCACCACCGCCACGCTGGGACGCAACGGCGTGCGTGACAAAACGAATTTGGCTGCTTCTTCCGCTTGACTGAATTGGTCGCTCACTCTGCTCGCTGACCTGCCTATGGCTGCCCCGGCCTGTAAAGGCCGCGGCTGTATTTTAGAAATCAAATTGTAAATGCTATAGTTCCGTCCATGTCAGAACTTCGTTCCGTATGCCGCCGTGTTGTCGTCCTGCTGCTATTGCTTTCCGCCATCCCGGCCTGGCCGCAGGCCATCAAAATCCAGAAAACACCTGCCGGTCCTGAACAAAAAACAGCACGCTATTTTGAGTCGGTGCGCAATCAGCCGTCACTGCTGATGGATTTCCTCAAACAAATGCCCAAGGGCGCGGACCTGCACAATCATTTGTCGGGCGCCGTGTATGCGGAAAGCTTTGTGAAGTGGGCCGTACAGGACGGCCTGTGCATTGACCGCCCCACGTCTTCCATTTCGCCGCCACCTTGCGATGCCACCAAAGACCGTCCTCCGGCCGGCGCCGCATATCAAGACCAGGGGCTTTACAACCAGCTTTTGGACGCATTCTCCATGCGCGGCTGGCTCCCGGCGCGAGAGTCCGGGCATGACCACTTCTTTGCCACCTTCGGCAAGTTTGGCGCCGCCGGCAATGGCCACACCGCGGACATGCTGGCGGAAGTGCGCTCCCGCGCGGCCGCTGAGCACCTGCAATACATGGAGCTGATGTTTACGCCGGACGGCGGAGCAGCATCCGGACTCGGGCGCCAACTGGGCTGGAATGACGATTTCGTCAAGATGCGCGATGGGCTGCTCGCCGGCGGGCTCGACAAAGTATTCGCCGACACCAGCAAGAACCTGGACCAGATTGAAGCGGCCGAAAAGCAAATCATGCATTGCGATCAGCCGCAAGCTGACGCCGGTTGTGCCGTGCAGGCCCGCTATCTCTACCAGGTGGCGCGCGGTATCCCGAAGGAAATGGTCTTTGCCCAGTTGCTCACCGGATTTGAGATGGCAACGCGCGATCCGCGCGTCGTCGGCCTGAATATGGTGATGGCCGAAGACTGGTACGTCCCCGTCCATGACTTCAACCTGCACATGGACATGCTGGACTTCCTCCACAAGCTCTACCCCAAGGTGCACATCACGCTCCATGCCGGCGAGCTGACGCCGGAGATCGCCGCGCCGGAGGAACTGTTCCACATTCGCGCTTCCATCGAGAAAGGCCAGGCTGAGCGCATCGGACACGGCGTGGACGTGATGCGCGAACCCAATCCCACTGAACTGCTCAAGAAGATGGCGCGCGAGCGAATCCTGGTGGAAGTCTGCCTGACCAGCAACGATGTGATTCTGGGCGTGACGGGCGCACGGCACCCGCTGCCGGTGTATCTCAAGTTTGGTGTCCCCGTGGCGCTGGCCACTGACGATGAAGGCGTTGCCCGCTCGAACATGACCCAGGAATACCAGCGCGCCGCGGAAACCTATCATCTCAGTTACGCCGACTTGAAGAAGATGGCGCGAGCCAGCCTCGCGTTCAGTTTTCTTCCCGATCAAGAGAAGACCAAAGCCAAGGAAACGCTGGAAAAGGCTTTCGCCGAGTTTGAGCGCAAATTCTAGGTCTTTCGACTTCGCGCTTGGCGGCGCTACGCGCTCAGATTTCGGCAGCGGGCTCCCGCTACCCACCCCAACACGCCAAAACCGGGCGCGCCGGGGTCCCCGGTTAACGCTCACGTTCGCTAGCGCCTCAGCTTGACACTCCGGCTACAATGATCGGGAATTTCTGAGCCAGGAATGAAATCCGCTGGCGTGCGCCGGCCCGAAAAGGATTGCCATGTCACGATTCGCAGGCCTGCTGGGCATCATTGTTCTGTTGTCGTTTGCCTATCTGTTTTCCACCAACCGGCGCTCCATCCGCCTGAAAACCATTCTGTGGGGGCTGGGCCTGCAGTTCCTGTTTGCGTTTGCGGTGCTCCACTTCAGTTGGGGCCAGCGCGCGCTGGGTGTGGCCGGCCAAGCGGTGAACAAACTGCTTTCCTACGCCTTTGCCGGATCGTCGTTTGTCTTCGGCAACCTGGGCTTCCCAGCCAATCCCAATGCCGCGTTGCCGTTCCTCCCCCCGGGTTTCTCGAAGACGGGTTTTATCTTTGCGTTTCAGGTGCTCCCCACCATCATTTTTATTTCAGCGTTTTTTGCCGTGCTTTATCACCTGGGCGTGATGCAGATGATCATCAAAGCCATGGCCTGGGTGATGAACCGGTTCATGGGCGTGAGCGGGGCTGAATCTCTGGACGTTGCCGCGTCCATCTTCATGGGCCAGACGGAAGCTCCGCTGAGCATTCGCCCGCTGCTGCCGGACTGCACCAAGTCCGAGCTGATGACCATCATGACCGCGGGTATGGCACACGTTTCTGGCGGGATCATGGCGGCTTACATCCAATATGGAATCAAGGCCGAAAACCTGCTGGCCGCGGTGATTATGACCGCGCCCGGCACCATCCTGATGGCCAAAATGCTGGTGCCGGAGACCGAGCAGCCCAAAACTGCCGGGACTGTGGAAATCGCCGAAGAGGAAATGCACCGCGACTCCAACCTGCTGGCGGCCATTGCCCGCGGCACCATTGACGGCGGCAAGCTGGCGTTTAACGTGGGGATCATGTTGATCTCTTTTATCGCGCTGATCGCTTTGCTCAACGGCATCATGGGCGGCATTCACAGCCACTTCAGCTTTTTTCCGGAGAGCATTGAGCATGTGCTGGGCGTGATCTTCGCGCCGGTCGCCTGGGTGATCGGAGTGCCCTGGAAAGACTGCACGGCCATCGGTAACCTGCTGGGCTCGCGCATGGTGATCAACGAACTCTACGCCTATACGCTTCTGGGCGGACAACAAGCGTCATTGGATCCGCGTTCATTCACCATAGCGACTTACGCCCTGTGTGGTTTTGCCAACTTCAGTTCGATTGGCATTCAGATCGGCGGAATCGGCGCGCTGGCGCCGAACAAACGGGAGCAACTGGCCAAGCTGGGGTTCCGTGCCATGCTGGCCGGCACGATGGCCAATCTGATGTCGGCGGCGATCGTCGGCCTTTTGATGAAGAGCTGATTTCCGCGCTGCGCGCCGGCGTGATACGGCGGGTTAGTGGCCTGACCCGCGAAAAACTTCCGGAACCGTCTTCAAAAGAATCTTCAAATCCAGGAAGAGGTTCCAATTGTTGATGTATTCCAGGTCAAGCATCACGTTGGTCTCGAAGGAGGGATCGCGGCGGGCGCTGACTTGCCACAAGCCGGTGACGCCGGGTAAAACGTCCAGGCGGCGAAGGTCTTCCAGCCGGTACTGGTCGTAGTCGTCAACCGGGTGCGGGCGCGGCCCCACCATGCTCATGTCGCCCTTCATCACATTGAGCAGTTGCGGCAGTTCGTCAATGCTGAATTTGCGAAGAGCGCGGCCCACTCGGGTAATGCGCGGGTCGTTGGTGATCTTAAAGGTCGCGCCGTTGCGCTCGTTGAGGTGGCGAAGCTCGTCTTTGCGGTCATCGGCGTCGGCAATCATGGTGCGGAACTTGTAGCAACGGAACCTGCGTCCTTTGCGTCCCACGCGCCAGGCGGAATAGAAGACCGGGCCGGGCGAATCCAGCTTGATGGCCAGAGCGGCCAGCAGCATCACCGGGGCGGAGATCAGTGCCAGCACGCTGGCGACCATGAAGTCAATGACTCGCTTGATGAGCAACCCGCCGGCCGGAATGGGCTGGCGGTTCAGTTCCAGCACGGGAATATCGCCGATGCAGGTCAAACGCGCGCCCAAAGCCAGTCCGCCATAGAGGTCGGGGACAACTTTCACGCTGATGCGTTCCTCGCGCGCCTGCATGGCCACGTTGATGACCACATCGCGGCTGGCGCCGGGCGTGAAATAGATTTCGTCAATGAAGTGCTCTTTTACCAGACGAGGCAAATCGGCGGTGGTGCCCAGCCACAAGGACGAAGTCCGCGGCGTGTCATCCACGAAACCGCAGACTTTCTTGCCCAGGTAGCGATGGGTCCGCAGGTAGCGGTGGAAGGCGCGCCCGATAGTGCCGGCGCCCACAATGAGCACGTGGCGCGTACCTTCACCGCGCGCGATGCGCTTGACGTTGCGGATCTGCACCCCATAACGCAGCACCACCAGGCCAGCCAGACTGAAAGTGGCGGTGGTGACAAAGATCAGGCGCGGGACTGCTTTTTCTCCGGCGACAAACATCACCATGACCGCCAGCAGGGAAGAGAGCAAAAAAGCTTTGGCGAGTTTGCGCGCGGCGTCCGCCGAGTGGATCACGCCTTCCGAGTAGAGGTCTTGCGCCATATTGCAGACAATGGTGAGACAGGCGTAAATGACCAGCAAAACCAGCAAGCGGACGTGATGCGCGTCACCGGCGCCCAGCGGCGCGGTCCCCAGCCAGCCTCCAACGGATTGGCTAAGGCCGAACGCGAGCAACCCGGACCCGATCACCACCAGGCCGTCCGCCGCGGCAAAAAGTCCGCCCCGCCCGGTCTTGGTGCTGGGAATAGCACCGGTCAGGGTTTCGCTTTCTGCAAAGCCGGCGAGTCCAGCGAGCCGTTCTTGCTCTCTCGCTATGCCTGTCGCACTCGACACGTTAGGGCCTCCTATCTGAATATGTTGGCAGTTCGTTCAAATCTTCCAGGCGATCGAGCAAGACAGCGCCATCCGGGACGGGGGATGAATGCAGTTTCTCGCGAAAGCTTTTCGAAACGGCAAGGAGCGCGATGGCGTAATGAAAATTCATGCAACCGAAATGTCTGCCCGATTCAACTCGGTGTGCTCTGGCAAGCGGCGGGTTGTTCAAAATACTCTCCAATGAAAAATTGCAATTTCCCCTTCCCAAACACGCAAGCACAAAAAGAGTTGCTTGCCGTTACAACCGGGTCCCGCTAAGAAACCGGCGGCAATCGTCGCCGCATACGAAGCCGCAACTCAGGAACCTAAGACCAGGGATTCCGTCGCGGCCGCGCAGCAAAACGCATGGCGTTCCGATTATAAACCTCCCCAGTAACCAGCACCATGGCAGGTTTATTCCCTATAAATATCGTTAATCTCCCGTAGTCAGCGGACAACCAGGACTGAAAACGGAAACCATCGCCCAGAAACCGGTGCATTCAGGCGAACGCCTTAGGATCATGGAAGCTTGAGCCGGACAACGGCTCTGGACTTGGTTGGTTGAACGCTGGGCGCACAACTTGGGTGCAAGTCAAGGCCTGCGTTCACTCTGTTTCCCACGGCCCGCAAGTTGTTTCTTGTTGCTATACGCAGCATAAGAAAGAATTGACGCATTGTCACGCGTCCATTTTCAAAATCACTGAACTTTGGTGACTGCACTTCAGCGGCTATCCGGGACTTGGCGTGGCAAGCCGGAGTGGGAGTCGCAGAGCTTAGGGCGACGGCGAGAAATCAATCTGTCCGAACCAAAGTCCGGCTGCTGCTGGCTGCGCGTCACACCCAATGGTTCATGTCCTCAACGTTCTAGTTTTCAAAGATGGAAACTTCGCAGGTGGATCTTGGTGTGCAGCTCTGAGATTGCGGCAGCGAACTTGTTGGAGAATGCACGCGCGCGTTGCATTCAAGAGTGCATGTACTTCAAGAGTTCAATCTAGCTGTTTTCGCCGGACGAAAATGCATTCTCCGCTGCAATTGAAGTGAGAATTTTGCGCTGCTGCCGATCAAAGTTGCCTCCAGGACCGCGCCTTCCTCGGCGCCACCATTGCGCATCGCTTCGTTTCGCGAGACGCTGTTTGCCCTTCAAAACACAGGAGATCCGGGTTTCGCGGCTGCCGTCACGCTCAGCCGTGTGAGAGACTTTTTGCTCCGCGCAAGAGCTGGGCATCGCATGGCGCGGACGCAAGCATCAAACGCTTTTGTCCGCGTTTCTTTCGCATTCTGCTCCGGCTGATTTGCTGTTGTCGAAGAAGGTTTCCCACAGAGTCCACTCGCAAAGATTGGTTGACGCCGTTATGCGAGGTGTAGATACTGGCAACTATAAACTCTAGTTGTGCAGAACTTGGCTTTGATTAGGTGACAAATTCATGCGACTGACTGTCGTTGGTTCGGGTTATGTAGGTCTGGTAGCTGCGACCTGTCTGGCAGAGTTAGGGCATCACGTAATTTGCGTTGATAACGACGTTGAAAAGATCGCCACCCTGGAAGCGGGTGGCACGCTCATCCATGAGCTTTACCTGCAAGAACTGCTCTCGCGCCACCGGGGAGCCCGGCTCAAATTCTCCACTTCGATTGAAGCAGCGGTCAGAGATTCGCTGGTCATCTTTATTGCCGTCGGCACGCCCTCGGCCGTCAATGGCGCGGCGGACCTCTCGTTTGTGGAGTCGGTTACGCGGGCCATTGCCCAGTGCGCGCAGGGGCACAAAGTAATCGTCGAGAAGAGCACCGTGCCGGTCTATACCAGTGAATGGATCCAGCGCGCCATGCTGCTGGACGGCCGCGACCGCAACGAATTCGATGTGGTATCGAACCCTGAATTCCTGCGCGAAGGCTCCGCGGTCACTGATTTCCTTTATCCCGACCGGATCATTGTGGGCGCCAAGACCGACCGGGCCGCCCGGGTGATGCGTGATGTTTACGCGCCCATCCTGGATGGCTCGTACGCGCAGCAGTCAGGCGCCGTGCCCAAACCGGAGAAGGCGCGCCCTGAGCCCATCTATCTGGAAACATCGCCGCAAAGCGCTGAACTGATCAAACATGCTTCGAACGCCTTCCTGGCGATGAAGATCTCTTTCATCAATGAAGTGGCCAATGTTTGCGAAGCCGCCGGAGCTGATATCGAAGAGGTCCGCAAGGGAATTGGCAGCGACCGCCGCATCGGCAGCGATTTCCTGCACGCAGGCCTGGGCTACGGCGGGTCGTGCTTCCCCAAAGACGTTGCCGCGTTTCGTTGCGTCGCCCGCGAATTGGGCGTTGAATTCGGATTGCTGGATGAAGTCCGCAGGATCAACGATGAGCAGCGAGTCCGTTTTGTGCGCAAGGTCCGCGCCGCGCTTTGGACCCTGAAGGGGAAACGTCTGGCCGTGCTGGGACTGGCGTACAAATGCGGAACCGACGACGTCCGCGATTCAGCAGCCATTGAAGTCATCAAGAGTCTTCTGGAAGAAGGCGCCCATATCACTGCTTACGATCCCGCTGCCGCAGAACGGGCCAAGCTGATCCTGGGTGACTCCATCCACTACGCGCCGGACGCGTATTCCGCCGCGGAAGGCGCTGATGCGCTCCTGATCCTGACCGAATGGCGGGAGTTTCTGCACCTTGACTTGAAACGGATGAAGAAACTCTTGCGCTATCCAATCGTCCTGGACGGCCGCAACCTCTATACCGCGAAGCAAATGGGCAGCGCCGGCCTCTCCTATTACAGCGTAGGACGTCAGCCGGCGGAAGTGGCAAATGGCCTCTCCCGAGTTTCGCCGCGCACCAGGTAAAAGATCGGGACACTTTTCGCCGGCAGCTACCCATCTCGCGGGAATTCCGCGCGCCATCAATGTGCGCCTACCAAACTGGTGCGCGCCAGATCCGCGCGACATCTTGCTTGGTTCTTTGAGCGAATGGCATGTTCATCAAGCTCCGCAAATTTGACCGTGCGTAATTGCACTGTTAGTATCAAGTTGCGGGGTGGAGCAGCCTGGTAGCTCGTTGGGCTCATAACCCAAAGGTCGGTGGTTCAAATCCACCCCCCGCAACCAACCTTTTCAATCACTTACATCGAATGGTCAGATTTGCGAGGGAACGGATTTCGTTCCCCTGTTCTATTTCCCGTTGTAATCTGCCTCTGCGCGCTGCAGATCAAGCGTGACCCGTTCTCCGTTGATCAGGACGATGCTGCGGTTGATGAGTTCCTGTCCCGTGCAATCGTACTTTTCGTAACACACCAGCGCCGCAAACGGGACCACATACTCAACCGACAAACTCGCCGGCTGCGCCGCTTGATGGACCGTGGTGCTGAAGTTAATTCCATCAAAGCGCGCGCCTTCGTGAAAATACTTGGAAACCGCGCGCAGCAGATGGGCAATGTGATTATCAAACGCCAGCGCGGCGATGCGATATTGCGACGAGCCGGCCGGCTGCTCCAGGTCCGTGTTCATGCTGAGCTGCAGATACGCGCCGTCATGGAACGCGACGAACGCCGGAGGAGCATAGTCCACAAAATGCGCCTGGGCATTGAGGTCGGCAACCAGTTTGCGTACGCTGGCCTCATGCATGGTCTGCAATTTCTCCAACTCCACAGATGAAACATCGTGCGGCGCGTTCTTGCTGTCACGGACTTTGCTCAACAGGTCTGACTGAGGAAGCAGGTGGGGGCTGACCAGCGTTCCCGGTTCGGCAGGCTCAGCCGCAGCCAGCGTTGCAGGCTTTTTGTCGCGGCTGTGACGAGCCAGGTAGCGGTCGCGGACGTCAGCGGGCGCGTCGTCGCCGGTAAGCCAAAGCGTGAGAGGTTCGCCGTTGACGTACGCCTCACCGTCGAGAAGCGCCGCCTGTTGCCCTTCTACGTCCTTCGCCTGGGCCAGGCGGTCCGCCACCGGACGGGGAAGGAACAACATCAGGTTTTCCGGACCTTCAGTCCCCACCTTGAGGACTTTCGAGCGCACATGGTGGGAAACTTCAAAAGCATAAGACTCGAAAGGCATGGCGCGTCCCGACCGGGCGACCGCGGCTTTCAGGATGGGCAGGACCACGTCCTGGAACGTCCGGTGTGCCCGCGCGTTCTTGGTGAGCGCCTCAGCAGAATACGAAATGTAATAGTTGCCGGTGATGGCCAGGGCGATTTGTCCGTTCACGCGCTCAAAGTGGATGGACCCTTGCGGCAATTGCTTCTGCCGGACTTCGTCAATATCCAGCGTCTGGCTGAAATAGAAGGGAAACGGAAAGTGGATGGCGGAGGCGTCCCCGGCGATTTGCTGCAACTGGTCAGCATACTGCTGTTGCAGGTTGCGGCACTCAGGATCAGTGACCTTGCCCAAAGAAAGGATTTGCGCCGAACAAGAGATTCCGGTGAGGAGAACAACCGCCAGCACGCGGAACACGGGCTTACTTGGCATATTTCGCTCCGGGGGATGGGTAAGGCGGATCGGCGACCGCGCGAATGTACGCCACAACTGCTTTCAGTTCTGCCGGCGTCAACGTGGAACTGTACGCGGGCATTTGCGGCGATTTCCCCATCGCTGCTCCGCCGCGGGAAGTGATGCTGATCAAGTCCGCGTCTGACATGCGGTTCAGAGTGGCGCCGTCAGTAAAGAAGTGCGGCGCAGGAGAAAGATTGTCAAAGTTGGAAACGCGCTCCGGCGTGGATTCATTGTTGTGGCAGCGAATGCAGTATTTGTCATTCACGGCCTGGCCCAGCGTTTGTTCGTAGCCCAGAGCCGTCTCGTGCAAAGTGAGCGTATCACTGCCGCCGCCGGGTTTGGGTGTCTCCGCAACGATCTGGTAGTCGCCGGCGCTGAAGCCCAACTGCACTGCCGCCGTAACCTGGCCGCTGGGATCGCTGAGCGCTTGTGACGGAGTGAACTGCACGCCTTCACCGTGAAAGGTGACCAGAGCGCCGGCCACGGGATTGCCGTCCGCTCCGTTCACCTGGACGACGACCGGCTGCGGCAGTGCTGACCCGACTTGCGCCAACTGTTTGCTGCCGCTGACTTCCGTGATTTTCACGCCGTATTTCGCAGGCTGCAACACGGGTGATGTTGACCGCTTGCATCCTGCCAGGAAGATTGCCATGGCAGCTACTGTAATGCCCAGGACCTTCATTTGCCACCTCCCTGCGTGGCCTTCAATGTCATGAGAAACGCCGTGAGATCGCGGGCCTCGTTGTCCTGCAAAGCAAAGTTAGGCATCAGCGTTCCGGGACGGAGGCCGCCAGGGTCTTTCAACCATTTATATGTCCAAATCGGCGTCAGGCGTTTGCCAACGCTGACCAGCGCCGGTCCAACGTAGCCTTTGTCATTCTTGTAGTCGGCGATGTGGCAGGAGTTGCATCCGTATTTGGAATAAAACAACTGTTTGCCGCGCGCGGCTGCGTCGGCGTTCAAAGTGCGTTGGTCCAGGGCTGATGAATCGAAGCCTGGGGGCTGATACGCGACCTGGATGTAGTCCGAAAGCGTTTTGATCTCCGCCGGCGTGAGATTGAACTTAGGCATGCGACGGATGAGTGCCGGACGCAACGTGTTGGGGTTCTTGAGGAATTCTTCCAGCCAGGCGCGCTGTACGGCCCCGCCTTCGCGCGTAAGGTCCGGCGCCATGTCGCCACCGTTGCCGTTGATGGCATGGCAGCTCAGGCAGCGCAGGTCTTCCATCAGGCGGCCCGCTTCGCCGCCGGCGTGATAGTTGGTCCCGCGCTCAGCGGAGGTGATCAACTCGCGCGGTAGTCCGGCAGCGCGGTCGGTTTGCGCGAGAAGCGCTGTGGTGAGAGCGTCCATTTGTTCGCCGGTGAGGGTGAACTTGGGCATTTTCAGGGCAGCGCCGAAGGAACGAGGATCTCGAATCTTGGCAGCGATGTAGTCCGGCAGTGTATGCTTCATGCCCTTCGCAAAGACCACTTGCGCGAGCGCGCGGCTGCCCACGCGTTCCAGCGACGGCGCAAAGTTCTGCGGCGGGTTTACCCCGTTGATCTGATGGCACGCCGCGCATCCGCTTTCCGTGACCAGCTTCTTGCCGCGGGCGATGCTGTTGGCGTCGGCCGGCGGTAAGGCCGTCTTGGAAATGAAGTCGTCGTCTTTCTTGGCCAGCAGGAAGCTGGAGAGCAGCGCAATTTGCTTGTCGTCAAAGCGGTAGTGCGGCATGAGCGTGCCCGGATCGTAGTCATGCGGGTTGTTGAGCCAGCGGCGGAGCCACTCAGCGTTTACTTTGCTGCCGACGCGCGTCAGCTCCGGCCCCAGGGTCCCGCCAACCAGATTGCCCGCGGCGTTCTGTACGGCATGGCACGAAGAACAGAAGGAAGCGCCGTAAAGCGACGCGGCCTCGGTAGCAGCTTCCGGACTCACGCTCGGCAGAGCCTTCTGCGCGCCGGCTCCGGGCAAGGGCTTGCTCTGCGCGATCAGGAAAGCAGAAATGTCAGTCGCGTCTGAGTCGCTGAGCTGGAAGTTAGGCATGGTGGCCTGGGCTGCGTAGGCTTGCGGGTTCTTGATCCAGGCGTAAATCCATTCGCGGCTCGTCTTGTCAGCCACGTTCGCCAGCGATGGAGGATCGTCATCCGCTTTCAGGATATTGCCGTCCGGCTGGGTTACGTTGTGGCAGTGCACGCAACCCATGGTGGAAAGCAGCTTGCGTCCTTCGTTCAGGCGAGGCGTCCCTTCCAGATTGCCCAGGTGACATTGTCCGCATCCAGATTCCAGGTAGCGAGCGGGAAGTAAAGGCTGCTCCCAGGCCTCCGTCGCATAGTGGGCCTCTTCTACCGAAGTTGCCGCGCCCTGTCCACGATGACAAAGAGTGCAGCCAAATTCGGTGAGATCGTGCGGCACGGCGGGATGCTTGTGGAACGGCTGCCCCAAAGGCCCAACCAGCGCGCCGTTCAGGTTTACATGGCAGGTTTCACAGCGGTCCACCACGCCCAGTTTGGCGATCCACGTCTGGCGGATTCCGCTCTGGAAGCTGCGCACCAGCGTGCCGCTTTGTTTTTCCCCGGCGATCTTCAAGTAGGAATGCTGATAACCGCGCCAGTCACTGAAATAATTCTTGCTGGGCGCAATGGCCAGCGAGATCAGCAGCAGCGCGCTGACCACGCCAAAGGCCATGAGTTCACGCAGTAGAGGCCGGCTGCGCAGCGGAGCGGGCTTGTTGTCATCGTTCACAGGGGCTTCTCCATCCTCTTTCTTGGTACGCCTTCATGCTGCATCGCAAATTTCCTCTTCATAATTGCCAGGGCCATACCCAGGACCATCCCGGACCACGGAAAAACGTTCCCACGGCGGTGAGCACGATCAACTCCACTAGGAACCAGGTCATGATCCAGAAGTAGAGCGGGCGGCCAAACAACCAGCGTTGCAACGGTTTGGGCGATTCCGCGGAGTACGTTGACGAAAGCAGCAGCGCGCCTCCGACCAACACGGTGGGGACCATGGGGACGATCATGTCCAGCAGGCGGTCCACCATGGGTACGGCTTCTGAGGGGTAAAGGATCTGCTTCAGGTCAAACAATAGGAAGATGAGCGCGGCAAATCCCAGCACGCCGCCGATGATGCGTGCGCGCTGGCTGCGATTGGTCCAGATGCTCTGGCCTTCAATGTTGATGTTGAAATACGGGATCACGATCAGCGCGCCCACCACCATGCCGGGAATCAACACGCCGGCGACAAAAGGCGGAAAGTAATGCAGCAACTCCTGCAACCCCAGAAAATACCATGGCGCTTTCGCTGGGTTCGGCGTGTGCATGGGGTCGGCGATGCCTTCGAGCGGTGCGTTCCAGACCAGTGACACCCATACCAGCGCCAGAAATGCAACTTCCAGCGCCACCAGGAAACGGACCAGCGCCGTGGGGTGGGTCATCACGCGGTCATCGTCCTGCGCGCGGACGTGCGGTGAGGTACGCCGCAGAATGAAGGCCACGCGGCGCGGGTTTTTGCGCACGTCAGACTGAACTTCAGCTTGCAGCTTGGGCGTGTCGCTCATGATTTTGTCTCCGGAACGTACAGTCCGCCGTCCTTGCGGATGCGCCAGAAGTGCACAGCCACCAGCAGAAGCGCCGCCAGCGGCAGGATCACGCAGTGCAACACGTAAAAGCGCAGCAGCGCGTTGGCGTTGACTTCATTGCCGCCCAGCATCAGGAACCGAATGTGTTTTCCCATCACCGGCACGGCCTTGGCGATGTTCGATCCCACGGTGACCGCCCAGTATGCCAACTGGTCCCAGGGCAGCAGGTAACCGGTGTAGCTGAGAAGCAACGTGGCCAACAGCAGGAAGATGCCGATCACCCAGTTGAACTGCCGCGGCGGACGGTACGCTCCGCGGTAGAAAACTTTGAACATGTGGGCGAAGACCAGAAAGACCATGGCGTGCGCGGCCCAGCGATGCAGGTTGCGCAGAAAAACGCCGGAAGCCACCACGAACTGCAGGTCCTTCATGTCGTTGTAAGCCTGCGGAACTGAAGGGTGGTAGTAAAACATCAGCAGTATGCCAGTGGCGATCAGCACCAGGAATGTGCTCAGCGTCAGCGCGCCCAGGTACCAGGTGGGGCTGAACTCCAGCGCGCGCGAGCGGATCTTGACCGAGAAGAGATGCAGGAACACGTTCTGCTGAACGGCCTGCGAGCGGTGCAGGTTGCTGGAGCCGGCGCCACTGCGGAAAATGGTGCGCCAGACTTCAGAGTTCCTGATGCGTTCAAATTCATCTTTGATCAATGTGGCCATGGCTATGCTTTTACGAACTCCTCGGCTTTCAGGGTGGTGGAGCGGTCAACCATGAGGTAGCCGTCTTCGGCCAGCCAGACTTTCAGGCGGGGCAGCGGCTGCGGCGCGGGTCCGGCGACCTTGATGCCGTCACGATTGAAGCGGCTGCCGTGGCAAGGACACGCGATCAATCCGTCCGTGCCGAGCTCCGGCTTCCACGCGGTGAGGCAACCCAGGTGCGTGCAGACGGCGCCCAGAGCGTAAAAGCCCTTGGCGCTGTTGATGAGATAAATGCCGCTGGCCGGATCGAGCGTAACGCTGCCAGCAGGGAACTGGTCAGGTTTGCCGGCCTTGACGATGGGCGGTGCTTCAAACAGCACGTTGGGCGAGAAGTATTCGTAGGTGAACAAGCCGGTGCCGGCTCCGGCGACCAGCAGGGATCCAACACCCAGCTTGGTGAGGAAGTCGCGGCGGCTGGCGTCTTTCGCGTCTTCAGCCGCTGGGGCGCCGTGGGGCGCGACGCCAGGAGTTTGGTCTTTGGGGTCGCTCATGATTTGCTCCTCAAATCGAAAGACTGAATGGGAATCAGGCCAGTGCTTTCGGCGGACTTGAAATGGAAAGCTTCCATGGTGATTTCCTTTACCGGACAGCGCATGGCGCACAAGCCGCAGCGGATGCAGCGCGTCTCGTCTTTCACCATCACGGCGCCGACCATCGGCCCTTCGGATAATTCCTGCGGCGTAACGCCGCGCAGTTCAACTCCGTAGGCTGCTTCGTTTTGGCCCAAGTAGGCTAAAACGGGCTCGGGAATTTCCAATTGCTCCAGCGGGACGAGCTGGAGGCACTGTTCCGGGCAAACGTCCACGCAGCCGCCGCAGAGAATGCACTCCGAGCCGTCAACCTCCGTGCCCTCAAAGACGGTATTGATCCAGCAGCGCAGGCAGCGCTGGGCTTCTTCGACGGCGGTGGCTTCATCAAATCCGACTTCCACTTCCGTGACGCCGGTGCGCCGCTCCAGCGGCACCATGGGGACCGAGTGCCGCGCAATCTCCATGTAGTTGGTGATCATCTGGTGCATGTCCAGGACTTCAACTTCCAGCACCGGGTCAGCGTGTTTTTGTCCGCGAAGAAACTCGTCAATGCCTACGGCGGCACGCTTGCCGTCGGCAACGCTGTCAATGATCAGGCGCGGGCCAAAGACGCAGTCGCCGCCGGCGAAGATGCCGGGGACAGAAGTCATCAGGTTCTCGCGGTCCACAGAAATCAAACCGCGAGGAGAGATGGCGACTTTGGAGTCCGTACCGAGGAAGTCCAGGTTGGGAGACTGGCCGATGGCCAGAATGACCGTGTCGCATTCCACCAGGGACTCGCTGCCGGGTTCAAACTGAGGATTGAATCGGCCGTTTTCGTCGAACACGCGCGCCGTGCGGACGGTTTCAAGCGCTGTCACGCGGCCGTTTTGGCCGATCACTCGGCTGGGGCCTTGCCCGGCATGAATGATGACGCCTTCGGTTTCAGCTTCCTCAATTTCTTCCAGAGCTGCCGGCATCTCGTTGCGACGCTCAATGCAAACGATGTTGACTTCACTGGCGCCCAAGCGCAGCGCGGAAAGCGAGATATCCACCATTTCGTTGGTGGCTACCGTGGTGACGTTTTTCTCCCAGTCTTCACTGGGTGTCTCAGGGCCTACGTTCCGGGCGCCGGGACTCTGCGCTTCATGCTGGCGGACAACTTCACGCGCCGCCGAGCGTGCCACGTCCATGGCCACGTTGCCGCCGCCGATCACCACAACTTTCTTGCCGATGGTGAACTTGTAGCCCAGGTTCACGTTGAGCAGAAAATCAATGCCTTTGTAGACGCCGTCGAGGTCAACGCCGGGGATGGAAAGATCGCGGCTGCGGTGCGCGCCCACCGCGATGAGCACGGCGTCGAAGCCCTGCGACCGAAGTTCTTCGATGGAAAAATCTTTGCCGGCGCGCTGATTCAGCTTCAGAGTGACGTCACCGGTCTCAAGAATCTCGCGGACTTGCGCTTCCACCACGTCGCGCGGCAGGCGATATTCCGGGATTCCGAGATACAACATGCCACCGGGGACCGCGGCCGCTTCAAAGATGGTGACCGAGTAGCCCATCAGCGCCAGGTCGTGGGCGGCAGAAAGCCCGACGGGACCTGCCCCAATGACTGCGACCTTTAATCCAAGCTTGGGAAGCGGTTCAACGGAAGACGCTTTGAAGTTTCTGGATTCCGGCCCATGGCGTTCGGTAAGAAAGCGCTTGAGTGCGCGAATCTGGATGGGCCGGTCAATTTCACCGCGGCGGCAAGCCGTCTCGCAAGGGTGCGCGCACACGCGGCCGCAAATGCTGGCCAGGGGATTGGGATCGCGCGCGAAGCGATAAGCTTCTTCAAAGCGGCCTTCGGCAATCAGGGCGACGTAGCGCCCGGCGTTGGTGTGCGCCGGACATGCCATCATGCAGGGGAAATTGGTATTCAGCCAATCCCGGTCCACCGCCTTGTTTTCAAATCTTTTGCTCATGAGATCGGGCTCTCAATTCTAGGGCAAGGGGTTGGAGCAGGAAAGCGCAGGCCTTCCTGCTCCATGCAGCTATTGCAGAGTGAAATCGGCGGTGGCGGCGCCGCTGACGGTGACTGGCTTGGATTGGACTTTTTTGCCTTCATGCCATGCGGTCACATTGTATTGGCCGTCTGGAATATTGGCGATCGTGTAGGTGCCGTCCGCCGCGGTTTCAGCGAAGTACGGTGTGGGAGAAACAATAATGTAGCCGGACATTTCAGGATGCACGTTGCACAGCAGCGTAACCACGCCCGGGTCCGTAAACTTGAATGGACGCTTCTGTCCCTGCGGCCAGGTGCCCATGTTGTGGGTCTTCTTCTTGTCGCCGGAGATGTGCGGCCAGAAAACGTTGTGCTGCACCTTGTCGCTGTTCAGGAACTCCACCGTGGTTCCCACCTGGATCACTGCAACGTGGGGCTGGAACAGTAGTCCCTTTTGGTCAATAACAACGGTTTTGTCCACCATCACCGGCGTGCCTTCAACATAGACGACTGATTTGCCCGGTGTTACTTTGCCTTTGATGGAGCCCGCCATGCATATCTGGGAACCTACAAGAACGATTGCCATCAGTACGAACACGAATTGCTTTTTCATGATTCCTCTCTAATTTGACAACACTCGTTAGAACACCCATTCCAGCGCGGTTACTGCAGTATTTGTGCGGAATTGATTGACCGCCGTCGGCAATCCGGTGATGGGATTGGTCACCACGGTCACAAACTGCTGCGGCCGGAACTGGTATTCGAATGACGCTTTGATGTTAGCGTGGATCAGGAACTGGACGCCAGGTGTGATCCGGTTGCGGGTCTGGCGGAAGGGCAGCACAAACGGCGAATCGGTGCTCCCAGCCAGACCGTTGAGTTTGTCCGGCCCGGAGTTGACCGCGTCCCACCGCATAATGGCGATCAGCCAGGGATGGATGAGATAGTCGGCTTGCACAAACCCGCCGGCAAAGGTCGCTGGCGTCCCGCGGATGAATCCCACGGTCGGAGAAGGCGCACCCGCGATCGGCAACGGAACCAGCGCGCCTACGCCATCCACAGGCAGCAGGTTGTGGTCGTGCCCGTACATGAACAAGCCGTAGACGTTGAGATTGCGGTAGTTGACGCTGAAGTCGCCGCCTGTGCGGTAGAACGGCTCGCGTGCCGTGAGCACCACCGGATCGCCAAGCAGGTTCTCGCCGCTGAAGCGCTGCACCGAGCGTCCGTAGAACCAGAAGGTACCCAAGTTGACGTAAGTGTGATCGCGCGGTCCGCTTGCACCCGCAGCCTGGACTGCGTTTCTGCTGGCAGGATCGCGTTCCAGATTGAAGCGGTAGGAGAATCGCGCGTAGATGTCCTTGAAGTTGGAATCCGAAGCAAAGCCCGCCGGCGAAGGAACAAATGCGCTGTCGTTGCCTGCCTGGCTTAGTCCGCTGGTGTTCTGGTCAATGAAGGCGATGGAATAATGATAGCCGCCGTACTGGTGGCCGCCGCTGAACTCTATGCCATTCATCGCGTCCGCCATGGTGAGTTGGTTGTTTACATTGTGCTGCGCTGTAAATGCCGGGTTCACGGCGCCAAGATTGTTCTGATCAAAGATGTCCCAGCCGCTGATGTTATGGCTGCGCGCCGGGCTGAAAGGCAGATCGAGTTCGAAGCGGCCCACGCGGAAGCTGAGCGAGTCCTTGGGCAGCTTCATGATGCGGCCGATGTTCACAAACTTCAGGTAGCCGTCGCCCAGGCCGCCGGACGCGTTGTCGCCGGCCACGCTGATGTCTTCATCCACCCAGAAGGCGATATCGCTGCCAAAGTTGCCGGCCATGAAGATGCTGAACAGGCCGGTGCTGAAATCGGTCTTGGGGATGAAAGGCGCAGGCGTTCCGGCCGGGACGAGCGAATCAAAGTTGCCGCGATTCCCGCTGGTCTTCTGGAAGAAGGTGTTCATCCGCAGACCGATGGGCGGCAAACCAGGAATGGTTCCCGGCCACACAGCTTTGGGAAAGAGGTCTTTCTGCGCAGGCGCGCCCAACATGACCGGTGGGACCTTCAGGAAAGTCTCATCGTCAGCGGGAAACTTGAAGCCGGCATCCTTAAAGGCTTTGCCAAAATCGTTGAGCTTGGGAAAATCTGAGTGGCAAGTGGTGCATGATGTCTGATACTGCCGCGCAAATGCCGGGATGGCCTGGCTCGCGGTGGGGATTAAGACAAATACCAAACAGCCAATGCTCCACATCGCGATTTGCGGCAAGATGGACTGCTTCTTCATAAGTGCTCCTTTTTGCTAGATTTGGAACACCGGCTCAGCTTGGTACCGGCATTCAGCTTCTTACAGCCAAATCACTTGTAAATTGTGATTAATGAAAGTTCTCAGAGCGAGATGTTAGGCAATCCCATCAAGCTAGGATGTGACGAATGTCACAGGTGATTGAATCTAAAGAAACTGAGGATGCCCGGCCGAACCCGGGGACTGAGAGATGCAAGAGTCGTGCAACCTGCCGGGTCGAAGGGGAGTCGAAGGGTCTCAAGCAGTCGCCGCGCTAGTCTGCTTGCCCGATTAGCGGGGAGCAGCGCAGTCACGGACGCTGACAGAATGGCCTGCGACGACAATTCACAAGCGGTTTTGGAGCGAATCGACAGGAACTTTGGCTCCGAGTTGGGGCCTCGACCCGTTTGCCCGCGCGCAAGAGCCCAACGTAATTCCCTTAGGGATTCTCAGCGGAAAGCCACCTTTCGATGGGGAATCACATGTTCGGCGCGTCAATCTTTATGGGCTGGTTCCAGTCAGAGTAAGTGGTAATCGAGCCACCACTGCCCATGGTCACTGACACCGGCAGGTGCTGCCGGGGATCAATGCATAACGTATAGCGCAGGCCGTTGTTGCCGTGGCCGTGCGCAGTGCCGCCCGGCATCTGCAGGCTCACCAGCCATTGCTGGCATGCGCCGTCCCTGGTAGAGATAAAGTTCCCGCGGGAGATGTCCGCGTTGCTTGAGATTTTCGCCAGGACCGCCGTTGGGTCGCGGCCTTCATTCATCACGGCCCAGGGCGCAGGCTCTCCCGGATTGTCACCGCAGGGCGACCAGCCCACAGGCTGCGTTTCCTGCGTTGTCCACGAGCCATCTTGCTGTTCGACGTACGCTTTGCTGCCGATGCGCACGGCGTGGAACGCACGGTCCCCAATCGTGGTGGTGAAGCGCTCGCGGTCCGGGCAAGAGACTTCAATCACGGTTTCCAGGGGATGGCCGGGGTGCAACTGCAATACGGTCTTCATGCGGAAACTCTTGATTTCTTTCTTGGCGTCAAAGGAGCGCTGGAGTTCCGCCTTGCCGTTGGTGAAGCGGGCTTTCAACCCGGCTTCCAGGCGGGCGGTAAACGCGGGCTGTGGCGCGCCGGCAACCACTGTGGCGGGCGCAGCAATACCGATCAGGCCTACGGCCACGGCGGCCAGCAGGACTATGACGACGGCGACGAGTATGACCTTTTTCATGATTGCCTCTTTATTTCTCAAAACCGTTTCAAGATTCCGTTCTTCAGCAAAACCTTCCTCAATAAGCCCGATTGTTGTGATTCGCGTTGTGGCAGCGCAGCGCACAGCTGCCGTGTCCCGGGCTGGTGCGGGTGAACTGCAACCCACCCTGGTTGCTGGCGGCGACCACGCTGCGGTCAAAATTGACCAGCATGGGCGACGACGAGGAATGTGGATCATGGCACGTGGAGCAAGCCGCGCCCTGCCCGCTAACGTGCAGGTTGTGGTAGCGGAAGCTCTTGTCCGCCATCACGCTGTTGGCCACGTCATGGCACTTATCGCACAGCGCATAGTTGGACAACGCGAAAGCGGTCCCGCTGCCGCGTCCCGGCGTGGCGGGCGCAGGTTCCAGTACGTTCGCGCGCTCCAGCAGGTGCGGCAGGTTCGATCCATGCGGGCCGCTGGGTCCGATACTGGAAACACCAAGATTGCGTCCACTGTCATTGTTGTGGCAGTCCGTGCAATAAATCATGCTGCCGCTGGAAAGCGGCCTGCTGGTAACGGCGGCGCCGCTGGAACTGAGCACGTTGGACCGCAAACTGGGTACTTCCACCGTGGAAAGATTTCGCGGCTGGGTGACCGGGTGATACGACATCCCTTGGGTGAACTCTACGCGCGTGTTAAAAGCGTTGAGGCTCCCGGCGTTGTACTGGCGCTGTGGATTGCGTCCGTACCCGATGCCCACCGTGCTCGCGTCCAGAGACTGCGGTTTGTTGGCGCTGTCCGCATGGCACTTGAAGCAGACTTCGTATTCGTTGGCAACGGAAGGCAGGAAGCCGTTGGAGGACGATTGTCCTTTCGCGCCGGCCAGAGCGCCGCTGGCCAGGGGCGGCAGCGCGGATGCGGCGGTGGACTGGTGCGAATTGTGGCAATCCATGCATTCGGCGTGGCGCGGAGCGCCGCTGGCGGTCTCCGGCAGGGGATGGGCCGCGGAATTGGGGTTTTCCGCGGCATCATGCGAAGAAGGCGTGAGCAGCACCGGATGCTTGTACGTCTTGCTCATGAATTCGGACTTGATATTGCGGTTGGTTACAGTGCCGTCATGGCACTGGAAGCAGACGTTTTCTTCCGTGCTCTTCACCAGGCGCTGTGCCACCTGCGGTGCGTGCGGACGATGACAGCTCTCACAACCGTTGTTCCTGACGCCGGTGTATCCCGTGTGCGCGCCCTGGTTCTGCGTGTAACGCAGGTCTTCGGCTGAATCCGGCGGAAGGCTGTGCGCGGACCCGTCCCAGCCAATTTTCTGGTGGCACGTCAGGCACAGACCTGACGCCTGATTGCTCTTCACCAGAAACTTGCGTGTCGTCGCGTCAGCATCTTCTTTATGCGGGTCATGGCAAGTGGTGCACTGCAATTTGCCGGCCCTGTCCAGGCGGACCGGATCAAGCGCAGGAGGATTCATCGTCTCCGGGCCCACGCGCGGCACGAACCCAAAGGGATGATCGTTGGCGAACGTCTGGTCGCCCGCAAGATTGGACGCGGAATCCGCCGGCAAGGTGTAATTGTTGCCTTGGACAAAGGCAATGGCGCCGTCATTCACCGTGTCGCCCAGCGCGATGGTCCCGTCATGGCAGCTCAAGCACAGTTTGGAAACGTCTTGCGGTTGGATGGCGGTCACCGTCGCCTGCATCGTGCTGCTGCTGTAGGCGGGAAAGTCACGCGACGAAAGCGTGTGGTTCCACAGATAGCTTCCGGGTGAGGAGTTGTGCGGCGTGTGGCAGAAGACACATGCATCGTTGCCGGCAGACGAACGCAGTTGCGTCGAGGAAGCCGCGCGAAAGTCATGCTTGCTGTTGATGATGGAAGACTTGTTGTTGACCTGAGGGAAGGTGAGCGTGGCGGCGCCGGCGGCCAGCAACAGCAGCGTGATGGCGGCGGCGCGGCGCACTCAGCGGCCTCCTTCAAGGCCGGCATTTAAGCGAAAGATTTCCACACGTCCGTTTTGCCCATCAGCCACATAGATCTTGCCGTCGGTGTCCAGGGCGATTCCGGTGGGAAGAAAGAATTGTCCTGGCCCATTTCCGGTAACGCCGAAGGAGAAGGCCATTTGCCCGTCGCCGTTATAGGCTTGGACGCGGTCAAATCTTCCTTCCACCACGAGCACGCGCCCCTGGCCGTCCACCACGATGCCTTTGGGCTTATCGAATTCGCCGGGGCGGTCTCCTTGTCCGCCGAAGGCCGATAGGAATTTGCCGGAAGCATCCAGGTGCTGAACGCGGAAGTTGAGCGAGTCAACCACCCACAGAGTGCCGTCCGCAGCCAGTGCGATGTGCGTGGGATAGTTGAACTCGGCTGGTCCGTCACCGCGTTTGCCGAAGCGATCTAGCACTTTGCCGTCCGTGGTGAGTACCACGATGCGGTGGGCGATGGTATCCACCACGTAGAGCACGTCACGCTTGCGGTCAATGGCCAGGCCGGTGCACCGCTTGAAAATGCTTTCATTCTTTCCCAGCGCGCCGAGCGTATGAAGAAACTTGCCGTCGGGACGAAAGACGAAAATGCGCGAGCGTCCGGAATCAGTCACGTAGATGCGCCCCTGGCTGTCCAACGCGATGGCGATAGGGGAGAGGAAGGGATCGGAGTCGGGCGGATGCAGCTGCTTGTACTTGCGTCCCGCCGCGTCAAACATGTGGACCACCTGGCCCTTGGTGTCCGCCACCAGAACGCGCCCGCTGCCATCCACGGCCACTCCGTGCGGCAGTGCCATGCCACGATGGTCCGCGTCCAATCCGAGAATCTTGTTGACCACGCGCTTAAAACCGGAGGGCTTGCCTTTCACGTCGGCGGGAGTACGCAGAGCACCCAGGTAGTCCACAACGCCGGCGGAAACCGGCGTGGTGGGCGCGGGTGGAGTCGTCCGCGAATAGGCGCTCACAGCCAGCCCCAGCAGAAGCACGGCGGCAACGATGATCGTCAGCGTCAGTCGGGACTGAAGCTTCATGGGAGTGCCTCGTTCCATGGCCCTTTCAAAAGACCCTGAAATCCCGCCCAATGCGGAAGTACCAGAGTGCCAAACGAGTGCCGGAAGGGCCTGTGACAACTGTCACGTCATTTATGTTGCGGGAGTAGCCGCCTTCCAGCGAAAACTTGCCCAGACGGTAACGGGCGTCCGCCTGCAAGATGTTGAAAGTCTGCTCCGAATTGACCAAGCGCGTGTCTTCCTTGCGCCACGCCACGGCCACATCCAGCCGGCGGCGCGGCCGGCCGATCAGACTCACGGTCTGCGTGTGGGTGGTGCGGTTGAGCAAAGGAGTGGCCAGCAGGGCGTTGATGGGCAGCGGAACCACCAGGAACGTGCGGTCAATCAGGCCGTCAGGGAAGAGTGCACCAGCGCCGTCCATGAAGGATTTGTTGAAGGCCACGGTGAAGCGCCGCTGGTCCGCTTGCAGGGAGAATGACGTCATCTTGGTGCGCGTATTGCCGCTGATGTTCAGCAGCTCCACGTTGGAATATTCCGCGCTGCTGCGCAGCCGGAAGAACTTGATGCGATGGGTTTCCACTTCCATGCCAAGGCGTTTTTCGTCGGTAAATCCGCCGATCTGTTCCACCAGATTGAGATGCGTGTCCTGGGCGGCCGCGGTCAAACGGACATAGCGGGCGTCGCCCCAGCCCACGCGTCCGTTGAAACTGTTGGACCATGAATCGGGCGCATGGTCCAACGTGGTGCCGGAAAGCTGAAAGCGGCCGGTATAGGCGCCGCTCAGTTCCAGGCTGCGCCAGCGATGGTTGGCAGCGATGGAGGACGCCATCTCGGTAAAGGACGTCCGGCTTTCCGCCACGCCTGCTGCCGGCGTGAAAAGCGCGGTACGAACTTCTTCCGTGAAGCGCAGCCAGTCCAGAGGATGGTAGTCCACGCGTCCGTTGACAGAGTTGGAGGTGCTGGACGCGAAAGAAACCACCTGCACCGTCCCGCCGCCGGGAACCAGCACGTTGCCGAAGCCGTCACCCTGAAAATCCAGTTGCGAAAAACCATAACCGGCGTCCACGGATACATGCTGGGTGACCTGCAGGTTAAAGTTCGCGTTGTTGGTGAGTTCACTGCTCTTGCTGGTGCCGTCGCCTCCCAGATGGTCGCGGCGCCATACCTCGCGGTTTTCAAAAGACAGGCGCGCTTTGTTGTCCCAGAAACCGCGGCTCAGGTGAAAAGCGCCGGCGCGGGTGGAATTATCGAACGGGCTGTTCAGGCTGATTTGCGAGACGCCTGTGGAGTTCCCACTGCCTATGGAAAAGTTTCCCGCCCAGCGCCACTCCTTCCAGGAATCGGACAGCCCGGTGTTGAAGGCCATGTCGTTACTGCTGCGGTCGGCGAAGGACGAAGGCACGTGAACCGTGTTGCTGTACTTCTGAAAGGACACATTGAGCTGCGGCAGCCTGGGGAAGAGCATGCTCCACTGCAGGTCCAGCCGGGAATTGTCGTCATTCTGGTCCAGTCCCAGCCCGGTCACGCCGTGGTTGGTCTTGGTGTAGCTGGCGCGAAACGGCACGTGGCTCCTGGGCAGAAAGATGCTGCTGACCGCAATGTTGGTGCCGCCTGTTCCCAGGTCCCCCCGCTCTGAAGTGTTGGCGCCCTTCTGGTAGTCGAACGCCGCGTTGAGATGCAGAAACTTGGGATCAAGAAGAAAGCCGTCGCTGTTCAGCCGCAGGTCTCCGAGAGGAAAGAGCTGGCTGGTTTCGGTAGCGGAGGGCGTGGTGCTTTGCGTGGTGTGGGTAATATCGAAACCGCCAAATCCGTTGAGGTGCCAGCGCGGGGCCTCATAGCCTGGATATTGGTATTGCGCGCCGGCCACAGTGCCGCAGACAAACACCAGCGCGGTGGTAAGCAGCCAATGCCGAATTTGAAGGTCGTTCCTCATCAGCCCAAGCCAAAAAAAATACGGAGGGGGCTTTTGGTTTGCGAGGCCCGTTGGCCCCCTCCGTGTGTGCTTCTTACAGGTGGCAATATACGCAGAATGACCCCGTCAGGGTCTGCGCTGGTGTGCTGGGGAACGTCCGGAAGAACAAGCTGACTCCGGCGCTGGGGCCTGCATGAGGATCATGGCAGGTGGCACACTGCATTCTTCCCTGGAAGAGAGGCACATTGCCGTTGCCGTCAATCGAGAACTGGTCGGCGGCGGGCTGAATGCCGATGGCGGCAGCCGTGGTGGCATCCGGATACGGGAAATTGATCGGGTGCTGCTTGGTCAAATCCCTTACCGTCATGTCATCGGGCATGAAGAGCGTGCCCTGCGGCAGCGGTTGGAAGTTCTTGGCAAGTTGGCCTTCATACCAGGAGTTAATGGCCACGGTGCCGTCATGGCAGCTCAGGCACAGATTGCTTACCACCATCTGGCCGCCAAGGTCAGAGGGAGTGGAGCGCATGCTGTCACTGGTGTAAACGCCATAGCTGGCCGTGCTGGACAGGGTGTGGTTCCACAGCAAATAGCCGGGACCGGTTGGCGCGCTGCCGAATTTATGGGCAACGTGGCAGAAGTTGCAAAGCGTGTAGCTGGCGCCTCCCAATTGCGTCTTGAAATCATGGGCGGAACCGAAGACAGCCGATTTGGGGGCCCGGGCGGCATTCGCCGTGAGGCTGATGCACACCACTAAAGCCAGCAGACCGACCCTAGCTCTCAATTTCATAATGACCTCCTAAAGATCAATTACTGCGTACCCCTTGTTCTAGATCTGTCGCAACCGAGCCCGGCTGCCACAGTTCCGTCGACGGACAGTTCGAACAGAAACTTATTAGCTCCCTCCGAGGAACTGGAAAATCTGCACGCGATGGTTCAACTGGTCACTCACGTAGACTTTCTGGCTCTTGTCTATGTAGATCCCCATTGGAAGATTGAAGGCCCCAGGCACGTTGCCGAACTGGCCGACCCACATCAGCAAGTCGCCTTTGGGACTGAAAATTTGAAAATTATTGAAGGCCGCGTCCACCACCCAGTAGTTGCCTTCGCTATCAATGGCCACGCCTTTGGGCCGGATGAACTCGCCGGGACGGTCGCCCTGCTTGCCAAAGCGCCGCACAAATTTGAATTCGGGAGTGAAGATCTGGACGGAACAGCTTCCAGTGTCGGTCACAGCGAAGCTGCCGTTGGCCGCCACAGCAATGCCCACGGGAAAGTTGAACTCGCCGTTCTTCTCGCCGCGCTTGCCTACCGTGTGTTTCAGTTTCAAAGTGTCCAGATCGAACACCAGCACCTGGTGCAGGTGGGAATCCACCACATACAGGCGGCGACGACCTTCATCAATCGCCATGAAAGTTGGGTTCTTCACGCCTTCCTGGCCGGCGATGGTCGCGACCAGATGTCCGTTGGGATCAAACTTGAGGACCATGTGCTGGAAGGGGTCGGAAACGAACAGGTTGTCCTGCGCGTCAATGGCCACGCCGAGCGGCGTCTGCAGCATGATGCCCCGGTCCCCTTGCAGCCGGGTGATTTTCTTTTGCGCTTGGTCAATGATAAAAACCGTGGAACGCTGCGTGGAGGCAAAGATAACGCGCCCATGCGAGTCCGTGACAATACCCGCCGGCTTTTCAAAGTACTCGCTAACGTTGGGGTCGCCGTTGCCGACCACCTTGTCCACCCAGGACTTCTTCTTTCTTGTCTCGATATCGAAGTTGTTGCTCAGCTCCTGGAGAAATTTCACGCGCGGCTTTTCCGGAGGCAGGGGCCAGATGAGCTGGGCGGGGGCAGGGGGCGCGGCCTGCGGCTTAGGTTTGTCGGCCGCGGCCAGCAAACCGGCCAGCGCGAGAACCACAACGGTCAACTGCACGAGTCGGGCGGATTTTGTTCTTAGTTTCATAGGCTCATCTCAAGGTTTCTTGCTCCCCGGCTGAATGGATTTTTGCGGCATGGCAATGGGCTGCTTGGAAAGCGACTTTTGTTCTTTCTGGCGTTGCGCCTCCTGCTCGTCGGTTCGCTTCTGGGCTACCGCCATGCTCGCCTCATCGTTGGCTGAGTGACAGGCGTCGCAAACGTCCATCTTCTTGCCTTTGAATTCGGTGGTACGGACCAGCTTCTCCCGGTCCGAAGCATGGTTCTCATGGCAGGTGAGGCAGGAGATCTTCGCGCCGGGGTGAAGCGGATCAGGGGCGTCGGCGACTTTGTGCGTTCCCATGGGGTGACCGAACTTCAAAGTCGGATCCAGGCCGATCTTAGGAATCTCCTGAAATTCGCTTTCCGGTAATTCATGCGCGGTCTTGAACAAGGCGAGCGTGCCGGTGATGCGACGGTCCTGGTGACACTCGAGACAAAGCTTGTTACCCTCGGCGCGCAGCTGTTTGTCAAAGTCGCTCACGTGGGGATCATGACAGTACACGCAGCCACCTTTTTCATAGGGCCCGTGGAGGGTGGGGTTCTTGGCTTTTTCGTGGCAGGTGAAGCAGAGTTCTTCTTTGGGCGCGATCAGATCAACGTTGGTGGTGTCTTTGTCCACCACTTTGACTTCGTGACAGGTGGTACAGCCGGTGGAGATGGCGCTGTGAACGTGCGGTCCTTTGGTCTTGTCTTCGTGACATTCCAGACACTTGGCGGCATCTACGTTCTTCTCGAGGGGCACGGGATGTTCGCCCGCCTGGGCACGGACCGCGCCGGCCAGCATCAGAACCAGCGTAAGCAGCAACGGCCTGTAGGACCGCATCACAGCTTTTCCCCCAAGGCAGCGGGTCAACAATCCAAGCGGGAAAAACTCAGCCCTAGTAAGGAGGACATTTATAAGAATTGCGTTCAATAAATCATTGCTTAACTGGTTTTCCCCAAACCATCATTGTCTTCAGCACTCGCTGCCACCGCCGTCAATCTGGCACGGCAATTAACTTGTGATTGTTAACCTTTCTTTACCAACGTAACTGTGACTCCGGTCACGGTTGGCTGTGATGCCAGTCAACCATTCAGGGCGGCAGTCGGTGCGTGTTCTGGCGGTTGGAAGATGCAGATTTCCTCCCCGGGGTGTAACGTACAAGTGTCAATGACAACGTCGGACGAAGGAGTACTCCAATGGCCACTTCAAACCTTCAACCAATACGTGAGATTCCCGGAGATGCAACGAAACAACCACGCCCGGGAATGGCTCTTTGTCTCTCAGGTGGCGGATACAGAGCCATGGTCTTCCATTTGGGATCGCTATGGCGGCTGAATGAAGCAGGTTTGCTGAAAAAACTGAGCCGCATTTCCAGCGTCTCCGGCGGATCCATCACGGCCGGCATGCTGGGACTGCAATGGAAAAAACTCAGCTTCGATGGCCAAGCCACAGCGACGAACCTGCTCGACCTGGTGATCAACCCGGTGTTGGACCTGGCCGGCCAGACACTGGACGTGGCTTCCGTTCTGGGAGGCATTCTTAATCCCTTCAAGAGCATTTCTGACGAAATTGCCGACGCGTATCGCAGCCACTTGTATGGGCACGCCACGCTGCAGGACCTGCCTTCGGACAATGAAGGTCCTCGATTTGTCATCAACGCCACCAACGTGCAAACCAAAGTATTGTGGCGCTTCAGCAAGCCGTATATGGGCGACTACCGCGTGGGTCTCATCAAGAATCCCACAGTGCAACTGGCGGTGGCTGTGGGCGCGTCGTCCGCCTTTCCGCCCGTGCTGTCTCCGGTGGAACTGAAAGTTCATCCTCAGGACTTTGACCCTGCAACGGCCGGCGATCTGCAGAAGCCGCCCTTCAATACTGACGTGATCCTGAGCGATGGCGGGGTGTATGACAACCTTGGCCTGGAAACGGCCTGGAAGGAGTACCAAACCATTCTGGTGTCTGACGGCGGCGGAGCAACAGCGGACGACGCGAACCCGCATAAAGACTGGGTGCAACATGCGGTCCGAATTCTGGAACTGCTGGACAACCAGGTGGGCAGCCTTCGCAAACGGTGGGTTGTCGGGTCGTTCGAAAGCAAACAGCGTGATGGCACTTACTGGGGCATCAGGACGGACATTGCGGACTACGAGTTAGCTGACGCGATGAACTGCCCGCTCGACCGCACGACGGAACTGGCCAACACTCCCACACGTTTGAAGGCCATCGGTCAAATCCTGAAACAGCGTCTGGTGAACTGGGGCTATGCAGTTTGCGATGCAGCATTGCGGAAGCACCTGGACTCGAAGATACCTGCGCCGAAAGGCTTCCCCTACCCAGCAGCAGGCATTTAGAACGAGCCGGGGCATGGAGGGACAAGCTATGGTCAAGAGAAACACCCCGAGAACACAACCTGGAGTCCTGCCACAGGCGGTATTGCTTAGGTGACAGCGGAATCATTCACCCTCCGCAACCAAATTGGGAGCGGACTTCATCGCACGCTGATGCCGATTCCAATGAGAGCGTCAATGGCCACCGGCTGGCCGGCATTGAGCGCGGGATGGAAGCGCCAGGTGCGAACGGCTTCGAGCACGGTTTGGCTGTACGGGGAGACACCTTCCACCACGCGCGCGTTCTGAACATGTCCGGTGGCGTCGAGCAGACAAGAAAGCACAATGCCTGGGCCGCGTGTGGCCGTAGGAACGTCCGTGCTCAGCGGATCAGGCGGGGTGAGCTCGCCCCTGTACCTGGCTGAAGAATCGTGTTCGGCAAATTGGAAAGTCGCCATGCCTGCCGCTGTCTGGAAGTAGATGGTGTAGACCATCTGGTTTTTGAAGGTTCCATAGGAGTTCAGGCCGCCGCCGGAACGCCCGGTAGCAACCACTACGATCGGTGCGGGTTTTCGTGGCGGATCAGCCGGGTTGCGCCGTTCAGCGGGCGGCGGAAGCTTGGGGCCGAAGCTGTCGAGGGAAACCACGCCTGCTTGCGGAGAAGGTGTCTCTCCGCCAAACCTGTCCAGCGAGACCACGCCGCCGTGCACGGTCACTCCAGGGCTGAGATTGGGAGCGCCGGTGGCGGCGCCTCCTGGGCTGCCTGCGCCGGACGTTGCGTCTGATCCGGGTTCCCCATGGGGTTTGGCCGCGCCATGGCTGCTGCCAGCTGCGCCAGGACTAGGAGCAGCGCTGCGCGTCGTGACGCCATTGTCTCCCGCCAGTCCCGGATGTTGACGGCCCTGGGGAGACATGGCCAGCGAACCCGGAGTTCCATCGGCGGGCACGGCGATAACGTTGCCAGGCTGCGTTGAGATAACCACAGTCGGAAGCCCACTTGTACCGGCTGTGTTTCTCAGTTGTGATAGATCAGCTGCCGGCTGTGCTTCAGTCGCCTTCGCCGGCCGGGCGATTTTCGACTGCACCTTTTGTAACTCAACGGGCTGCGCCTGCAACTGAGGCAGGGAAGGATAAGCTGCGGGAATACGGGGCAACGAGTTGGATGTATTTCCCAACTGCGACAGTTCAGCCCCCGATTGTCGTTCAACCCTTTTCGCTGGTAGCGCAATCTTCGACTGCACGTTTTGCAGCTCAACGGGCTGCGCCTGCAACTGAGGCAGGGAAGATGACTGAGCTGTGGGAATGCGGGGCAAAGAGTTGGCTGCATTTCCCAACTGCGACAGTTCAGCCACCGGTTGTGGCTCAGCCCGCTTCGCCGGCCGCGCAATCTTCGACTGCACGTTTTGCAACTCCACGGGCTGGGGCTGCGCCTGTAGTTGGGGCATACCAGACAACGGCGCCTGAATGATTGAGAGAAGATTGGCCGTAGGTCCCTTTACGCGCGCCAGGGCGGGGTCGGGCGCGTCAACCACCTTGTTTTTGATTACTGACCCGCGAGAAATCCGGATGGTCTGCGTGGGATGAAAAAACTCTTGGCTGTTCGACGACGCGGTCGAAGGCGCGCTTCCGCGGCTGTCTTCCATCTGCGGCAGTGAAGGCGCTTGATAGTAAATTGCAGTGTAGTTGCTGGGGTGTTCGTCCAATACCACGGGCCAATCCAGCGGGAGCCGGGGGAGGGCCCACACCAAGATCGCAATAATAAGGACATGAACAGAAGCGGAGGCCGAGAGCCAGCGCGGCGATATCTGGCCAATCTTGCGCTCAATCTTCAGCGGAGCGCGTCGCGGTTGCAACGCCGCGCGCAAGTTGCCGGGAAATTCCTTCCACCGGGAAGGCAGGCACACGAGCAAGGTGACTGCCGGTATCGGCGTCGCTCGCTTAGCGGCTCTAGGCGGAACGAAGGCGGGGCTCGCCATGGGCGTCCTTTGCGGTGGACTTGATCTCGATCACGTCTCCAACTTTGGTTCCCGTGTTCCATGCGGTATGTGCCGGCAACTCAAGCACGGTTGCGGATTCTATGATGACGGGCGCTACCCGCCAGGGACGCACGTTGTCCTCCACGCGAATCACCCGGCTCTCCCGATCCAGGTACAAAACGTCAATCGGAAAACGCATAAACATGGTATGGACGCCGTGGCATGGTCTGATCCAAAGCCCGAGTCCACTGTGGAAAGTTGAGCCGGCGGTTCCCATGAGCCCAAGCAATCGCTGAAAGTGCGTGTCGGCAACGCGCAAGTCGGTAGCCAGGAACGCCTGGCGCGTCACATTGAATGCGTAACCTGTTTTGTCAGTGGCCAAGGAATCTCCTCTCAGGTTCTTTCTCGCAGGCCGTACGCAGCGATGACAATCGCGATGATCACGAGCAAAATAACGAGTTGGGTCAGGTTGATCATTACTTGTTCAGCTCCGGCAGCACGGTTCGGATCAGTTGAATGACGGCTGGTCCGAGGGTGACGAAGAATATCGGTGGAAACACAAAGAACACCAGGATGGGCACCATTTTGATGGTGGTCTTGGCGGCGGCCTCTTCGGCGCGCTGACGGCGCTCCACGCGTAAAGCGTCAGAATGCACGCGCAACGCCTGTGCGATGCTGGTGCCGAAACGGTCGGTCTGCAGCAGGACGGCCACCAGAGCGCGCACGTCGTCAATGTTCACGCGCGCGGCGAAGTTCCGAAGCGCCTCGGCCCGCGTTTTCCCGGCCTGGACCTCCAGAGTGATGTACTGGAACTCATCGCTAAGCTCGGGATGCACGAGTCTTAATTCCTCACCAATTCTTTGCAGCGAATGGTCCAGGCTGAGCCCCGCTTCAACGCAGATCACCGCCAGGTCAAGAGCATCCGGCAGGCCCAGTTCAATGGCCCGCTGGCGCGCCCGGATTCGGCGTTTGAGCAGGAAACGGGGCAGGAAGTAGCCGAAGATGCCCGCACACAGCACCAGCAGCAACCGGTCAGAGCGGAATCGAGTCAGGCCTCCCGCAATGGCGATGCCGCCAAGTAGCCCGAGGAAGCGCAACCCGTAATACATGGTGAGGTAGCGAGGATCACGCATTCCCGCTTGGATGAGCCAGCTACGGGTCCGCGATGTGTCCGCTGCGGAGCGCGGTAGCATCCGGCTCAGAGGCTCCAGGGCCTGTTCTGCCCGCTGTTGAACGTCCGCTCGCGGAGAGCGCCGGAGGTGCCGGCCCAGCAGGACCTGCAACCGCTCCCGTACGCCGTTGGCTGGGACCACGGCCGCCGATGCCAGAGTAAAGATGGCCACGGTCAGCGACAAGAAGAACGCGATGAGAAGCACAGAGGTAATCATGATTACACCTTGATCTCGATGATCCGGCGGATGAACAGAAAGCCGATCACCTGCAAGCTGATCCCGAGAGCGATCAGGATGTGTCCTAGTGGGTCATAGAGCAGGGGCTTCATGAACCCTGGGTTCACCAGCGCCATGAGGGTCACGATTCCTGGCGGAAGGATCATCAGCACAATCATTGTCATCCTTCCCTGAGCGGTAAATACCCGCACCTGGCGCAGGATGCGGAAGCGCTCGCGTATCACGTAAGACAGCTTGTCCAGGATTTCCGCCAGGTTGCCGCCGGTTTCGCGCTGCAGCAACAGCGCGGTGACCAGAAACTTCACGTCAATCAGGGGCATGCGTTCCGAAAGGTTGAACAACGCGTCCCGCAGCGGCAAACCGAACTTCTGCTCGTCGAATATCCTGCGGAACTCGCCGGCAACCGGCTCGGGCAACTCGGTCCCGATCATCTCCAGCGCCGTGGTAAAAGGATGGCCGGCGCGCGATGACCTGACCAACAACTCGATGGCCTGAGGGAACATCACTTCGAACTTTCTGAAGCGCCGGTGGCGAAGGAACAGGACCCACACGAAGGGAATGGTGACTCCCGCGATGAGGCCGCCCGCGGCAAAGAGCACCGAATCGGTGGCAAAATGGGTGACGCTGAAACCGAAGCCGCCGGCGCAAGCGCACACCAGCAGGAACTTTCCCGCCCGCAGCTTCAGGTCGGCCTGCTCCAGCAGCAACTGCAGCCGCGTGCTGAAAGACCAGTTGCTCAGCATTTTGTTGAGCGCGGGAATGCCGCTCAGCAGTTCGTCGCGCAAGATCTCCAGTTCAGCTGTAGGGGTCCGGCGGGATGCGGCCTCGACGGCTTTGAGCCGGTCCCGCAGGACCTGGACCTGACTGCTGCCGCGGTCCATGGCTGCGCCAATCGCCAGCACGGCGATCATCACGGCGAAAAATAAAATGGCGAGCAGTGCAAACATAACGCCTCCTAGACTGCGATCTCCGAATCGAATAGGACCGGGGGCAGTCGCAACCCTGCGGCTATCAGGCGCTCGGAAAATCTCGGACGAATGCCCGTGGTCTTGAACACGCCTTTTACTTTTCCCGTTTCCGTTACGCCGCGGCGCTCAAACAGGAAGATGTCCTGCATGCAAACCACGTCGCCTTCCATGCCGGTGATTTCGGAAATGTTGGTGATCTTCCGGGTGCCGTCGGCCAGGCGAGACATCTGCACCACGGCTTGAATGGCGGAAGCAATCTGCTGGCGGACCGCGCGCTCGGGAATGTTGAGGTTGGCCATGGAAACCATGGTCTCAACGCGGCTGAGCGCGTCCCGCGGCGAGTTGGCATGGACGGTGGTGAGAGAGCCGTCATGACCGGTATTCATGGCTTGCAGCATGTCCAGGGCTTCATCGCCGCGGACCTCGCCGATGATGATCCGGTCCGGCCTCATGCGCAGGCTGTTGATGAGCAATTGCCGCTGCCGCACCGCGCCCTTTCCTTCGATGTTAGGAGGACGCGTCTCCATGCGCACCACGTGCTCCTGCTTCAATTGCAGTTCCGCCGCGTCTTCAATGGTGATGACGCGCTCAGTCACTGGAATGTAGCTGGAAAGGATGTTGAGCAGAGTCGTCTTTCCTGTGCCAGTGCCGCCGGAAATGATGATGTTAAGCCGTCCTTTCACCATGTTCTTCAACAGTTCGAGCATGGGCAGGGTCAGCGAGAGGTTATCAAGCAGGTTCTGGCCGGTAAGCCGTTCACGGCCAAAACGCCGTATGGACAAGACCGGTCCATCGAGCGCCAGGGGCGGAATAATGGCGTTGACACGGGAACCGTCAGGAAGGCGAGCGTCTACCATGGGCGATGATTCATCCACGCGGCGGCCGACCTGCGAGACAATCCGGTCAATGATCTGCATCAGGTGCTGGTCGTCCTTGAACTTCAATTGTGTTTTCTCCAGCTTTCCCGCGCGCTCTATATACACCTGGTCATGGCGGTTCACCAGAATGTCAGAGATGCTGGGGTCTTTCATCAGCCCCTCGAGCGGGCCATAGCCAAAAATCTCGTCCAAAATCTCGCGCGACAGGCGCTCGCGTTCGTTGAAGCTCAAGGGAACGGCTTCCGCGGCGATGGCATTGCGGATGACCACCATCACTTCGGCGCGGACAGCCTCATTCGCGTTTTTCCCCAGTTTGGCCAGGTCCAGCCGGTCGAGGATCTTTCTGTGCAGGTCAGACTTGACCTGATGGAAATCGGTTGTTTCGAGCATGATTGTCTCAGCCATTGGATTCGTTCCTCATAATGATGAAGCTGTCCGAAGCAGCCAGCCCCTGACTTGCGGCTCCTGTCCGTCCGCGGCAAGCAGGCCGCCCAGTTCGAAGTAGCATCGGGCAAGATCGTTGCGTTTTTGCAGTACCACGGGAACACCGTGTTCGATGGAGCCGGCAACCAGGGCGTACTGGTTGGGGATTTTCAGCAGAATCTTGGTTTGCGTGGTTTCCTCAATGTCAGAATCGCTGAAGGGCTTCTTCTTATAACGATTCAGCACCAGCTTGGTCTTTTGTTCCGCAGGACTGCCGGCAAGAAACTCATGTATTCGGGCCGCGCTCCACAGGCAGGCCAGATCGGGATTGGCCACCAGCAGCACGCTGTCAGAGAGGTCGCACAAGGCGCGGACGGCCGGATCCAGGCGCGTGGAAGCATCAATCACCACATAGCGATATTGGTTGACCACCACGTCAAAGAGGCGGGCAAAGTCGGTTGGTCCGCATTCCGTGGCATTGACCCCAGGATGCCCGGCCAGGAGGTGGAGGCCGCTAGCATGGCGGGTCATGAAGCCGTCCAGCAGCGCCCCATCCAGGCGGTGCAGATTCTGCAGCGCGTCCAGCATGGTGAACGCTGGTTTTACGTTGAGGTGGAGTGACACGTTGCCCAGCGGCGCCATGTCCAGCAGGGCGGTGCTGGCGTGTTTTGCTGCCAGGGCCAGCGCCAGGTTCACGGCCACGGTGGTGGCTCCGCTGCCGCCTTTGGCGCTCAACACCACAAAGACGCGGCCCCGCACTCCGGGAAACCGGACCTTGCGTTGCGAAGAAACCAGGCGGTGAAACGCATCCAACAGATGCTCAATGGTGGTGGGACGCGGCAGGAATTCTTGCGCGCCCGCGCGCATGGCATTGACGATGAGCTGCGATTGGCTCATCTCGCCCACGGCGAAAATCGCAGACTTGGGGCAGGTCGCGTGAAGCATTTCGATGGTGCGCAGCGCCGCGGGCGTATCGTGAGGCACCAGATCCACGATCACCACGTCAGACCCCAATTCCTGGATACGGCGCGCCACGGGATCTTCGCTGCTTTGCGGATAGGCGCCGAATGAATGACTCATCCTCGCGATTGCGGTGCCATCCGCAAGCACCTGCAGGAGGGCTTTTTGGTCTTCATCCGTAGTAAGTACGACAACCGAAAGTTCTGGCATGACTATCCTCAGTGTTTGATCAATTGCACAGGCACGGCAGACGGACCCGTGCCGGTTCCACCCGAACCGCCGCCGGAACCTCCTCCACCGCCGCCCGATCCCGACCCGCAGGGTGTGGCGTTCACCACGTGGACCTCAACAAAGTCTTTTTTACCGCCACCCTTGCCCCCGGTGCAGACATTGGCGTTGCCCATGCCGTCCACGAACATTTCCACGTACCCGATCACTCTCGCGGTTTGTCCGGCGGTTCCCGAGCCGATCGGGTGGTTGCAGTTGTCCCAAACCGGCACGGTTGACAATGCCCGGCTGGTGTCAACGATGGTCCCTGCAGGTGTTTCATACTGGCCGACATCAACCCAGGTATCCGGGGGATCGCCGATCAAATCGCCCACACCCTGGTTGGTAGGGCCAACCATGTCACCGGTTTTTACCGGGTAGTCATGCCCGCAAGCGATGACGCTTTGGTCCGCTCCGCACGAGACGTCATTCAGGCATGAAGACCACACGCAACGGTAGGTGCTGCCGCCGCTGCCGAAATCCAGGGAGAAGAACTGGCCGGGAGAAAAATCGCCCTTCTTTACGTCAGCAGGGTTGGTGGGCCGTATGGTGGCACACGTGCCGCTGTACTTGAAATTGCCCAAGGTGTCCTGCGCCCAAGAGGAGAAGTGGCCGGGGTTGGCGGGATCAAAGAGGATTTCGCCGGCGGCGCAGGCAGCCGCAGTGGTCGCCTGCGTACTCAGCACGGTATTGGGGATGTAGATCGGCTTGACGCAGCGGCTGCCGCCGGCCGTCTTGGAGGCTTGCGCGGTGGCCTGCGTTTGCACCGATACGTTTGCCACCCCGAAGCCCCGGGCAAAGAAAGTGCCAATGCCGTTGTCACCCAGCCGCGAAACCGTGACCGTGACCCGGCGATTCGCAGTGTCCACCACCACGTCACTGGGGGCGATGGTCACGCTTTGGTTCAGGATTTTGTTCGTCGCCGCGATGGCGATGGCCGCTTGCTGGGCCGCGGCCGGCTGGGCCGCGGTAGGGGAGTTCACAAAAGTGTACGCTCCCGCCAGCGCAGCTGCGTCAGCCGCATGCTGTGCGCTGGTCCGGGCGGTAAAGAACACCCCCAGATCAATGCACAGCGCGGCGACCACCAGCAGGCCGATCAGCAACAGGGCCACCACCACCAGCGTCATGCCGCGTTGCGCCCGTCGCTTGGCATACGTCATGGCTTTCCGCCTCCTCCATGCGGGGCATCGAACTTCGGTTGGTCAAGGAAAGGTTTCGGCATGGGCGGACCTGGAGGCATCTGGGTTGAAGGCGCGACCCGGTGCGCGGTCACCATCACCATGAGTTCGGTCTTATTCTTGGTGATTTCCTTGCTGCGGAACAGGTAGCCCAGAATGGGAATGTCCCCGATTCCTGGCATCTTCGATAGGTTGGTAGTCAGGCGATTGTCCAGCAGTCCGGCAATCACAAAGCTCTGCCCGTCCTGGAGTTCCAGTTCCGTGGAAGCTCGGCGCGTGGTGAGAGCAGGGATGCGGAAGCCCCCCGAGATGATTCCATTGGCAAAGTCCAGCGAGCTGACTTCGGGCTTCACCGTCAGGTGAATGTTGCCGTTAGGCATGATGACCGGCGTAAAGTTCAGCCGCACACCAAACTCTTTGTACTGCACGGTAATGGCCCCAACCGTAGCGCCGGCCTGGGGGACGGGGACCGGAAACTCGCCGCCGGCCAGAAAGCTGGCCTCTTTGCCGTTGACGGCGATCAGATTGGGCTCAGCCAGGATCTGCAGCAGGTTTTTCTGTTGCAGCAGTTTCAACGTGACTCCCAGGTTCAGATCGGGCCGGAAGAGGAACATGTTCAGCGGATCAAGCCCGGTAATCTTTGACACAAACCCGGACAACGGACACCCGATACAATTCGTGATGTCCGTGGAGCTGCCTACGTTTCCAAATTGCCCGGTGGTGGTGCTGCCGATGTTCCCGCTGGCGCCTGTAGAAAGGATGTTGGCGCCCAATTGGAAGACGGCCGCGCGATCAACCTCTGCAAAGCGGACTTCCAGAAGCACTTCTTGTGCGCCCACGGGGCCAAAGGTCAGCACGTTGATCACGCTTTTCGAATAGGCGCCGGCAATCGCGCCGGCCCGGTCCGCCGTTTCCTTATCTACCACGCTGCCGGAAAGAATCAGCGCGTTGCGCGAAGCCGACACGTTGATTTTCTCGCCTGGCATCAGCACCCGAATCTGGTCCGCGGCGGCCGTGATATCCACGTCAACCCGAAGATCGAAGCTGCGGGAACGTTCTTGATCGTCCCAGACCACCAGTGTCACTTCTCCCGGAGCGCGGCCATGAATCATCAGTTGCGATGGCGTGACCACCACCGCGTCCGCCACCAAAGGGTCGGTGATGGAAACGCGTTTGAGGCGGTCGGTGGTGTTGATGATGATTGACTTGCCCACCATGACACGCAGTGGGGCCGGGGATTCCACGACCGACTGCTGTGTCGGGCCTCCGGAGACCGCCACCGGCTCTTGCGACGCCTGCGGGCCAGCCGACTGGCCTGCAAGCCGCAAACCTGGAGCGGCGATCAGAAGGGAGAGAATGAATGCAATATTTCTGTTCTTCAATTTCATGAGCGTGCCTCGCTTACTGTTCGAATTTCGTAATTTCGCGCTTGTCGCCGCGGATGACCTCAACCGTATGAGCGGCAGCCGTAGGTTCCTTCAGCTTGACCACCTTGACGCCCTTGCCCACCTTTGCCGACGGAGCGGGAGCAACCGCCCCGTAAAGCGCCTGTTTGTGCGACGTTGCGGTGACCTTTCTGTCAAGGTCGGTAGGGTTGCGCAGTGCCAGTTGAATTTTTCCCTCAGCGCTTGCCAGGGTCAGCAGCTGGGCGTCCGCCGGCGAAACCAGCAGCGTCATCACGGGGACGTCCTGTGGTTTGCCATCCGCGTCCCGCTGCAGCTTCTTGCCCGCCGCCAGCACGGGAACGTCTTGCAGCACGGTAGTGGTCGCTGGTTCTGATCCGTTGGCCGGAGTGCTGGTGACAATCACATCAACGTGAGTGCCCGGACCGACAAACCCGGCAACCGATACCACTTCATTGACCTTGACGGACACCGCGCGCATGCCCGCCGGAATCATCGAGGGCAGACCGGCGCCCGCGTCATCTCCCGCCACTTTGTTGCCAAGCACGAGTTCATTGGCCTCTATGGGAACAATCACTCCATGGCCGACCACGCTGCTTATGTCATGGAACGCGCCGTTCGGGAGAGCAGCTGTGCCCGGTATCGCCACTAGGCGGAGATCGGGAGCGGTGATTTTCTGCCCCACGTTGAGGTCATGAGCGGCAACTACCACCTGGGTAGTAGCTACCGCAGCCGAAGCTGTGGAGTGCCGCACCATGTCCAGAATTTTCCAACTGACCAGGCCTGCGACCAGTAGCGCGACAAGGCCGACCAACAGAAACTTTTTGCGATTCATACCTTCCCTCCACATCTTCAAGAATTGAAATTTCTGAATTGTGCCGAACCCTGCAGCGTGTACGTACTGGGCACTCCCAGCCACGTAAAAACCGCCAGGTAATTCAGCGTGTATGTGCAATTGACCGTTACCTGCGAGGCGGTCATTGCGGCATAGCCTGCCGGCATGGCGACCGTGACCGACTGGTTGATGACAACGTTGGTGTCCGGATTACTGATGGTGACATTGTTCTGGGCGGCGTAAGCAACCACTGCGGCCCTGATGTCCGCTATCTTTGAGCTTCCCTGGTTCTCCGGCATCACCGAAAGCCTTGCGCCCTCGCGCGCGGCATTGTTCAGCACCACGTGGGTCCGCACCAGTTGCGAGCCTTCCAGGACCAGCATGAGAATCAGAATAAGGAAGGGGAGCAGTAGCGCCAGTTCCAACATCATGGTCCCGCGCTGCTTCGCCGCGCTGCTAGTTAGTTTCATTGCGCATCTCCGAATAAGCGGTGATGTTCACGGGGCTGAACGGAACGAAGTAGAAGGTATAAGGCGACACCACAGTTACCTGGGTGTAGGTGACGGTCACGTTATTGACCACCTGGGTAGCAACGGGGTTGACTTGCACACAGGGAAGCGTTTTATCCCGTCCGCTGTCGGCACAATCGGACGCGGGTCCCTTGAGGCTGGCGGCATCCAGGAAGACTGTGACGTGCGCCAGCACTTCGGCGCTCGAAGGCAGCGTGCCGGTCGTCGGGTCGGGGGCAACGGCGTAGCGGGCGCCTTCGCGCGCCGCATTGGTAACGCTCTGGTAAATACTGAAGATGCGGCCAAACTCCACGGTGCCCAAGAGCAGCGTAAACAAGGCCACTGCGGTAATGGCCGCTTCCGCGATCGTGGCGCCGCGCTGACCTTGTTTTTTCACCGCAGCACCACCACGCAGATGATTCCCAGCGCCGCTGCCACGCCGAAGGGAATGCCCAGCAGGGCCTTGTTGTTGATTTGGATGTCCGGATGAGGACGAAGGCCGTTGCTGGCGAAGTGCTTGAGCAAGTGCCCGATGTTGCGAAAGGTTTGCAGGAACATGCGCCGCCGGATGATGCCCACCAGCGCCATGATCCCGGCTACCGTGATGGCAACCTCAACCGCCAGGACCCAGTTTGCAAACCCCAGTATGGCGCCCATGGCCGCGATCAGCTTTACGTCACCCCCGCCGATGGCCCGCAATTCGTAAAGTCCCAGACCCAGCCCGAAGCCCAGAGCAGCCGTGGCCAGCGCTGACCAGAACCCGCCGTAAAATCCGTGGTAGACCAACCCGGCCGCCAGGCCAGACATGGTGAGAACGCGCGGAATTTTCCGCCATATCACATCATCCACTGCGGCCGTAATCGCGAATGCCAATACAAATGCCTGCCACATACCAACCTTCCCAGAACCTAAGACCCCAACACACTGGTTGCTCTGCTGAACGCGGCCACGATCTGGTCTTTGAAGAGACCGATCCCGGTGACGATGGCGATGCTGACGAGAAGCAGCAGGAGCCCGTATTCGGCCAGGTCTTCCCCGTCGTCGTCCGACCACAGCAAGCGAATCTCTTTGTTCATACATTCCTCGCGGAAACACCCAGATGCATTTCACTAACCCAGAGGTATCTGCAATCTGAGTGCCGAACTGCATCCGTCACGTTCTTTGTGTAACACGAGAGTCAGGAGGAGACAGCAGTCTTATGAGGTTCAAATGGAATTGGTTTTTGCGGGGAAATTCAGGAGGAAAGCCGGACAGAAGAAACCGGGTGCGTTCAGCCAAAAGCCAAGCGCGCCCGGAATTTGTGGAAAACTCAGGAGGCCAGTGCGCTGGTCGCTGCGCTAAAGGCCGCTATGATCTGATCTTTGAACAGGCCGATGCCAATCACCAGGGCGACCGCAATTAATGCCAAGAGAAGGCCATATTCAGCCAGATCCTGGCCGTCATCTTGGTGCCACAGTTTACGAAGGGTCTTCATCTTCAATTCTCCAATCTGCGCTGAAGCGCTTCTCGGATCAACCGCAATTCGTGGGCCACTGCTTTAGTGCTTAAGACGTCATCCGTGGATCTCAGTGGCATACCACGATCTGGGCGGCTTCGGGCCGCCCAGACTTGGTGGATCTTAGGAAGCCAGTGCGCTGGTCGCTCTGCTGAACGCCGCTACGATCTGATCTTTGAACAGGCCGATTCCAATCACCAGAGCGACTGCAATCAATGCCAAAAGAAGTCCATATTCAGCCAGGTCTTGGCCGTCATCTTCCTGCCACAGTTTGCGAAGCATTTTCATCTCAATTCTCCATGTGCGCTGAAGCGCCGCTTTGAAGAACTGCAATTAACAGGCCATATGAAATTGCCCTTGAACTCAAGAGTGCATGACCTGTATCACTTGCGATGTGTCTCGAAAATCGGACACCTATGCTGTTTCCATTTCCAAATCTAGGACACCACGGTTCCACGTTCCCGAGAACTCCGAGAACGTGCAATGGGGTATTTTGGCACTCAGAGTGCAGTTGTCCACTGCTATGCAACTTGAGAGAATTACCGAATCTCACCGTGATCGCCGCAGCGACTGGGCTGGCTTTGCGTTTTTTGCCGGCTGGACGGCCGTCAACTTCATTCTGGCCGCTGGCGTGTTTCGCCGCACGCCGGCAGTGGCCATCCTGCTGGTGCCAACGTTCGTGCATGACGCGGTCATCGCACTGGCGTTCCTGTTTCGCAAACCGTTGCGGAAACAAGCAGAAGGATGGGCGCCCCGCGCGGCCGCCTACGGGGCCACGCTGCTGGTGCCGGTTTTCTGCTTCGTCGGCGGACGCTGGTTCCCGGCATGGATGGCGCCTTCATCGCCATCACTTTTCACCACGGGGATCGTCCTTTGGATGCTGGGCGCGTACCTGGGGCTTTGGAGTGTGATTCGTCTGCGCCAGGCTTTCAGCATTGTTCCCCAGGCGCGCACCCTGGTGACGACTGGACCGTACCGCCTGGCCCGTCATCCGGTGTATGCCAGCTACCTGCTGCAGTATGCCGGCGTGGTGCTGTCACATCTGACACCGGCGCTGGTGCTGGTGTACGTCGCATGGCTGGGAGTGGTGACAGTGCGCATGTCCTATGAGGAGTCCGTGCTCTCGGCCGTTTTTCCCGAGTACGAAGATTATCGGCGGCGCGTGGGGCGGTTCATGCCGCGACTGACTTGGGCACGCAAGTCCAAGCCGAAGGGAGCGCCCGCGCAGGTTGTTGAACTTGCTCCAGCCGCCAAGCGGTCGGCATGAATGTGAGTTCCAACGCGGCCGCGGTTACACCGAAAGGGACCTCGGCCGGCGCCAGCATGGTTTCTGCTGCTTCGCGTCCTCTGCCGCTCTGGGCCCGGCTGTTCATGCCGTCCATCGCCGATATTGTTTTTGTGGCGCTGCTGTGCGCGATCTTCGGCTTCCTGGGAACGCAACTCCTGGGCGACGCGGACATTGGCTGGCACATCCGCAATGGCCAGCACATCCTGTCAACCCACTCAGTCCCCATGACCGATTACTTCTCTTACACCATGGCGGGACAGCCGTGGTACGCGTGGGAGTGGCTGTATGACGTGCTCGTCGCCGGTATTCACTCGGTTGCCGGACTCAGCGGCGTGGTGCTTCTCAGCGCCTTGATCGGCGCCATGACCTTTGCGCTGCTGTTCCGCGACGCGATGCGCTCCAGCGGCAATCTGCTGGTGGCCGGCGGCCTTACCGCGCTGGCCGCGGTGGCGGCGTCCATTCACTTGCTGGCGCGGCCGCACATGGTCACCTGGCTGTTTACCCTGATCTGGTTTCAACAGTTGGACTCTTTTCAACGCGGCGAACGCAAGAGCCTGTTTCTTCTGCCCGCGCTCATGCTGCTGTGGGTGAACCTGCACGGCGGGTTCCTGATGGGAATTGCTGTCACGGCGCTGTTTCTGGCCGGCAACGCGATGACGTGGATCATCACTTCCAACTCGGAGAGCCGCAGCCAGGCTCAGGGACGCATGCGCCATCTCGGCCTGACACTGCTTCTCACGCTCGGCGTCACATTCATCACTCCTTATGGATTCCGCTTGCATGCCCACCTCTATGAGTACCTGGGCAGCAAATTCATGATGAACAACATCCAGGAATTCCTGTCACCGGACTTCCACCTGTTCCAGGTGAAGGCTTTCGCTCTGTTGCTGATCCTGGCAATGCTGGCCTTGGTCTTGCAAAGCAGAAAAGTGAGCGTGATTGATTTCCTGGTGATTGCCTTCAGCGCCTGGATCGGCCTATACGCGGTGCGGAATATTCCCATTGCGGCCATGCTGCTCACTCTCACCGTGGCGCCGATGCTGGGAGAAGCGTTCCGCAACGGCGGGCAGAACATCGGCATCGCGCCCTGGCTGCGCAACCTGGCGACGAAGATTGACCGCTTTTCCGCGCGCATGCAGGTGATGGACCAGCGCTTCAGAGGACATGTGCTCTCCGTTGTCGTGGCATTGCTGCTGGTCGCCGGCGCGGCGACGCGCGGGGCGTCCGCGCTGAATGCCCAAGCGCTGCATTTCGATGACAAGCACATGCCGGTGCAGGCCGCTGAATTCATGGCTGCCCACAATATCCGCGACCACTTCTTCGCCCCCGACAACTGGAGCGGCTACTTGATTTACCGCCTGTATCCGGACGTGCGCGTAATGATGGACGACCGGCACGACTTCTACGGCGAGAAGTTCGTCCGCGAGTACCTGAAGGTGGCGCAAGCCGCTTATGGCTGGCGCGACGTGCTGAACTCCCACCAGGTGAACTGGGTGCTGGTCCCGCCGGATTCTCCGCTGGCCAGCACGCTGAAGGAAACTACGGATTGGAAGGTTGTCCACGATGATGGGACGGCCATACTTTTCGAACGGACAGCGCCGCCCGCGGTTCCAGGAACTGTCCAGCGGCAACGGTGAACGGCGCATGGTAATGCTGCGGCGAGTGCTCTGTTAGTTGCTGTTGGGCATGGATTGCAATTAGGTCTCAAGATGCTCCGGAAAATTCTCGTACGGTTGGCGCTGGTGGGCATGACAGCAGTCTTGTTCATGCAGGGGCGGCAACTGGCCTTGCGCGTTGAACCGGTGGATTTTACCGCCTTCTGGACGGCTGCGCGGCTGGCTACCGAAAACCCATACTCACATGAAAAAGTGCTCAGCCTTGATCGCACCATCGGGTTCCAGCGCCCAACACCTTTTCTGATGTGCAACCCGCCGTGGACTTTGCCGCTGGTGCTGCCCTTGCGGTATTTTAGTTATTCCAACGCATTCGCCCTGTGGATGCTCACCAGCATTATCGTGGTAGCTGCCGGCACGCTCCTTCTTTGGCGCTTCTATGTTGGAAAGCTTTCGCCCGCTGCTCTGTTGCTGGCCATGACGTTTGCGCCGGTGCTTGCCATGTTGCGCGTTGGCCAACTCACCGCGTGGCCGTTCCTGGGCATTTGTCTTTTCCTTATCAACGTTGAACGTCGCCGCGATTGGATTGCAGGCGCATCGCTCTTGTTCGTCTTCTTCAAGCCACACTTGTTCCTGCCCTTCCTTGCGTGTCTTGGGTGCTGGATTTTGTGGAGCCGGCGTTATCGGGTCCTGGGCGGGATAGCGGCGGCACTCGCGGTGGCGTCAGGGCTCGCGATCGCGGTGAACCGCGACGTCTTTAGCTTCTATACTGAAGCGATGGCCGATTTCACCAAGGCGGGGCAGGCGCCGACGCTGAGCGTGCTTCTGCATGCTTTCAGCGGCAGCGTGCTTCTGGCAATGGTGCCCGTGGTTGGAGCCATCGCGTGGGCGACTTATCACTGGTGGAACCGGAGAGAGCGGTGGGAGTGGAGAACGCAGCTTCCAGTCCTGCTTCTGGTTTCATTGGTCAGCAGTTACTACATGCTTATTTACGATGAAGCGGTGCTGCTGGCAGCGTTGGTTCCCGTGGCCGTGATGGGTGGCCGGCGCTTCTGGATCCTGTTTGCCACCGCCAATGCCGCTTGCCTGACCTTTCTGCTGGGATCGCCGGAGTGGCTGCCCAGGGCGGCCATCTGGTCGTTGAGCTTCTGGAGCGCCAGCGGATGGTGCGCGGTCTATCTGCTGACGCGTCTTGCAATGCGCACCAGGCCGGCCAGTGGCTTGCAACCAGCGGTTGCGCCAGAATATCTCCGCCAACCGCCGGCGCCCGCAAGGAAGACTTGATGACAACGGACCGCAGCCAGATTGCCGTCATTACAGTATTGCTGCTGCTGGCGTCATTCACTAGTTGCTATTACTTTCTGGGAATCCTGGTCCCGGAGGGCCGGCGTGTCTCGTCATTCCAGATCACCGGCTACGGATCAGATCTGCAACGCTCATGGATTGCCAGCCGTGAGGCGCTGCTGCACCACGGCGACCCGTATTCGGACAAAGTCACGCGGGAAATTCAAGATGCAATGTACGGCCCGACTTTGACCAGCGCCGCGCGGGCCCAACAATACGATGAGCAGCGCTTCGCTTACCCGTTATTCACCAGCATCCTGCTCCTTCCGGTACTGGCGATTCCGTTTGCGGTGCTTCAACCGCTGGCGTCTGTTGTGCTGGCGGCCCTGATGGTTTGGAGCGTATTGCTCTGGTCGGACGCTCTGGGGATTTCGCTGAATTCTGGCAGTGATTTGCTGTGGGCCGGCCTGCTGATGGTCGGGATCCCCGTGGTGCAAGGCGTGTCCCTGCAGCAACTGGGCTTATTGGTTTGTTTTCTGCTGGCGGCCAGCATGTATCTGGTGGCGCGACACAGGCTGCTTCCAGCGGGTGTGTTGCTGGCGTTTGCCATGATGAAGCCGCATCTGGCGCTCCCCGTGGCGCTTTGGATGGCGATCTGGGTGATTGGAGACTGGCGGCGCCGCTACAAGTTTGCGATCGCGGGCGCGACCGCGATGGCCGTCCTGATGATTGCCGCTCAGGTGTTGCAGCCGGGATGGATCACCGAATGGCTGGGCGTGCTGCAACAGTATCGCCGGTACACCCAGGGCCGCTCGCCAATCGAGATGCTGGCCGGAAACCGTATTGGGGCGGTCATGATCACCCTGGGCATGTGGGCGGTGGTGGCATGGGTCTGTTTCACTCTCCGGAAGAGCTTGCCGCGCACGCCGGCCTTTGCCGCCGGGCTTTGTCTGGCGCTTGCCGCCGGCGTGGTCAGCGGTCCCAACTGGCTGTTTCACAACCAGGTGATCCTATTGCCGGTGGGCATGTGGCTGTTGGTATGGGGCAAGAAGTTCTTGTCCGGCGCGCAGCGGCTCTTGCCGTTCGCCTGCCAGTTCATTCTGATCTGGTATGCAGCTTCAGCCGCGGTGATTGTTTACGCTTACTTTGCCGGGCTCCGCAGTGAGAACCAGCTTCTGCTCGGCTTGCCATTTCTTTCCATCTTCCTGGCGCCGCCGTTTTTCTTTGGGGCCGCACTGCGGTCGGCCGTGTATATCAGCCGGCGCCAGAAATGATACCTAGAGGGAATTGAAAGCAGGACTTGGGGTTAAGCGGCATGCGGGCCACGGCCGGAAGTAATCGAAGCCACCTTTTCCAAGCGGTCTTCGCGATTGTCGCGCGCTGAGTCATCCGCCGGCTCTTCTTCGCACGGGATTTGTAATTCATCGATCAAACGGTGCAGAGAAGAGCGAGCGATTCCCAGCGTTCGGGCGGTCTGGACCTTATTGTGGCCAGCCTGGGCCAATGCCCGCTGAATCCACCGGCGCTTGAACTCGCGCACGGCATCGTCGAGCGAAGCCGGCACATCGGACACGGCAAAGTCGGCAAACTCGGGCGGAAGGTCGCGAACCTGGATTTCCGAACCGTCGCAAACCACCACCGCCCGCTCAATCACATTTTGCAGTTCTCGGATATTACCCGGCCAGGCATGCTCTTGCAGTGTTGCCAGCACTCCCGGGGAGAAACGCAGCGCTGGACGCTTGTGCCGGGCAGAGAACTTCTGCAGCAGACTATGCGCCAGCAGAAGAATGTCTTCGCGCCTCTGGCGCAGCGGCGGCAGCTCGACTTCCACGGTGCTGATGCGGTAATAGAGATCAGCCCGGAACGCGCCAGCCTTCACCAGGGCTTTGAGCGGGCGGTGCGTGGCGCAGATGACCCGGGCTTCCATGGTGCGCGACTCGTTGCTGCCCAGCCGCTCAAAGGTCCTCTCCTGCAGAACGCGCAGAAGCTTGACTTGCATGCTGGGGGGAAGGTCGCCGACCTCATCCAGAAAAATAGTGCCTTTGCCGGCGGCTTCAAAACGTCCATGGCGCGCAGCCACAGCGCCGGTGAAGGCGCCCTTTTCGTGGCCAAACAGCTCAGCTTCAATCAGGTGTTCCGGCAAGGACGCGCACGAGAGTGCGACGAAGGGCCTTCCGCTTTGCGGGCTGGCTTCATGGATGGCATTGGCCATCATGCCTTTTCCGGTGCCGCTCTCACCCGTGAGCAGGACCGTGGCCGACGTGGCCGCTACTTTGGACAGAAGCCGGCACACGGTTTCCATCTTGGCGTTGGACGTAAGAATGTGTTCGAAGCCGGCCGCGCGTCCTGCAACGTCGCGCAGGTGCTCGACTTCCCGCATCAGCTCATGGAAATGGATGGCGCGGCGCAGAATGATCCGGAGTTCTTCCAGGGAATCTGTCTCAACAAAGCAGTCATAGCCGCCTTCCGACAAAACACGCACAGCAAGGTCATGATCAGGGGCCGCCAACAGACCTATCACCGGTACTCCAGCGTGGTTCCTGGCTGCGCCGGCAACCGTGGCGAGCTGCGCGGCGAAGTCCGCATGCGCGGGCGGAGGCACTGCTACCATGATCACATCGCAGCAGTCCTTCCCGTTAGGGCAAACGCGCCCGGTGGAAAGCTCAAAATCGCTTCCTAGTTTTTCGGCCAGTATCGGGCCAAATTCAGCCCGGTAGTCGCTAAACAAGCATTTCATGAGGGTCTATGTCCTGCTAGTCCGTGCTGAATTCGGATGATTTTGTAAGTGGCACAAATTCTATCGTGCTTAACATTGCCCTCCACCATAACCCCGATGGCACTCTAATGTGCGTGATGAGCATCACTCTTTGCGGTGATGTTTTGATGAAAAACTTTGCGAACATTAAAGGAAATGAACACTTGATCTGACGCATCTCCCCAAAAAGTAGACTTCCGCCGACGAATCCGTGATTGTAGGGTTCACGGACAAAAGGGGCGGGCAGGTTAGACGAAGATTGCCGAGATTAAAGATCGCCGATACCGGGGTGATGAGAAGAATCTTAAACACACAGGACACAAAGGAACGAAGGCGATGGCAGCAAGCACATATTGGCTGAATCTTTTCTCCACCGCACTGCCGAGTGGCGTTGGCTTTTATCTGTGGCTGCTGCAAGTTAACGGGGTTTCTATTCCCATTATGGGAATAGATTTCTCATTTTGGGAATAGGTTAAGGTGAGCTTCCTCCAGTTTGTCTAGATAGTTTGCCGCAGAAAGTCGTTGATTCCAAACCAGGATAAGAGCAAAATAGCTCGGATTATCTTGGCTAGTTCTTATCTAAGCAGAATATATCAAGGCTTCCGAAGACAACGGCCTGCAGAATGTCCCTTGGAGCCGCATGAATTCACGCGGCGCTGAACAAGATGATGCGCTCCAGCCTGTAGAGAGTCAGGCACCGAATGAAGATCACTTTCATCCATCCCCCGCTTGATGACCCAACTATTCCGTATCACTCTACCGCCTACCTACGAGGGCATCTACTTCAAAATGGGTTTGAGAATATATCCACCCGTGACCTGAACGTAGAGTTCGTTAACTATTGTCTTGAAGATGACGTCATCCACGATTTGTCGGATGAGGTGGAGCACCGGCTGGACGCATTGTCATTGCAGGGCGGGTTGAGCTTTTCTGAACAGGAGGAGTTTTATTCCCTGTGGTCGGCGGAAAAGGGTGATCCGGGCGCGATACAGCAGGCGGCGGCCACCATGCGCAGCCGCGAAGCATTTACCAACTATGACGTCTATCGAGACTCCGTCAAGCATCTGCGCCGTCATTTCCGCACGGTAGGGGCCTTGTGCTATCCCTCAGAGATTCAAGACTTCAAGATGAAGAGCCGCGGCAGGTACTCCATTTACCACCTGAATGATCTTTTCAACCCTGATCTCTGCAGCAAAATATGTTACCCGATAGAGAAATTCTTCTTTGACAGATGTGCGAGCGACAAAGATTTGCTGTCTTCAGACTGCATCGGCATGAGCATCGTGTATGACCACCAGTTGCTGCCCGGGCTTCATCTATTGCGGCTGATGAAGAAACGCTGGCCGGAGAAGCTGTTTTTGCTCGGTGGCACTGCTACCAGCCAGGCCTATAAATATCTGAAAGATAAGTCGCTATTGAAGCGCTTCTTTGACGTCTGCGACGGAATCGTAGTGGGCGAAGGCGAAACTGCCATATGCGAAATCGCTGACGCCGGCGGCGATATCCAGGGGAATGAAAAGATCCCGAACCTGATTACTTACGATTCAAAGTCAGACACCCTTCGGCTTCCCAAGTCCATTCACTATGAGAATGTCGCCGCGTTGGGCTGTCCCGTGTACCAGCATTCATGGGACCTGTATCTCTCGCCTGAAAGGGGCATTAATTATTCGCCCACCCGCGGTTGTTACTGGAACCGCTGTACGTTCTGTGATTACGGCCTGAACACTGACAAGCCTACGTCGCCGTGGCGGGAGAAAACCGCCGACGCAGTAGTCGCGGACCTGAAGAAGATCTCCAAAGAAGAAAATGTCACGTACGTGTATTTTGCCGTGGATGTAATGGCCCCCGGATATCTCGAGCGACTGTCAGATGCCATCAGGGAATCGGACCTCAATATCCGCTGGGGCGCCGAGCTCCGCATGGAAAAGATATTTTCCAAGGACCGCTGCCGGAAAATGGCGGAGAGCGGCTGTGTTTCGGTTTCCTTCGGCATGGAGTCAGGGAACCAGCGGGTGCTCGACCTGATTGATAAGGGCACCAAGGTGCAGTATATGGGCGAGACCATGAATAACTTTGCCGATGCAGGCATTGCGGTGCAAATCATGGCCTTCAGCCATTTTCCCACCGAGACGGAAACGGAGAGAAAGGAGACCATGGGATTCGTCCAACTGCACAAAGACAGTTGGTCAACGGGAGGCATCGGTAAGTTCGTCCTGACCGGGACCGCGCTGGTGGCGAAAAACCCGGAGAAGTTTGGGATCAGCCTGACGGAAGCCCGGGACGCCGATATCGTCAGGTCACTGGGCTATCAATCAACTGTCGCAGGCGAACGGCAAATGCTCTCCGCCGAAGAGGGCGACGAATCGTTTGACGAAACCGGTGGCTTGTTCCCCCAGGTCCTTCCTCGTCCCTGGGCCGGAGGTACGGATTCCCTTCATTCCATGATCTACTACCAGAAATTCGGACGACAATTCTTCAAAGAACACCCGGTGGCGATGCCGGCGAGAAGCCGAAAGCCGCAAACCAGCGATGAAGTCCTTGATTGTGCCGTGACGGTAGAAGGAAGGCTGGCCACATCAGCCTTTGAGATCAGCAAGATATTCAAGGCCCGGGACCAGCTCCGGGAGCACGTCAAGAACATGAAAGACTCGGCGATTGAAGCCACCTACAAAGCCTACCTGGAGTGGCAGCAAGGTGTGGCGGCGATAGAGCGTGACGAGAAGAAGTCATTCTGGATTATCCAGAACGCAAAGCGTTTCAAGATCGCAGAACTGGTCTATTTGGTCCTGGTACATGCAACAGACCGAAGGGTAACGCTCAGGGAGCTTCTGGACGCCGTCAATCCCGTCCACAAGGAACCTCTGCGTGAAACGCTGATGTCATTGCACGGCAAGGGATATGTCAGTTTCTCTCCGGAACGGGTTGCTCATCAGGAGTACGAGACAGTGCTCTCTTAAGCGCCGAATAGCCAGGGCGCCGCGAGATGCGCCATAGCTATGCCGCTGCGCTCGTTTTGTCTGCCTGACTCTGCCCTTGCCTTGTCTGTGCCCTATTGCGCCCTGAAGACGTTCAGCGGATCCAGCTTTGACGCTTGACGTGCCGGCAGATACGACGCGATCAACGCCACAACGATGAAGATGACCGCCGCGCCGCCAAAGGTCAACGGATCAAGCGCGCTAATGCCGAAAACCAAGCTGGCGAGAGTGCGCGTAAGAGCGAAGGACCCGAGCAGGCCGATGGCCAGCCCGATATTGGTGATCAGCATCCCCCGGCCAATGATCATGTTCATGATCTGCCTGCGTTGCGCTCCCAGCGCCATGCGAATTCCAATCTCCTCGCGCTTGGTCGCCACCGTATAGCTCATCAGCCCGTAAATGCCGACCGAGGCCACCACGACAGCGAGTACGGCCAGGACCAGCATCATGGTCCGCACGTAAGAGAGGCCAATCATGGACTGGGAAATTACCTCGTCCCACGATTGCACTTCCGAGAGCGCCTGCTCCTGGTCAATTCCTCCAACGCGCTGGTTCAAGACGCGCACAAAGTTCTGGGGATCGCTTTGCGTCCGCAGCAACAGATACGCGCTGCGCTGCTGCGCTTGGGGAACCGGCCGGTAGACCACGTAGCCGGCGTCCGTGTCCAGCCAGTTGTAGCGAATATCATCAGCAACGCCGACTACTCGCAACCAAGGTGTCGGCGCCGTGATGCCACCGAGTTGAAGCTGCCGTCCGATGGGGTCCTGATGGGGCCAATAGCGCTGTGCCATTTGCTTGCTGACAATGACCACGGGAGCGGCATTCTCGTCGTCCGATGCCTGAAAGGTCCTGCCGGTCCGCACCGGGAGCGCCATGGTATGAAAGAAATCGGCACTCACGATCTGGACCATGACGGAGTTGCGCTCTCCCGCCTTGGTGGGAGGAGCGCCCTGCACCGTGACCGGCGCCGTACTGGCGTGTCCACCATAAGGGATGTTGGTGGCCACTGACGATGAAGACACACCAGGAATGGTGGCCAGCTGTTCCAGCAAACGCTGATAAAACTTCAGGGAGGCCGCGGGCTGGACATACTGCGGTCCAAGATGGAACCGCGCCGTAAGCACTTGCTCAGGCCGCATCTCCGCGAAGTTCTGCCGGATGGAAGTCGAGCCGCGCACCATCAGGCCGGTGCCAACCAGCAGCATCAAAGTGACGGCCACTTCGCTTACCAGCAGAATCGAACTCAGGCGCTGATGCGACCGGTCCGTGGTGGAACCCTTGCCTCCTTCTTTCAATTCCTTGTTGATGTCAGTGCGCGACGAATAGAGCGCGGGCAGCAGGCCCGAAGCAATTCCGCTGAAAACCGCGATTCCTACCGTAAAAAGCATGGCATGCTGGTTGAGGGCGATTTGATCAAAACCGGGAATGAACCTGGCAATGGAGGCCGGCATGTTGACGCGAATCAGACGCAGGCTGATGGTCGCCACCCAGATTGCCAGTCCGGCGCTGACCAAGGCCAGCGCAATGCTCTCCATGAGAAGGATCCGGATCACATGCCAGCGGTTCGCTCCCAACGCATACCGCAAGGACCATTCACGTTTTCTTACGATTCCGCGCACCAGTTGGAGGTTGGCGATATTCGAGCAGACAATCAGCAGCACAAACAACACAGCGCCCATCATCAACAGGGTGTAGCGCGCGGTAAGTCCGCCGCTGAAGAAATCGCCCAGAGGAAACACGTGCGCCCCCCAACCCTGGTTCGTGTCGGGGTAGGCTTTTCCGAGTTGGGCCGTGACTTCCTTCATTTCAGCCTGGGCCCTGGGGATGGCAGTTCCAGGCTTGAGCCGCCCGATTATTTGAAACCGATGCGTGCTGCGGTCCTGGACTTCGCGCGGCCCCAGGACCAGAGGCTTCCACAGGTCCGCGTTCACGGGGAAGCCGCTCCCTTTTTTCAGAATGCCGATGACCGTGTATTTGACCGAATCAATCGTCAATTCCTTGCCCAGAACGTCCGGCTTGGCGCCGAACTTGCGCTCCCAGAAGCCATAGCTCAAGACAACGCCGTTCTCCTGGTCTCCGGTCACCTCGCCGCCGGAGAAGAACCTTCCCTTAAGGGGCACGATGCCCAGGGTGGAGAAAAAGTTATTGGTGACGCTGGCTGCGGTGATTGCTTCCGGAACGCCGGAGTCGGTCAACCCGCTTTCCTCGGGAGAAAAAGCCGCCAGGGATTCAAAGGACGTGCTTTGCGCCTTCCAGTCGAGATAGTTGGCCGGCGTGACCCCAAAATTTCCGTCGGGGCGCAGAGGCGAGCTTTCCGTCATCAGCACCAGTCGGTCCATGTTTGCGAATGGCAAAGGCTGGCGTAGCAAGGCATCTGCCACGCTGAAGATCGCCGTATTCGCGCCAATGCCCAGGGCCAGCGGCAGCACAACCGCCAAGATAAAGAGCGGCTCATGGATCAACGCTCTCCACGCATATTGCAAGTCCTTCTTGTTGGGTAAAATCATAGGGTTCGTGGTTCCGGACCTTTAACGCAGGTCATTCGTTGGTTTTTGTCGTGGTTAATGTTTGGCGGAAATTGTTAATCCGCATCTGCCGTGACAATTCAAGCCGCTGGTTCTTGTCTCCAGAGGTGCAGCAAAACGCAAATTCTTCTCTGGCCCGTTGTAACGTTCCCGCATATTCCGGGACCAAAGCCGACTGGATCAGGCGCTTCAAACTTTGTGTTGCCGGCTGCGAGTTGGCGGAGAGCTCATCGGCCCGCCGGCGGGATTCTTCCATAAGTTGGTTCCGGGGAACAGCAAAATCCACCAGTCCGATCTCCAAGCCTCGGGAGACAGTTACCAGCCGGCCGCTATAAAGAATGTCCAAAGCACGGGAACGTCCGATGGTGGCCACCAGAGTGGAAGCGCCTCCCAGGGCCGGCACCAGTCCCAGTTTTACCTCGGGGAAGCCCATGAACGCGAGTTCATCTCCGGCGGAGTCTTTTAGATCATTGGCCGCGATTCGAATATCACATGCCAGGGCAACTTCCAGGCCGCCGCCCAGGCAGTAGCCGTTGATCGCCGCGATGGTGATCTTGTTCATGTTGTAGATCCTGGCCATCAACTGGTGCGGGAGGCGAAGAAAATCAGTGACGTCGGCCTCACTGTTCAAGTTGCTGACCTCGCGCACATCAGCGCCGGACATGAAAACATTCTTGCTGCCGGCAAAAATCACAGCTTTGATGTCCGGTTTGGTGTCCAGCCAATCCAGCGCTCCTGCCAGCGCGGCGACGAAACTGCGATGAAGCGACCCAGCGATAAAGGTCACCTCCGCAATCGAATCGCGGCTCGAGTATTCCAGAGGATCCAACGTATTCGCCTTTCCAATGCTACTTGCTGTCAAAGGGTGTGACGGAAGAGTGCTCATGAACAATGACCCATTTGGACCCGCGGCGCTGAAAAATGAACGTGCCGCGTCCGGTCCCGAACGCAGGGTCTGCGGGATGCTTCCATACCCAGCTTGTGGTTAGAACTGCCGTATCGCCGTAAAGATCAATGATGCGGTCATTGAAATCCAAATCCATTCCGTAGGGTGAGATTTCATGGAGGCGTTCAAAAATGTCTTTGAGGTTCTTGGAAATCTTGGGCCATCCCTCCAGAAGCCCGGGACGGGAGGGATCCGGCCAGTAGGCGGAGACCCTGGCGTCATTCGCATAAATCTTCGATAGCATTTCGACGTTGCCGGTTCTCCAGCCGGTTACGTAGTCATCGAAGGTCTTGTTGATTTCTTGTTTTGTGGACTCGTCTTTGTTGCCGGCAGATTTGTTGCCGGCAGATTTGTTACGCGTAGATGCGGTGGCAACCATGGCCACGGCGCAAATCAACAAGGTAAAGACTGCCACGACAGCTCGCATTTTGGGCTTTGATTGGGTCATGCAATCTCCTTTTACTGTGCAACGCGTCCTTTCGGCGCGCCTAGATGCCGAGGCCGCCATCCACGCTCAGCACCTGCCCGGTAATATAGCTGGCGGCGTCTGAAGCCAGGAAGCTAACGACCTTGGCGACTTCTTCCGGACAACCGAACCTCCGCATGGGCGTCTGCTGGGTCATTTTCGTCCGGTAAGCGGGTGTGAGCGGGTTCAGCATTTCCGTCTCAATAAATCCCGGTGCCACCGCGTTTACGGTGATGTTGAAAGGCGCGAACTCGCGCGCCAGAGATTTCGTCATCCCGATCATGCCCGCCTTGGCCGCCGAGTAGTTGCTCTGGCCGGCCACCCCCCGCGTTCCACTGATAGACGTCACATTAATGATGCGTCCGTACATCTGGCGCATGAACAACGGCGCTACCGCCTTGGTGGAGAGGAAAGCGCCGCGCAGGTTGGTGTCCATTACGTCGTCCCAATCCTGCTCTGTCATGGTCCGGATGGCCGTATCGCGAGTAATGCCTGCATTGTTGATCAGGATCTGCACGCCGCCGAACTTGTTGTGTGCAGCTTCCATCACCTGGGAGACAGAAGCGCTCTCCCGCACATCAGCCTGGATGGCCAGCACGCTATCCGCGTGCCCGTTCCGCGCCAGTTCTTCCTGGTTGTCGCGGGGACGCAGATACGTGAACACCACGCGCGCATCCAGCGCGAGCAGGCAGTCCACGATCGCCCGGCCGATCCCCCGGCTTCCACCGGTGACAATGGCCGTCTTGCCTTGCAGGGTCAGAATGGGTTGGCTGGTCATTTCTCCCGGTCATTTCTCCCGGTCTGGGGCCTTGGTCCCAAGCATCAGTTCCGCGGAACACGCGATGTTTCCGTCCACGCGAACGTGGCTCTTGGCAATCACGGCGTAGCTGATTTGCTTCAGCAAAACCACCTCGATTTCCATGACGTCCCCCGGCACGATCATGCGCTGAAACTGCGCCTCCACGCGGCCCAGATACCTGGCCGCTTCGGGATGCACATCGTCACGGCTGAGGGTATCGAGCAAGGAAGCCGCCTGGGCCATGGCTTCAATCATGAGAACGCCGGGCATGATCGCCTGCTTGGGGAAATGCCCGAGAAACCAGATTTCGTTGCCGGTGATGTTCTTGATCGCAACCAGCCGCGAGCCCTTTTCCAGGACAGTCACGCGGTCCAGCATGAGAAACGGAAAGCGGTGGACCATGATGTCCCGGATCTGTTCGAAACCCAGCACCGGGGCAGTTGACGCCGGGGACGGGGAAGATTGCACTTGTTTCATCCGCCGTTATGCCCGAACCGCGATCTTGGGATGCTTGGATATACGGGCCACAATGGAATCAATGGAGGTAAAGTTTTTCAACTCTTCTTCGCTGATCTCAATGTGGTAGGTCCGCTCCAGCAAGACCAGAAGCTGCACTGCCTGTAATGAATCAACACCTACGTCAGCCAGTTCAGCGGAGCAATCAATGGACTCTTCCGGCTGCTCAAGAAACTCAGAGACGGCCTTGGTCAACGTGCTGCGAATCTGTTCCTCCATGGAATTAACGCCTCGATTCTGTGGGATTTGGACCTTTAGGAGCATTGGCCGAAAGATTGCCGATCTCACGCAAGATGGGTTGCACTTCGTCCCCAGTCCCCTTGCCATAGGCTGTGGCGCGAAGAATCCCTTTTGCATCCACAAGATATACGTTGGTCACGTCATCGTGGAAGCCAAAGGTCTTGGCGAACGTACCGTCCCAATCGAGAAGGATGGCTCCATTCTGCTTTCCATCCGTCGTCTTCTGGTACTTGCGTTTGATGTTGTCCTGCAAGAACCCGGGTGCTCCCTTGAAATTGGCCAGGAACACAAATGTAACCACCCGGTTGGGCCCGCCCGGATAAACCTTGCGTACCGCGTTCATCCAGTTCGACAAGTAGTCATTTCCCACGCGGTCCCAGGCAATGATCAGGATCATCTGGTCTTTGTACTGAGAGATCAGTTTTGTTTCCTTTTCAAACTGGTCTTTGAACGTGAGGTCGGGGGCCGCTGACCCCGGTGAAACCGTTTGCGGCGCGCCTGCGGACGCGGACAGAGCCGCCGCGAAGAGCACCGCAATGGAGGCAACTCGAGAGCAGATTTTCACAAACGTTTTAGTTTTCATAGCTTTTTAGTATGAGACTCGCAAAGTTTCCTGTGCTTCCGAAGGTGTTGACCATGACGGAAGACATGGTTTTGGGTTGTGTGGTTTGTACGACTGAGGCAACCGGACATAACGGGTCCGGCTGGCTAAAGTGAATGGTGCCAGGGACGGTTTGATGATAGAGCGACAGGGCCGCCACGGCACTTTGAATGGCCCCGGCGGCGCTATAAGTTTCTCCCAGCATGGATTTCACCGCGGTGAGGCTGGGAACGCTGCCTTGGAACAGCTCAGCCAGGGCGCGGGCTTCAACAAAGTCGCCAATGTGGCTGCCATTGCCGCCGGCAAAAACAGCGTCAATCTGGCTCGGCTGCATGCCCGCCTGCTGCAAGGCCTTTCCCATGGATTGCACAGCAGCATTGATCTCACTGGCTTCTTCCGGTTTTGGCGTCAGATAGGCGCCGTAGCCTGCAATCTCAGCATAGATCGGGACCTGGCGTTGCTTGGCGGAATCCAGGTCTTCCAGCACCAAGACGGCGCTGCCTTCGCCCAGGAGCATGCCGGTGCGCGCGGAATCGAACGGTCTGGCCGCTGAATCGGCAAGCAGTTGCTGGGTGTGGTAACCAAAGAAACGCTCGAAGCACAGGTCTTCCACGCCTCCGGCCAAGACTGTGGTGGCGCGGCCCAGTTCAATGAATTGCATTCCGTACTGAATGGCATCCAAGCTGGCTGTCTGGCCATTCGACAATGTGGTGTTGAATGCGTCTACTCCCAGCACGATGGACACCTGGCAGGCGGGTGCGCTCGATCCTGTGCTGGGGAACATCAGCGGATCGGCAATACGAGGCCCGTTGCGCAACGCTTCCTGATCAAATTTCGCCAAGGGAGCTAAACCTGTGAATGTTGACCCGTAAACCACGCCAATGTTGTCCTTATTTTCCGGAGTGACGGTGATTTGCGAATCTTCCAGAGCAAGCTTGGCGGCGGCGAACCCCATGATCATTCCGCGGCTCACGGCCCAAACGCTCTTGCGTCCGCGCAATTGGCTTACATCTTTGATCTCCGCGGCCTTCACCGTTCCCAGCCCGGCAGTGTCAAAGGTTGAGACATCAGAGGCGCCGTCCTGCCCGGCGCACAAGGCCTGCCACGCCTGCTCTTTCCCCGTTCCCAGGGGCAGCACCAGACCGATTCCGGTTACAACGATTCTCCGCATGATGGCTCTCTAGTGACCGTTGGTCGAATATTCGCGCAATACCAGCGCCGCACAATTACCTCCGAAGGCGAAGGAATTGCTCAGCACAGTACGGACCTTCTTATCCCGCGCGTGGTTGGGTACGTAATCCAGATCACATTCAGGATCAGGCTCACAATAGTTAATGGTCGGCGGCAGCACGTTATTTTGAATCGCCAAAATGCTGGCCACCGCTTCAATCGCTCCCGCTGCTCCCATGGTGTGGCCCAGCATGGATTTAATGGAACTCATGGGAATGGAATAAGCAGCGTCGCCAAAGACACGCTTCATGGCCATGGTTTCAATCTTGTCGTTCGCGGGCGTCCCGGTACCGTGGGCGCTGATGTAGTCAATGCTGTCGGCCGCCACCTGCCCTTCCCGGAATGCCTGCTGTACGGCCCGCACTGCTCCCCTGGCCTGAGGATGGGGCGCGGTCATGTGGTAGGCATCATTGCTCGTACCGTAGGAAACCACTTCAGCGTAAATCGGTGCGCCGCGCCGGCGAGCATGGCTGGCGCGTTCCAGGACCAGCATGGCTGATCCTTCGCTCACGCACATGCCTTTGCGATGAAGGTCGAAGGGCTGGCAGCGTTCCGGCGCGACCGCCAACATGGAATTGAAGCCCGTAAACACCACGCGCGAGAGCGGGTCTGATCCGCCGGCAACCATCAGGTCAACCACGCCCATGCGCAAGAGATCAGCAGCATAGCCGATGGCGTAATTGCTGGCGGCGCAAGCGGTAGACATGATGCTGGCCGGACCGCTCCAGTCGAATTCACGCGCCACCGCAATGGGCACCATTTCTGAAGGGAACTGGAACATGTCCACGGCGCTGGCTGCTTGCATGTCTCCGGATGCGATACAGGTATCGAGTTTTTCCGCGGTGGGGCTTTCACCCATGGTGGTGCCGCATACCACGCCTGCGCGCGCAGGCTGAACACTGTTGAGGTCAATGCCGCTGTCTTCCAAAGCCAGGCGGCTTGCGGCCACGGCCAGATGGGCGCAGCGTCCAACATTTTGCGGGCTGGTATTCTTGAAATACGGTTCAGGGGAAAAGTCCTGGACTTCTCCTCCGCGGTGCGTGCGGTACAAAGAAGTGTCAAGAGTGCGGATGGGGCGAATCCCGTTCTCGCCCCGCAAGAGCGCTGCCCAGAACTCTTTCTTGCCAGTCCCGATGGGGGTAACAAGCCCCAGTCCTGTAACTACGATTGGATCCGCGCTCATGATTTGCTCCCCTGCGCTGCTTCCATCGCCGACTTGCGCGCGGAGACAAGCATTATCTGGCGGACAATCAAGAGAATCGTGACTGCCGCGATCACCACATAGCCCAACACAGAATGAGAGAAGAAGTGCAGAATTCTGGAGACATTCCTTTGCCACAAAATGGCCAGCAGCCCCACGCTCAGAATCCCGAAGATGATCAGTACCATCGAAGGCCTGCGTCGCAGGCGAAACACGTCCGCGATCGCGCTCCAGGCATGGAAACGGAGGTTATGAGAACGAACCAGAGTACACAGGATGAAATAGCCATCGGTCGGCACCAGAGGGCAAAGATTCCAGATCGCGACCAAGAGATTGACTTGCGCGAGCGTAGACAGGCATAGGTGAGGGAATCCGGTTGGGCCCACCAAAGCGGCGCCGATTTGCGCCACCGAAGCAGCCATCAGGCTGCCCAGAGGCCCTGCCCCCCAGATCTTCAGCCGCGCCTTGGGAGGCACAGTGTACAGACCGGGTATCGAAAGCACCAGATAGGGAATGAATCCAAGATAGCCAAGCAAACGAATGCGCGAAGGCACCAGGCCATACCTGGTCGCCGTGACAGCGTGGGCGCCTTCGTGCAACAAGATGGAGAGCAGAATGCCCGCGAATACCGCGATCCATTGTTCCGCTCCGATAGGCCGCCAGACTTTGGGTAGTGCCAGATGAAGGAAATTGACTCCAGAGTAAAACAATGTGGTGATCGCGCCGGTGATGGCCAGGAACGGCAGGCACGCCAACTGCGGATAGAGCCTGCGAATCCAAACGGCGTTGCGGAAGAAGCGCTCGATGTTCAGTTCCAGCAGCCGCAAGGAGACCCGACTCATATCGCCCACGAAGGGAATACCTTCGATCAGACCTGCGCCGGCTGCTTTGCGGTAAAGACCTTGCATGTCCATCGCCCAGCCTGCGGAACGCAGCGAGTCCGCAATCTCCTCCAGAGTATGTTGGCCGTCCATGGCGGAGAGGGCGTGCTGAATCGCTTCGCACTTCTCACTAGGCGCCTGAATGTAGCGGTCCAGTGCGCGTATACCCAGCACATGCGTTCCGGGAAACAACTCCCATGCGCCCAGTGGCCCAGCCAACGCCGGCTTAATGGCTTGCGAATTGTGTTGTTGTTGCAAACTAGAACCTTGGGACTTTTGTTTCGCCGGAGACCCCCGGCGGTTTGTAAGCGCGTTCTTAAAGCACAACGGGAAAGCGCAGCCACAAGCGCAAGGCCCGTGGCCGCGGCTCCCAGTTGCGAAACGGTTAGTTAAGCAGCAACGACGTTGTTGGTGTCAGAAGAAGCCGCGAAGCTTTCTTCCATCAATTCGACATCTTCCAGTTCTACTGTCTCAACTGACATTGAGACTGCGTCAACGACTAGATTGTCTTTCACGAGTTATCTCCTTTCCTTCGTAGTGGGGCCGCTTGCAGAAGGACCCAGATCAGCTTCCCTCGCTGGTTCCTTCCCCGTTGATTCACCTGCTGGTGAGTCACCAGAAATCAAGAACTGATGAAGAATTCGCCAATAAGACCATGCCGCTGGATCGGTACATACCTCCCGCTCAAGCGCCCGGTACAGCTCTGCGGCAATGGCTTCGACAGAAGCCTGGCGGTCTAATTTGAGTTCGGGGCCAATGGACAAATGGAAACGGCTGTTGGAGAGGCGAACCAGCTTCAATGGGATCAGCGGCGCTTGCGATTGCTTGTAAATCCAGGGTACGCCCTTGTTGGCTTCCGCTCTTTGGCCCAGGAAAGGCACCATGGTCCGTGCCGGCCGGTATTGGGCGGCGCCGTGTCCGAAATATTTGGCCACCTGCTTGGCAGGGCGGGTCCAGATGCTGTCGGGATAAACCAGGACCATGCCGCCAGTTTCCAGCGCCTTGCACATGGCCAGAACGCTGTCAAAATTGAAGTGGCTGAACCATTTCACCTTCCCACATCCACCCAGTTGCGCTTGAAGCTCGGGATTGTCAAAGGGCAGAACTCGAGTGTTCGCGGCCCGCGTGATGCCGCCTGCGCCGGTGAAGGAGTATCCGTGCAACCAGAGCACCAGAATGATGAGATGGGCGGAACTGAAGTGAAAGCTCGACAACAACACACCTTGCTTCCGGGACAACGCTTCATTCAGGTATTCCAGGCCGGAGATGGTGCACGACCGCCGTATCCATCTGGCTACCTTCAGATCGGAGAAGGCATTCAGTATCTCGATGTCCAGATCGCGCCGTATCTGCTCAGAAATGAAGTCTTGGGCGATTCTGTCCACCTGGCGCGGCAAAAGAGAGCTGCCGAAAACGCCTTGGAGGTTCTGCCGGGTCAGGTGCAATGCCCCAAGACGCTTGGCCCGCGGCCATCGGGGACGGGCATGAAACAGAATCGAATAGGACATGGGCAGCGGCAGGTACTTCAGAAGAGCGCCAACCGTAGCGCGCCGCGCCGCAAAGCCCGCCCATTCGCATTTCTGGGTGAAAACTTTCCAGGCACTGGGCGCTTCGTCGCAGATGAGGACTCCACCGGCGCGACGGATGATTCGCGCCTTATGTAGCGCGGTGATGAGGGGAGAAAGGTCGGTCGCCGAGCTGTCGTGTTTTTCCCCCAGCGCAGCCTTCACCGCGCCAACCGAGTGGCCGCTTTGAAAGAGACGCACCGCCTCAAGCCCGATGGAAGAAGTTGAGATCGCGGTAAGGACCGGAGCGCCTACGCGCACAATGTTGCACTCGGCGTCATTGATAGTTCGTACTACGACAGGGAACAACTCAAAAACCGTTGAGTCTTCAAGAAGAATGGCGGGAACCGCTTCGTTGGCGGCGGGCTTTGCTTGAGATTGTCTTGCGGCGACGGGAAACGCGCCGTTCTGCGCATTGACATTGACTACCGCAGTTGAAGAAGCAACAAGTTGCGACTGATCTGCCATAGTGAAAGTCTCTCGACTTGAAGGGGGAGCGGCGGCCCCACAATAGCAGACTTGTGGTTTGTTACCTCGATTTAGTTTTCATTTTGATCCATTAATTCAGATTCTAGTTCCAAAATGGGAATATGTGGTCTGCTGAATCAAGGTTCAGTCTCTAGGTCTGGGTCTCTCCGAAACTAGTCTTAGAGAAAATTAACCCACACGCTCTCGCTGGAGTGGGGTAATAGCCGATCAATGTTTTGCCATAAAAACCAATAACTTAGCTCGCAAGAAGCGGCCCTGGCTACCCGCAATGGCACCCTGGGGCGACGCCTTCAGAAACCTATACGCTAGCTATGAACCGGATCATGGGCTTGCTTAGAGATTGTACTTAGCAGAAAACGAAGAGAGCTATCTGACCTTAGCTTACCCGGATAAGAATGACGGCAACAGCGGAGAGAGCCGGATACCCTCGTGCGTTCGGGGGTGGAATAGCCGATGGTGAGCACTCCGTATTTCACAGGTTGCGGTGCTTCCGTCAGCTTGGGCTGGCGGTCCTCGGCGCCATATGCACGACTTTGCTGGCGCGCGTTGTGAAGACGGCCTCCCCAGCCGGCATGGGCGGCCCATCGCGCTCTAGTGTGTCTCGTCAAGAGCGAGTCACGCATACGCATAAAACCATTTGACAATGACGAACAAAGGCGTATTAAATCGTTAACTAACATGCGTTCTGCAATAGAGCGCCTGTTGTTGTTGGAAAACAGCGATGAAGCATGTGCAAAAGAGTCTGACCAGAAGACAACTTTTGGAGCGCGGCTGCTGGCTGGCTTTGGGAGTGGCCTTTGCCGGACTCCCTGCCAATCTATGGGCGGCTGAGTTGGCGCCGCTGGACGTGGCCTATGCCGGTTCCATGGGCTCCATGATGGAAGGCCCCATCAAAACTGCCGCGGCACAGAGCTTGCAACTGGAGTTTCGTGGACGGGCGCAGGGTTCCAACGCTCTGGCGCAGTTAATTATTGGAGGCAGTATCCGTCCGGATGTCTTCATCCCGATTACACCGGGACCTGCGCTCACCGTTCTGCGCGCAGGCAAAGCTGATTCAGCGCAGGCTATCGCCTACACGGAAATGGTGATCGCGTACAGCCCCAAGAGCCGCTTTGCTTCGCGCTTTGAAGCTGCCGCCAATGGCAAAGAAGACTTGTGGAAGATCCTGCGGGAGCCAGGACTGCGGTTCGGGCGCACGGATCCAGTCACCGATCCGCAGGGGCGCAATATCATCTTTACTATGATGCTGGCCGCCAAGGCTTACAACCAATCGGACCTGGTGGAGAAAGTCCTGGGCTCAACCCTCAACGAGAAACAGATCTTCACGGAGCCGACGGTGATGGCGCGCCTGCAAAGCGGCGAACTAGATGCCGCGTCGGCTTATAAGATCCAGCCCGGCCCTTTCCATCTGCCCTACATCGCGCTGCCTAAGGACGTCAACCTGAGCAGGCAAAATGTTCAAGCTGACCATCCGGACGTGAGTTTGTCTGTCGGCGGTAAGTCGTATAGTCCCGAGCCGCTCATTTATTATGCTGCGGTCCTCAAGGACGCCGCCAATCCCCAAGGCGCGGCCGCTTTCGTGCAATGGCTCAAAGGCAATGAAGGTCAAGCCATATTCCGCCGGTATAGTTACGATCCGCTGGAGAACGCCGCAGAGTTGCGCGCATGAAAATCGAGCGCCGCTGGATGGCACGGGCCGGCGCTACGCTCTTCGCGCTGGCGCTTCTGTATCCGTTCACAGCATTGTTCGCGCGCATCGGCGCGTGGCAATGGGGGCCAGACGTTCGCGGACCCGCGTTGTCTTCCGTCCGCGTATCGCTTTTGCTGACGGCGTTTGCCATGGCGATCATCGTGGCCATCGGCACGCCGGTGGCCGCATATGTTGCGCTCTGCCGAACGCGCGAACGGCTGGTGTGGCAAGCAATCCTGCTGGTACCGATTCTGGCGCCTCCGCTGGCCCTGGGGATCCTGCTTACCCTGGCGTTTGGTCCTTATGGAACGGTGGGACAGTGGATGGAACGCTTTGGAATCCTGATGACCAACAGCGCCACGGCGTTTGTCTACACGCAGGTTTATGTGGGCATGGGCTACTACGTACTGGGTGCGGTGGCCGCCTTTGATGCCGTTCCAACCATGCTGCAGAAGCAAGCTGCCTTGCTGGGCGTGACGCCATGGAAAGTATTTCTGCGCGTGACATTGCCGCTCTCGCGACTGGGGCTGGCGGTGGCGCTGAGCATCGCCTGGGTGCGGGCCATCGGCGAATTCGGCGCGGTCGTGGTCACGGCTTACTATCCTTCCGGCATGCCGGTACAGGTGTGGGTGAACCTGCAAAGCTTCGGCTTGCCCGCGGTGATGCCGCTGCTGGTGGTTTTTCTGGCGGTGGCTTTGCCGCTTCCCTGGCTGGTCCACGTGCTGGCGCAACGGCGGCGCCATGCTTAAGGCCCACATCATCAAGAAGCGCCGCGAACTGACGGTGGACGTCTCACTGGAGCTGAAACGCGGACAGTCGGTGGGGCTGTTCGGCGCGTCCGGCGCGGGCAAGAGCACGGTGCTGGCATGCATCGCGGGCATCGAAGAGCCGGACGGCGGCTCCGTGACGCTCGACAATCTGCAACTGTTTCCGCCATCGCGACCGCTGCACCAGCGTCCGCTGGGATATCTGACGCAGGAACCGGGGCTGTTTCCCCATTTGACTGTAAGCGAAAACGTCATGTTCGGCATTTCCAAAGAACGTGCCGCTAACGGTGAACAGAAACAGTGGATTGAAACCTTGCGTGACCGTTTGCAATTGGGCCACCTGTGGCCGGCGCCGGCGTCGTTGATCTCCGGCGGCCAGGCACGCCGCGTGAGTCTGGCTCGGATGCTGGCGCGCAAGCCGCCCTTGGTCCTGCTGGATGAGCCGTTTGCCGGCTTGGACCGACAATTGGTTCGTGAACTGATTGATGATCTGGTCTTCTGGAGCCAGACCATGGGTTTCAGCATGATTGCTGTTGATCATCAAGCTGAAGTCCTGCAACGTTTGTGTCCGCAGCAGGTGATCGTACTGGAACAGGCAAGAATTGTGCAGCAAGGCACATGGGATGAACTTTACCGGTCTCCAGCGACTCCGTTGCTGCGTTCGCTGTTGGCGCCGATTTGACAGGGGCAGATTTACAAGCATGGGTGCAAAGTTGCGAATGTTGCTGAAGCAAGGGGATTGGAGTAGAACCTGAACATGAAGGCCGAATCAGAACCCAAGTTTTATCCTGTTCGCCAGGCCTGTAAGGTCCTGGGCGTGAGCTATCCGGCCCTGAAGCAGTGGATCTACAAAGGAAAGATCAAGACCACGAAGACGCCGGGCGGGCACCACCGGATACCGGCAACGGAGATTGACCGTTTGCTGCCGGCCGTGCCGCAGCGCGGTCCGATCCAAAACCGCCGGGAGAACTACAGGAAGATCAGCGGGCGCAACCAGCTCGTCGGCCGGATTGTTGAACTGAAAGTCGAGGGCCTGATGGCCCAGGTCACCCTCTCCATCGCGGGCCAACATCTCACGTCGATCATTACCGCGGACGCAGCGCGGGAGATGCGTCTGGAAAAAGGCCAGCTCGCCGCGGCACTGATCAAATCTACAGAAGTCATGCTGATGCGGGTGAAGTAAAGCATTTTGCCGAAAGACCCACGTGGTCGCGTACCATAGCGAGCTTTGCGTGACGCTTAGCGCGGAGTCCACTGCGGATGTCCGCTGAAGAGTCCTCCGGCGAATCCAATCTGATACACCAGCAACAGACCAAAAGCCAGGCTGAGCAGCCCGGACGCCAGTCCCAGACGGACGCTGAAGGCCGCGTGCCGTCGTCCGAAGAAGGTGAAAACCGACGCGATGCTCATGGTGATCAGCATCATGCCGGCAACGGTGCCCAGACCAAAGACCAGCAGGTAAGCGATGGCCCAGCGAGGATCGCGAATCGTGGTCAGCACCAGCAGAGCAACCGCGGCCGAACCGGCGAGTCCGTGCACAATCCCGATCAACAGCGGCCGGAACTGGCGATAGAGGCCGGCGCCGCCGAAAAGACGGTCCATGCGCGCCAGCGGCGTTTTCTCAGGCGCGTGGGGATGCGCTTCCGGCAAGTGGCCATGCGGATGCGTGTGGATGTAATCGCCGTGGCTGTGGTGGTGCGTGTGCACCGTGGACGCCTGCTGAACTTTGGCGATGGACCGCGCCGAACGCACAAACGCCGCCACGTTCATCACGCCCAGAATCACCAGCATCAGCGCGACGGAAAACTCCATGCTGAGGCCGATCCGCGCCGGAATAACCACGCCAAAAAGAATGATGGCCGTTCCCACCACAAAAATCGTCAAAGTATGTCCCACGCCCCAGAAGATTCCCGTCAGGGCGGCGCGGCTGATCTTGTTCTGCCGGCTTACGATGGTGGTGACCGCAATCACGTGGTCGGGGTCGGTGGCGTGCCGCATGCCCAGGAAGAAGCCGATGGCGATGATGGAGAAGAAGGCGGTCATCTGTTGACGAATCAGTTTTGACTCTTAAATGAAGATAACAGGGGTCGTTGGATGATGCCAGAAAGCTGCATGGCGAATTTGCGCTGAGAGATGCCCGAATTGCTCCATTCGGCGGTAGCGAAAGGAAGCTGTGCTGACGTGCCGCCCAAAAAGTCAGACCCGGCTTGGCGCCGGGTCTGCGCTTCGTCATTCGTGATCAGGCCACGGCAAGAGGGACAGCGCGCTTGGCGCTTGGCCGGGAAATTTCAGCCACCATTTCCAGGAAGCTCTCAGCTTTGTCCACGCGCGCAAGGTCGGCCTGCACAACCATGCCCACGCACTCGTTCTTCTTGTCAACCACGGGGATTCTCCGGACCCTGTGCTGCTTCATCTTTTGCTCGCAGAGTTCCAGGGAATCGTCCGGAGTGCAGGTGACCACGGTCTTGGTGAAGTAATCCACAATGGGAGTGGTACGGGGGTCTCTGCCATCGGCCATGGCGGTGATGCACAAGTCGCGGTCCGTGATGATGCCCACCAGGTCTTTGGAGACCAGGTCAGACACCACGGGCATTGCCCCAATGTCATTCTGCCGCATCATCTGAGCGACGTGTTGCACGGTATCAGAAGGACCGCAGCAGACGGGCTGCTTGGTCATAATATTTTCGACGTTCATATGGCACCTCGTGCGAAACGATCTCGGCAAATGTTCGGTAGGTTTCTTGTTTACTTCCAGCCGACGGCTTTCGGCGGCGCAGGGAGCGCGAAGTCTTTCATGTTTTTAACGAACCATCCGGCGGCGACGGTTGCTACCTCCTCAAGCGTGCCAGGTTCTTCGAAGAGATGGGTTGCTCCGGGGACCACGTGCAGCTTGGTGGGGCAGTGCATCCGCGCCATCGCTATCTTGTTGAGGTCAAGTACGACCTCGTCTTCTCCGCCTACGATCAGCAGGCTGGGCGCTTTTACTTTGTCGAGCGCATCCGCTGCCATGTCCGCGCGCCCGCCGCGAGAGACCACAGCCGCAATTTCACCCCTTAGATTTGCGGCCGCGATCAGCGCTGCCGCGGCGCCGGTGCTGGCCCCAAAGAGCCCAATGGGCAGCCGGCCCATCTCTGGCTGGCGCTGCGCCCAGGACGCAACCAGCGTGGCCCGTCGCGCGAGCATGGGAATGTCAAACCGGTACTCCATGGTTTGCTCATCAATCCTGTGTTCCTCCTCCGTCAGAAGGTCCAGTAACAAGGTCGCGAGCCCGTGTTTGTTCAGCTCTTCCGCGACGTAGCGGTTTCTGGGACTGAAACGGCTGCTTCCGCTGCCGTGGACGAAAATCACCAAGCCCCGCGCGTCGCTCACCATGCGAAAATCGCCGTGAAGGACGATATCGTCCACTGCAATGCTGACCGGTTTGACCGGCCCATGTTGATCGAACCGCTTGGTTGTCATGCGACACCTCGTTTCTCCGGCTTGCGCAAGGCGCGCGACTCTTCCGCGGAGCGGGCCAGAAGAGCGCTGACCTCGGCGTCTTCAATCTGCGGGAAGCTCCCATAGAATTCGCTGATCCCAAAGAAGCCTTCCGGCGTGAGCGCGCAGACAACGTCATCTGCAACTCGCTTGATCTGGTGATAGGTATGCAGCGGCGCAACCGGAACAGCTACGACGATCTTCTTCGGCTGAAGCGTGCGCAGCGCGCTGATGGCGGCGAACATGCTTGAACCTGTGGCAATGCCGTCGTCCACCAGGATTACGGTTTTGCCATGCACGGAAATGCCGGGACGAACGCCGCGATACAGTTGCTCGCGCCGCTGCAGTTCGGCCTCTTGTTCGGCGACGGCGGCTGCAATCTGCTCTTCACTGACGGCCAAATCGCGGACAACCTCTTCGTTCATAATGCGGACTCCGCCGCTGGCGATCGCGCCCATGGCAAGTTCTCGTTGCCCAGGAGCGCCCAGTTTACGGACCAGCAGGATATCGAGCGGCGCGTGCAGCGCTTGCGCAATCTCAAACGCTACGGGCACGCCTCCGCGAGGAACGCCCAATACAATCACGTCAGGGCGGCCTGCATATTCGGTCAGGCGCTGCGCGAGTTGTTGGCCTGCATCCACTCTGTCCTCGAACATAAGGCACCTCGCACACTTCTGAGGACATCGTGGGCTTCCGGGCGGCACAAAGCAGTGAGCAGGGTCACGCCATGCTGTGATTCATCGGCGAGTTGCTGGTCAATCGGCAAAGGCAGAATCGACCGCGGATTCGTCCTCGAAGAAGAAGGGCAGCCTGTGTGACAAGCTTTACGCCAGTTCCAGTTCAATCTTCTTGAGCGCAGGATCGAGCTTGGAGATTTTGAAGCTGCGAATCTGTCCGGCGGTGGCAGCTTCTTTTTTGGGGCTGGCGGCTTCGTCGGCGCCCTTCCAGCGCGCTTTCAGCATCGAGCTGAGCGAAGACAGGTCAGCTTTGGCTTCTGCTTTTTCTGCCGCGGGCTTCGCGGCTTCATGCTTCGGCGAACTCGTCGCGGCCATGCGGCACACGCCATGCACGCCTTCGCCGAGTTCCACGCGCGCGTAGCCGCCGGAAACGTCACTCATGCGGCCGGTAACCACGTCGCCTTCTTTGTGCTCGGCAATGTATTCGTCCAGACTGCTGGGGACCATCTGCTTGATGCCCAACCGCAAGCGCCGCTTTTCGCGGTCCACTTCCAGCACCTGAGCCTTCACCGTCTGGCCGACTTTGAGAACTTCGCTGGGATGATTGATTCTTTTCTCCGCCGTCAAGTCGCCGATGTGAATCATCCCTTCCACGCCCTCGGCAATCTGCACAAACGCGCCGAACTTTTGGAGGCTGATCACCGTGCCTTCCACCACGGAGCCTTCAGGATATTTCTGCGGCACGTCAGCCCAGGGATCGCCCAGCGCCTGTTTCAGTCCCAGAGCAATGCGGCGGTCGGCGGTGTTCACGCTCAGGATCACGGCTTCCACCGTCTCGCCCGGTTTCACCGCGTCGCCCGCCACGCGCACGCGCTTGGCCCATGACATCTCTGACACGTGGATCATCCCTTCAATGCCCGGCTCAATCTCCACGAACGCGCCAAAGTCCATCACGCGGGTCACCGTGCCGCGCACGCGCTCGCCGGCTTTGAACTTGTCCGCCGCCAGGTCCCAGGGATGCGCCAGCAGTTGCTTCATGCTGAGCGCGATGCGGCGCTTGTCGGGTTCTATCTTGATGATCTTGGCTTCAATTTCCTGGCCCACGGTGAGCACGTCGGCCGGGCTGTTGATGCGGCTCCAGGAAATTTCGCCCACGTGGAGCAGGGCGTCCACGCCGCCCAGGTCCACAAACGCGCCGTAGTCGGTCAGGCTGCGGACGGTCCCGCCCACGGTCTCGCCTTCCTGCATTTCCGCGTAGCGGCGTTCTTTGGTTGCGCGCTGCTCTTCTTCGCTCACCGAGCGGCGGTCCACGACCACGTCTTCATCGGTCACGTCCAGTTTGGTGATGCGGCAGCGGATCTCCTGGCCAACGAGTTTCTCCATCTCGGCGGCGTCACGCGCTCCGCTGCGCGATGCCGGCATGAACGCGCGGACGCCCACGTCCACGCTGAGGCCGCCTTTGATCACGGCGGTCACCGTGCCCAGGATGGGCGACTTCTCGGCAAACGCCTTCTCCAGCGACGCCCAGTCGGTGGCGCGCTCCACCTTGCCCAGCGAGAGCTCGTAATATCCCTCCGGCCCGCGGCCCTTCACCGAGACGCGCATCTTGTCGCCCGGCTTGACGGTCTCGCCGCGGCTCTCAAAGACAGATAAAGGAAGGATGCCTTCCGACTTGAATCCAATGTCCAGCAGGACGGAGTCGGCGGTCACGGCGACTACGACGGCCTGAATCCCTTTGCCGCCTTCGGGTTTCGACGAATGAGTCTTCTCGAATTGCTTGAGAAGCTGATCGAAAGATTCTTCTGGCTGGGCCGGCGGCAGAGTGTTTTCGACGGGCGCGGAAACGTTGGGTTCAGAAACGGCGGCGTTGGCGCTGGGTGCTGAATTGGGGTCAGGAATGTTTGGGTTGGACATGAATTGGTTACAGTCTCGCTGTGAAAGTAGGGTGCGATAAGGATAACACCAACTGCGGGTAGGGCGGGGAAACGATGGTAGCAACAAAAGAGCAAGCGCAATCTTTAGCTACCTACCTGTTGCGGAATGCTTAAGAGAACTGACCAGTGTGACTGCGATCACAGACGGTTTCAACAATGTGTGCCACCGTTTCTAAGCCTGAGTGAATCTGGCATCCAACCGGTCATAATTCAGACAGAGATCGTTCGCGAAGCACCAAGAAAGATTTCCCGCGGCACGTTTGGCGCGGTTCAACCGGTCAGACGCGAAAATCATACGTTTATCGACTGTTGGCGTCCAAGAGCTTCAGACTAGTTGCTGTATTCCACAAACCGCTTTCTCCATCGATTAACAACGGGTATAGCCATCAAAACCGTAGCACATCGGAGGAAGGGACATGAGGAAAACAGTAAACTGGAGCTTAGTTATTGTGTCCGCAGTCGGGCTGCTATCCAGCGCAGTGTTTGGGCAAGATACGATTCGTGATCTTGAACAGTACTCGATCAACGTGGACGCTCATACTCAATTCATATCATTTAATTCAGTTGTGCCTTGTCAAATAGGAGTACGTTGCGTTTATCCGGACCTGCTCCCCGCCAGCCATTTCGTCGTACGAAATGCGACAACCGGAACTGTCGTGACACTACAGAATAAGCCCTGCCCTGCCCCAACAAGCAGTGGGAGGCCGACGTGCCTAGCTCTGAGCTCCCCTGTATTCACTGCGAAATTCAGTGGGCTCTATCCAAGCACAACCTACATGTACACTGTGACAGCGTACCGAGGCGGAGTACCATATGGGCCCCTAAAGACTCTCTCGTTGACGACTCCCGACTTGGCGCCTCCTGTTTTGCGCGTGAACACCTCAGTGCAATCCGATCGGCAGACCGCTATCGATTGGGACAGGCCGCTCTATTTCTATGCCAGTGCGCAGTATTTGAACCGATTTGCCCTCTATCGATCCAGGCTCGGCGGTCGAACCGAGATTTGGACCCCTGGCAATCTGACTCCGACCCAACTGGAATTGGATGGACAGAGTGCCTGCTATTACGCTTTCAGTCAACCCGGCAGCGAGTGGGAGTGTATTGCCAATGGAGCGGGACTTTGCAGCCAGAAAATCTTGCCGAATATCCCTGTGACCTGTGCCGAGTACGACCCCCCTGAGTTGCTCGGCTACACGCAGTGGGTGAATGGAAACACAACACTAAAATGGGTAAGCACCAAGACAGGTGCGGAGGCGACACGAGCCTGCGATCCCAACATCTGGAGGTATTGCGTACTTGACCCGCCCGCCGACAGAAAGGCCACCAACTATAAGTACAGTGTCACCGCTAGCTACTACCACTTCACACCCAACGCGCATAGCGACGTGTCGCTTCCGTCGCGACTGCCTCGCGCCCCAGCGGTTCTTGGTTATGCCGACGCTCACGTGCACCAGTTCGCCAACCTCGCGTTCGGCGGTTCCATGCTCCACGGCCGTCCGGGAGATCAGGACGATGGTTCACCAACCTGGTCCGGCACACAGTCGTCCGTTGGCGGCTTTTACGGAGGGGCGATCAGCGCTGCACTCAGCGAGTGTGGCATCAGTCATTCCAGTTTTGCGGGTGGGTGCATGGACCTTGAGGGAGAATCTGGTGGAGCCTCTCACGGTGATGTTGTTCCCGTTCCCTGGGTGAACCCCACAGCTCCCTGGGTGAACCCCACAGCTCCCTGGGTGAACCCCACAGCGTCGTGCCTGCCCGTACACTTCGGGGGGGGCCATGGCTACCCCGACTTTGTGGATTGGCCTTCACGGAAGTCACGTACGCACCAACAAGTTTACAAGACCTGGTTAAAGCGTGCCTGGAAAGGCGGCCTGCGTCTCATGGTGATGCTGGCTGTCAACAACGAGGGTATATGCAAACTCGGTGTCAACACGAGGCTCAGTTGCAAAGACGAAACAACCATTGACCTGCAGATCGAGGCGGCGAAGCGCTTGGAGCGCGAGCTGCTCGAGGACGGAGGCTGGTTCAAAATCGTTTACACCCCAGGAGAAACCAGGCAAGCAGTGCAGGAGGGAAAGCTTGCAGTAGTTCTGGGCATCGAAGTGGACACGCCCCTGGGCTGCGGTACCGGAACCATAGGGCAACTGGGCGGCTTTGGCGAGGACAGCCCCCCCACGGACAATTCGGCTGCATTTATCTGCGGCGTCGCTAAATACAGATGCTCGACCACGATCAATGTTCGCGATTGCAGTCGCCTGTCCTGCGGGCGGCGCGCCTCGTGCGGGGCAGCCTGGGGAATGGCGGAACAAGCCAAGCTCGATGCCCTCTACGCCAAGGGCGTTCGCCATTTCTTTCCGGTCCATTTTATTGAAAACGGCTTCGGCGGTCCTTCCCTCTTCGACGAGAATTTCGCGCTTTCGCAGTACTACATCAACGGCGAACTTTTTGAGGAGATGTCCTGCCGTGAAATTGACCCGAACGCCATGGAGATATTCCGGTTTAAGGACGAGTTGGGGAAGAACTGGTTCGGGCAAGTTGCACTTGCCGCGTTAGCATTGCCTTATCCGACATACGACGCTGCGAAGTCGTCTTGGCCAGCCGGTGGCGGTAGTTGTCAGGCTAAAGGCCTTACACCTCTCGGACGGCAATTCATTGGCAACTTGATGCGTAAAGGCGCGATGATTGACATCGATCACTTGGGGAAGAAGTCGACAATTGATGCACTGTCCATCGCTGGCAGATTTAGTTACCCGCTGGTCTCAGGGCACACCTCGCTCATGACCAGCTACAGCCCGTCGGACGACCGTGGGCGCCATGAGGGCCAACTCGACCCGGGGGAGTTGAGGGCAATCCGCAATCTCGGCGGTTATGTTTCTTTGAACTCCGTCCAGCCACCGAGTATAAGCAGCTATGCACGCACAGTCTCTGGCTTGTCTTCCACGTATCCGAATCGTGGCACGGTAAGTAACGACTGTGGCGGTTCGGACAAATCGTGGGCGCAGGCTTACTTGAACGCCGTTGACCAATCGCGGGACACGCCGGGCGCCCGCGACGAGACTGCTCCGGGAGCAGTGATCGGCGTCGGCTTTGGCAGCGATTTCAACAGTTTTTTGAGGACTGGCGAGCCGCGGTTTTACCACAAACAAACCGGGGCTTGTGGCATGAACGCGGACGCTATTCACGGTAGTGCCCTATTACCGTCGCTTCTACAAGCGGAAGCACAGGGTAACCCCTCGAATTTGTATTCTGGCGGTGACTTGAACGTGGGCGGCAACTGGGGTGGCGTTGACACGAAGCAGTTCCCGTTCGGTTTCCCAGGAGCAAACAGCTCGGCAGGAGCCAACGGGGTCCTGGAACGCAGCCGTTTGAACGAGAATAGTGGTTTGTTTGTCGCGTTCAACGATAATGATATGCCGATGTGCCTTGACACCACGGGCGTGGAGAAAAATGGCACCCCGCCGTACATTTGGGATTGCGGGAACAACGCCGACCCCAATCAGCAATGGAGTTTCGCCGACGGAACCATCCGGCCGTATGTTAAGAATTCGAGCAAATGTCTGGATGCACCCGCTTTGGGTCTTACGGGACAGCCGGTTCTTTGGGACTGTAACGGTTCCCCGAGTCAAACATGGGTGCTCAGTACCGAGGGCGCACTCCATCCTGAGGGGGACAATCAACGATGCTTGGAACCGGAAGGGGTTTCGGTCGACAACGGTGTAAAGATCATGGTCAACTGGTGCCAATACCCGATACCAGAAAAGCAGTCTTGGACTCGCGGACGTACTGAAAATTTCAACTACACCGGTCTCAGCCATATCGGCCTGTATCCAGACTTCATTCGCGATCTGCAGTTTATAGGAGTCAGCAATTCCGACTTGGAACCGCTCTTCCAGTCAGCCGAGGCATACCTGCAGGCCTGGGAACGTGCCAACTGGTACAAGCCGTTGGACTACTCGACGCTGTCCTCGAACACATCGTGGAGGTGGTCTATCAACGCACCTCAGGGCTGGCAAAACCCGTACTTTGACGATCGTGGCTGGGACGAAGCGGTAGATGAAGGCGGGGTAGGGACCGCGCCATGGGGGGCCATCGGCAACTGGCCCAGTTCATCACCAGCGCGGTGGATCTGGAGTTACCACTCCAACGACGATTGGTCCGCTGGGACTTCTACGTTGTACTTCAGGAAGGAGTTCGTCTTCGACGGCAAGGGCGATAGTGCAACCGCAATCACGGTTACCGCTGACAATTCCTTTGAGCTTTATCTCAATGGGACGTTGGCCGGGTCGGGCAATGATTGGCAGGTTGCCAACGGGCCCTTCCAAATCACGATACCGTCCAAGGGACGGTACGTGATTGCTATCAAAGTGACAAATGCCGGCGGTCCCTCTGGCCTGCTAGTTGACGTCCGCTCCACGCCTCTTGAGACATGGTGAATGAAACTAGCGCCGAGAGGAATACACCTTAACGCCAGGGCTTAACCACTTGAGACATGGTGAATGAAACTAGCGCCGAGAGGAATACACCTTAACGCCAGGGCTTAACCACAGTCTTAGCTTGTTAAGGCGAAGAAAATAAGTTAATATGATTGTTTTTTCGCTTGCGCGCAAAAACAAGCACTCAGCAGTCAGCACTCAGCAGTCGGCCAAGGCGAAACCAACAAAACCTCTGATTCGCCGCAAAGGACGCTCAGTGCGTAAAGAATCAGGTGGTTAGAGTGAAAATGTACTACCCAGTAAACAGTTGGGTGACCGTTGGGTCGAATGGAATAAACCCTGTGTTTGCAACACGCACTTTAGGGGAGGGGTGGGGGTGGGAGTAACAGATTGGTAATTGCTGAATTGGTAATCGGGTAATTGAAAAGCGGAGCCCGGAATTTCACCGCGGAGGACGCAGAGGTCGCAGAGGAAAGCAAAGTCTTACCGCTGATCAACGCTGATGACACGGATCGGAAAACAAAGAATCGCCGGAATCGCGCGTGATCGCAATGTGATCGCCCGTGATCGGAAGACCGTGAACAGAACACCGGCAGGAGATCCTCCACCCCGCCACGCGAAGCGCGTTGCGGGGACCCCGGTGCCGGTGCCACACGAGAATCGTAGTCGCCGGCACCGCTGGATATCCCCAGGGAAAGTATCAGCCAGTGCGGCCCCGGATCCGTCGCGCTTCGTGCGAGGTACCGATAGGCACCACGCAGCTACGGGGAATCGTGCACAGGTCGTTTTCAAACTGGATGGTGGCGTGATGGATATGGAATTCGACGGCGAGCAGGTCGGTCACTTCGCGCAGGATGACGTCGCTTTGCGAGAGCCGCATATCGTCAATGCGCAAGTGGCAGGAGAGCGCGTGGGAATTCGAGCCGAGGCTCCAGACATGAACGTCATGCACGTCATTGACGCCCTGGACGGCGCCCACGCCGGAGACCACCAGTTCCACCGAGACGCCGCGCGGGGTGCCTTCCAGAAGAATGTTGAGTGTCTCCCGGATGATGCCGAGCGAGGACCACAGAATCAGAACGCCGATGCCGATGGAAAGCGCAGGATCAACCCAGGTGCGTCCGGAGACCAGAATGACCCAGCCGCCCACGATTACTGCGGCGGTGGAGAGAGTGTCGCCCAGCTGATGGACGAAGACGCTACGTATGTTCACGTCGCGGGCGCCGCGGAACAGGAACCAGGAGATGGTCCCGTTCATCAGCACGCCGGCCATCGCGACCCAGATCATGATCTGGGCCTGCACTTCCACCGGATGGCCCAGGCGCAGGATGGCCTCATAGAAGATGTAGAAGGCGACGCAGACCAGCGTGAGCGCGTTGATAAACGCCGCCAGCACGCCGGCGCGGTGGTAGCCGTAAGTCTTGGTCGCGCTGCGAGGGCGAGTTTGGAGGAAGACCGCCACCCAGGAAAGCAGCAGAGCCAGGACGTCAGTAAAGTTGTGTCCTGATTCGGAAAGCAGCGCCAGGCTGTGGGCGCGCAGTCCCGCGAACAGCGTAATCAGGACATATAAGAAGGTGGCCAGTAGCGCATACCGCAATGTTTTGGCGCTGGCGGAAGGATGAGAATGGTTGTGGTACGGCATATCTTGCACTTGCTTACCGCCTGGAGCCGGTCTTTCGAAGTACAAACCGTGTCTTCCTGGCGGCCCTTGCACGCTAACTCGACAAGTCGCCGTCGGCTTTGGCGAGGCCGATGCGACGTTTCACTATACTCCGTGGGGTATATGTCCACAAGTCGGAATCAGGTGAGGTAACACTTTCGTGCCGGGAGGCTTAGAAAAGACTTATTTGAGGTACCTGCGTAATACCTGGACTAGGTCATCCGCCGCTTTGGCCTCTGAGGAGTTGGGTTTGGCCGTGCGGCTCAACACGTGTCCCTTGATTTCGCCTTCCATGATCTCGCCCATCAAGCCATTGATCGCGCCGCGACAGGCAGCCACTTGCTGCAGAACGGTAGCGCAGTCGTGATCTTCTTGCAGCGCATACTTGATGGCATCAAGTTGTCCCTGGATGCGGTTGATGCGCGTGGTCAGTTCCTTTTTCGCTTCGCTAACGTGACTCAATGTGGATGGTCCTCCGTAGTCGGTTAACACTGTGATGCTGAGAAAGCCGCGTCCGGAAGCAAACCAAGAGCACTATACTATCTAGAGTATAGTATTTTTCGCGGGCTTCGCTGCACCTCTGAGACCTTCACGAGACCGCCTTTTTGCCAATTTATTGCCAGATTCCTCCGCCAAAACATTAATTCTTTTAATGAGTCTCCAATGATCCCGTAAGAATAGGGGAATAAAACGTCATGTAGATTCAGCGTAGGGCAAACGCGGAAGGGAAGCGAGGCCTCAAAAAAGCTCGCATTCCCGGCTGAGTCATTTTGGAGTCCTATTCCGGAGGAGTCCACTGATGGAACTGACTTATTTGGTAAGCATTAGCGCTCTGAAAGACGTCCTGAAGTCGCAAACCACTTCAGAAGCGCGTTATCGGCTGGTGGCCGGGCAGGACATGGTCACCGTCATTCATTACGGCCCAGCGGGTCTCCTTCACCAGGTAGCGTTTCCTATCGCGTACCGCATCCCAGAAGTGCCGGAAGACGAAGGCACTCTCATCCTGATGGTGGCTACCGAGCGTAGCCGGACATGGGAAAGTTTCTGGGAGCCGGTGGAAAACCGCCTGGCCCACGCTTCGACGAACGCGCCGGCTTAGAGCCCAGGCGAGCCTGCGTCGAAGGCCGGGACATTCCCCCATCCCGGCGCTACTGCCATCGCGGTGCTGCATCGCCGCTTATACTGAATTCTCGCGCGTCACTGAATCGTCGCTGAGAAGATCGTCGGCGTCATCGTCCGCGCTCGTCCCGATGCTATTGCCGATTCTCCTGAGCGACGCTGTCGCGCAGCCAGTGCGGCGATAACGTCGCCTCGGCCATTTCTCGTATAATTTCACCCGTCACGCAACTTGCCTCTGAGGGATCTGATTTGCCTGTCGGGACCGCATTCCATGAACGGACGCTGGCCTTGTGCCACAGCCTGAATTATCGCGAGTGGTCGGGCTATTACACGGTGAGCGTGTATGAAGTGCATCATGAGCACGAATACAACGCCATCCGCAACGCCGCCGCGCTGATTGATATTTCGCCGCTGTACAAGTACATGATTACCGGCAAGGACGCGACGAAGCTGGTGAACCGCGTCATCACCCGCGACATCAACAAGGTGAAGCCCGGCCAGGTGATCTATTGCTGCTGGTGTGACGAACAGGGCATGGTGATTGACGACGGCACCATCACGCGCCTGGAAGAGAACAAGTATCGCTGGACCGCCGCCGACCCCAGCCTGCGTTGGTTCCGCCAAAACGGCCTCAACATGGACGTACAGATTGAGGACATTTCCGAGCAGGTTGCCGCTCTGGCGCTGCAAGGGCCCACTTCCGGCGCGCTGCTCAAGTCAGTAGCCGAGGCCGACGTTGCCAACCTGAAATATTTCCGCGTCACCAGCGGCAAGATTGCCGGGGTTCCGGTGGACATCTCGCGCACTGGGTACACCGGCGACCTCGGCTATGAAGTTTGGATGCCGTGGCAAGATGCGGTGAAGATATGGGACACGCTCATGGACGCCGGCCGCGGCTTTGACATACACGCCGCCGGAATGCTGGCTCTTGACGTGGCCCGCGTGGAAGCCGGGTTGCTCCTGATTGAAGTGGATTACACCAGCAGCAAGAAGGCGCTGATTCCGTCGCAAAAATATTCGCCGTACGAACTCGGCTTCGGCAAGATGGTCCACCTGGACAAAGAAAACTTCGTCGGCAAGGCGGCGCTCGCCAAACACGCGAAAGACGGAGTGGCGCGGCAACTGGTCGGTCTGGAACTTGACTGGACGGAAGTGGAAGCAAGCTACGAGAAATTTGGCTTGACGCCGGCGGCGCCGTCGCAGGCCTCGCGCGTGGCGGTGCCCGTCTATTCCGGAGGCAGGCAGGTGGGCAAAGCGACCACCACCACTTGGTCGCCGGTATTGAAGAAGATGATCGCCCTGGCCAGCGTGGAGACCGGCCATGCGCGGCCCGGTACAAAACTGCAGGTGGAGATCACCATTGAAGCTGAACGCAAGAAAGTCACGGCCACTGTCGCCAAGTTGCCGTTCTTCAATCCGGAGCGGAAGACGAAAACTCCGGTGTGATCGCTCACCACTTCTTGAAAACAAAGAACGCCGCCAGAACCATAAAGAAAAATCCCACCGCGTAATTCCACCGGATGTCCTGTTTCAAGTACCAGATGGAAAATCCTGAGAACACCACCAGCGTGATGATTTCCTGAATGGTCTTCAGTTGCGCGGCGCTGAAAGTATGGCTGCCGATGCGGTTTGCCGGGACTTGAAAACAATACTCGAAGAAGGCGATGCCCCAGCTGACCAGCGTGACTTTCCACAGCGGCACGTTCTGGTACTTGAGGTGGCCGTACCAGGCAAAAGTCATAAAGATGTTGGAACATAAGAGCAGAAGAATGGTGAGCATGCGTGTCCTTTTATCCAATTCCCAGGTCAGCCGACGATTCCAGCGACGTCCCGCACACGCGGCAGATCACCGCCGAGCAGTCGCCGCAGGTCAGCGGGTCGGTGACTTCGCGGGCGCACTGCGGGCAGTAGAGGGCCTCCGCTCTAGGCGCGCGATTTGCAGGTTCTGGCATATTGAGCTCTAGAAACTTTTAAATGTAGCATAGAAGTATGGAGACTAAAGCTGTGCCCGCACCGTCTGAAGCCGACCAAAAGCTGCAACAGGAATTCAACCAGTGGGCCGCCGCCGGTCGCGGCGACGAGATGGAAAGCCACCACTCGGACATCACCGAGCAGACCCTGGCGCTCATGGCCCTGCAGCCCGCCGACCGCGTGCTGGACCTGGGCTGCGGCACCGGCTGGGCCTCGCGACGCATGGCCCAGGTGGCGACGCAAGGCGAAATCGTCCGCCTGGACGTCGCCGACGAGATGCTGCGCCGCGCTGAACAGGCTTCAGCGGACTTCAAAAATATCCGTTACGTTTGGGGATCGGCGGAGAGCATTCCCGCCGAAGACAACACCTTCAGCAAAGTCTTGTCTGTGGAATCGTTCTACTACTATGCCGACCAAGGCAAAGCCCTGGACGAACTGCGCCGGGTGATGGCTCCCGGCGGCAGGTTGTTCATCCTTATTAATTTGTACACAGATAATCACTACTCGCTGCGCTGGGTGAGCGAACTGAAAGTGGCGGTGCAGGCGCTCTCAGAGGCCGAGTACGTCGCGCTGCTGAAGAAACATGGGTTCATTGACGTGCAGACCCGCCGCATTCCGGACCGCAGCCCCACGCCGGAAATCTATTCCGGCAAGTGGTTCAAGAACGCGGACGAGCTGCGCGACTTCAAACGCATTGGCGCCTTGCTGCTAATCGCGGCGAAGGGGTAATTTGGCAAACGGGTAAATTGGCAATTGCGTAAATGCGGCCAATCACGCCGGTTTTCAAATTACGGTAGCGGGCTAATGCTGCGTTGCTTTCGCTAACCCGCCGTTCCGGGAGGAAACTGCTCGATGTCGCAAAAACTTGCAATGGCTCTGTTGATTGTGTGGCTTATTTTTCTCGTGCCCTGGTTCATGGCCGCTCCACTGGCGCCCATGGTCTTCGATGGCGGGGAGACTTGGAGCGCTTACCTATGGCTCTGGTCGATCTGGACCTATCCGTTGACCGTGATCGCCGGGGCGGTTCTGAGGAAGAAGGCCCCAGCGTTCATTCTGCTTCCTTTCCTGAACGTGCTGGGTCTGGTCATCGCGGGCTGACTTCCGATAAAGACGCAGCGACCCAACCCTAAAGAAGTAAGACAAGGCCCTTGTCGCCGATCCCGCTTCAAGGCGCGTGACCGGCGCAAAAGACGCTCGTGTATTATCGAAAATTGAGAAAATAGTCGAGGATCGGGTGTTGCTAGAGCTTCTCGCAAATCGGGCAACGCAGCGTTAGCCCAGTACCCAAATTACCTAACTGCCAAGTCGGGCGGAAATGTTAATCTAATAAAAGACCTGCACGCGTGCGCGCCCGTAGCTCAGCTGGATAGAGCGGTTGCCTCCGAAGCAACAGGCCGGGAGTTCGAATCTCTCCGGGCGCACCATCAAATCAATCATTTACCGCGTTAAAGTTTAGTTACTCTTCTGTTACTGTGCCGCAAAATGTGCCCTAAAGCTCTTACTGCACTCTGGCGTCACTACTCCCTACATTCAACCCCTGCCTGATGAGCTCCAGGTCAGGATGCTGATAATGCATTGCAATCCGGGGATCGGAATGCCCCATGACCCTCATAACTGCGGCGAGGTTCCCTGTCTTCTGCAAGACGCGGGTTCCGAAATCATGCCGGGCAGAATAGAGCACGAGATTCTTCGGAAGGCCGGCTGCTTTCCGCGCCTCTCGAAATTGCTTGTCCAGTGTAGTGAGGTGCCCTGCTGCGGAGTTCGCTGGAAATACCCATCCCTCGCGCCGCTCACCGCAGCGGATCATGAGCAGATCCAGAACGCGATCACTCATGGGAATGTAACGCCTTCCGGTGGGGGTCTTGCTATCTGGAACGAAGATCGTACGGGTGTTCCAGTCCAGGTTCTCTATGCGCATCCGAAACAGCTCTTTCCGGTTACGCATGCCAGTGTCCCGCATCAGAATGATCACGTCGCGCAGCGGCTGGCGAGCATACGCCAGGAGTTTGCGCTCCGCCTCTTCGTCCAAACGTATTGAACGACCGAGCTCTTTCATCAATCTGATTCTTGGCACTCCACCGATCAGCCCCCATTCATGCGCCAGATTCAACATACGTCGCAAGGTCTTGAGCGCACAGTTAACGTTGTATGCTGAACCCGGAAACGTCAGTGCGTCAATGTCCTCCGTCCGTATGTTGCTCATGCGCATTCCGATGATTCTCGTTTGCTCCAGCAGCTTCCATCCGCATCGCAGATACCTCTTGGAATTATCTGCCAATTTAGCATTCATCAGATAAGCCAGGAAGCGATCAGCAAAGTCTGAAAGCACTGGTGCCTTCTTGCCACAATGAAGGTTCCTGCTTTCAGCGATGTCGGTTAATAATCGTGCCGCTTTGGCTTGGGCGGCAGTTTTGTTGGTCTCTTTGGTTGATCCGCGATACCGCTCTCCGCGGACGGCGAAGTCGTACCACCAGCATTTTGAGTTCTTCCTCTTAAAGAGTTCCACGACGCTCCTCCACGAGTGCTCGCACGGAAGGTACGCGGGTGTTCCTCTTGATGAAATCAAGAAGCTCCTCGACATCATACCGCACCGCGGCTCCCAGCTTGACCCATTTGGGGCCAAGTCCTCGGGAGCGCCAGCTCTTCAGCGTTCCAACAGTTGTTCCGAGCATTTCGGCAGCTTGTTTCGTGGGGATAAGTTTTTTCACAATGGTTGTCCTTGTTGCTCCGCAGGCAATCTCGGCGTTCGATGGCTGCCGGAGTTGCTGCGAGCTCTCACCATAAGTCCCCGCGTGCGGGGTATTGCGGGGTATTGCGGGGTACTAAGACATTGATTTCAGGGCAGATAATTTTTCGAGGAGGCTCTGGTGACGTGACCAGAGTGCGGGGTGTTAAGAGGACAGCAGGGTGTAGGTCATTCTTCAGGATTGAGGCGGGCCTTTTTTGCTTTTATTTTATCTTTAACTTTGGACCATTCCATTCTTCGACGGGCCGCAGCGATGTGCTCATCGACCGTCTTGCGACTTATCCCTAATCGGTGGGCAATCGCACTGAACCTCAATCCATACTCGAATTTTAGAGAAAAACACTCGCGCTGCCGGTCCGTCAGTTGCGCCTCATCTAAATACTGGGACAAATCGGCAGTCTTAGCCGGCAGTTTCTCTTTTTTGCGTGGCACGCCGCCGGGCACTCGACTTTCGTCGGCTGCGGGACTCTCCCTGGGAGATATCGCTGGTTCAGAGACCGTTTCCACCGAAGGTGCAACATTGTTTTGCAAAGCCGTCACATCGCTGAAACCTGCATTTGTCATCATCTGGATTGCGTGACGTTCAGTTGTGTCCGTTTCTTTTCGAACGCTCTGTTGGATGCCTCCCGCCAAGTGGCTCAGAGCTGTATTGAGGTTTAGCTGCCAGTCGTCCCTTCGGAATTCAAGGTCCTTTTTGTCCGCATGCAATTTGCGAATTACTTTATCGATATCTCTTGGTTTTATCGTGGAAGTTCCATGCACAATTGCTTCCGTAAGGGACTGCTGAAATGCAGCGATTTTCGTTTCGACGGCGGCAATTTCTGCTTCAAAGTGCCTTACTCGCTCCCTGGCTTGGGCAATTCCCCTCTCCGGTCCTATAGCCGCCCCACTATTAGTTCCGGGATTAATGATCTGTTGCTCGCGATCCTGGGGCCGGGACTCATTATCGACCTCTTGAGCGTCTCCGTAAGAGAGCAAGTTGGAGATATTTTGACCCCTGAGTTCCGCCGAGCGACTTAAAGCAGTGTCTTGGCTTCGCTGCCAGTCATCACGCTTAAGCTCGAATTGCTTTTTGTCAGCCTTAAGGGTTTCAAGGCGCTGCTCCAGGCTCTTAATTCTGTAATTATCTGATTGCCGCAACTGGGTGGCACTTAATGCTCGTTCACACGACGTAATCCGTGCCTCAATACTTGCTAGCCTGGCTTCGACGATTCGGATCTGAGCTCTGGAATGAACAAGCTGTGTAGCTACAATATCGATGTCTGGACTATTCCGTGCGGCTGCCAGCAAATGTTCCAGGCTCTTCGCGTCAATCTCGGCCAGCCTCTCCCACTTGCTATAAAGTCGGTCCAGACTGCGCTGGAATTCTGCCATGGCCGCCTTCAGCCACTCGCTGTTGAAACTATGGGTGCGCATCTGTTCCATGCTGAATTCGGACCTGATGCCGTTAACGCGCGCCGACATAAGTACCCGGAGACGATTTGGGCATATGGCTCGAAGAAGGTCAGGCGTGAGAGGTTTTTGTTGAGATCGCCAAACTTCGCAGTACACCCCGTAGTATCGCGCCGCCAACTCGTCCGTGCGGAGACGATGCATCTCCAAACGCTCCGAAGGCACGGTCATGCGATTCCCGTTACCTATATTCTGATAATGAATTTGCTGGAAGTCCTCGCGCGCGAGTTGCTGGAATTCTTCTGATATTTCGGCCAGCATAAGGGTCGCCAGTGTATGGTCAACTTGGTGCCAGTGGAATGGTCCATCTGCGGACATACGAGCGTCACCTTCGTGATTGCTTTTCAGATAGCGACTGGAGATTGGAAAAAGGAAGCAGATCTCGCCAAACGCCTAAATTGTTCCAACAGCGACGCTTATGAAACAGTTTAACGCGTCGATATCGAAAATTTCTATTACGGGGTAAGTGGACTCCTCAACTGTCCAGTCTAAGAGTCATGGGGAACATCGACATCGTGGGGAAGTACCGCGAATTAATACGCGTGACCAGCAAGTTGGCAAGCACGTATGGTGAGCCCCCTATCGCGACGAGATAATCGCGGCCCTTTAGAAAATTTGCGGGCTGTGCCTCTCCGTCAATCCCAACAAACCAGCTCCACCATTTCAACCGAAGGGCCTGACGCCTCCGTTACGGTCGTTCGAAACTACTTCATTTTTGGCACAAATCGATTTTGGCTCGTGCGGCCCTTGAAATCAGCGGTTTGCAGCCCTACTGGGACGTTCTGGAACATAACCGGGCCAATGGGCAGCACCCACCGGGCGACAGTTTCTCGGCTCTCACTTCTTTTTTGGCTTAGCCTTTGCCCAGCGTGCCTGAATTGCCTTGCGCGCTTTTTCCTTTCGCTCCTCGGGGGTGAGCTTGGCCGCAGAAGCTTTGCCGCCGAGGCTGCCCATCGCTCGCAGCACGCGCTTTTCTGTTGAGGTCAGCCGTTTCACAGGCTGATTATCATACTAATGGGTGAGTATATCAATCGATTTTACTTGCATTATACAGTTGACTTCAGATCTCAGAATGGTAGAGACTAAGAAAGCGCGCCGCCGGGTGTAATCAGCACCCGAACGGCGCTAACCGATTGCACCTACGAGGAGGGGCAATGGCTAAGAGCAAAAATACCACAGCCGTCTTTTCTCAGGACAGGCCCATTCATCGCGTCGCGCTGTATGCGCGCGTATCCACTCTCAATGGCCACCAAGACCCCGAAATGCAGCTCTCCGAGCTGCGCGAATATGCCACTCGCAGAGGCTTGAGCATTCATGAAGAATATGTTGACGAAGGCGTCTCTGGTTCAAAAGAATCCCGTCCCGCCCTGAACCGTTTGATGACAGACGCGCAAAAATGCAGGTTTGACGCTATCTTGGTTTGGAAGATTGACCGGTTTGGGCGGAGCCTGAAGCATCTGGTTAATTCTCTTGCCGATCTGAGCGCTTATGGAGTCACGTTTATCAGTCTGCGGGACAATTTGGATTTGAGTACTCCGTCAGGCCGGCTGATGTTTCAGATTATCGGCGCGATGGCTGAATTCGAGCGGGCGTTGATTCAAGAACGTGTGAGAGCCGGTCTTCGTAACGCCAAGGCCAAAGGCAAGCGAATCGGCCGGCCACGGCAGGTAGTCGAGTCGTCAGAGGTACTGAAGCTTCGGGCTGAGGGCCTTTCTTGGCGTGCCATTTCGGAGCGATTGAGGCTCGGGCTGGGGACGGTGTACCGGGCAATAAGTTCGGACCCGAATAATCACTGAGCGTGTGAAGATTGGTTCAAGCAACACGTAAGAATCCATGCCCGTCGTCCACAGTACCAGTGGGAGCAAGCCGATAAGGAGTCCTTTAGTTGATCCGCGCCAGTTTGAAGAACTGTTCCTCGGTAATGATAGGAATTTGTTCCCGATGTGCGATCTCAAGCTTCTGTGTGCTTTTTCGGCCACCCAATATTTCAGCGTGAACGAGACACTGCACTGAACCCATAGCACCTGCTTTTTCCACAACGCGGCCTCCAAGCCTTTCCACTCGAGGATACAACTTGCGGCGAGGCCAGCCGGCAAGTCTGCCCGTAAAAGCAAAGACGTGGCCCTTGATTCGGTTGGGAGTATTCGCTGGAGGGTGCCCTATCCGGGCAGCCTTTTCCCGCAGCTTTCGTTGATGTTGTTCCGCCTTTTGGCGCTCAGTCCAGAACCGGCGATATTGATCCAGCCAGAGTTGATCTGACGTGCCCCCCAAGAAGTAGCCCAGTCAAAATGAGACTTCTCCGTTAAGATGGCCCGCCAGGGCCAAGGAGGAGAAGTGAGAAAGAGTCGGTTCAACGAAGAACAGATCATCGCCATCCTGAAGGAATCGGAAGCTG